>JANQUV010000010.1:0-30060 GCA_030730585.1 Haliea sp.
GGCCCCGTTCACTGTCTGAGGACATTGCTCATGCAATTTTGGCAATTCATGTTTGTGCCGACGATTTTATTCTTGGTCATCGTGGCCCCAATCTGGATCACGATGCATTACCGCAGTGTGAGGCGGTCATCGCAGAGTCTGACCGCCACTGACCGTCAGGATATGGAAGAATTGTTGGCTACTGTGGACAAGCTGACTGACAGGATTGGTGCCCTGGAAACGATTCTGGATGCAGATCACCGTACCTGGCGGGAGCAAACCGACCGCCAGCCGCGCGGCGAGGAGTAGCGTTATGCCGAACCGATATCAATCTGAGCACAGTAGTAAAGGACCTGACTGGCGAACGGCGGAGCGTGGCTTTCGCCAGCGCCGAGCGGGTGGCTGGGGGATGAACCTGTATCGCAGCGTCCGTAGCCGCCGTATTGCCGGCGTTTGCGCGGGGCTGGCAGATCACTTCGACATTGCCCACTGGGTGGTGCGTCTGCTCTGGGTAGCAGCGCTATTGTTCACTGGCACGCTCGCATTCTGGGCCTACTTGGGCGCTTGGCTGGTACTGGCTCCAAGGCCGATGCAGGCGGCTGCATCGGGCCACTCTCGCGCGTCGGGCAACGATCCCGAACCTGGGGTGGGCATGGAGTATGACGAGCGGTATCACGACTATCGCCCGCGCAAAGTGTTCCGCTACAGTGAGCCGGGCAGTGTTCGCCTGCGCCGCGCCCGCGAACGGTTAGATGCGGCACTGCGCCGGGTTGAGGCGATGGAGTCCTACGTCACTTCTCGCCAGTATGAGCTGGACCGGGAAATATCCCGCTTGTAAGCCTGCTGGGCCGGGGCTTCCCCCCGGCCAGAAAGATACGCTATCCTCCTCCGCGGCATTCTTATTATGCAAGTGGCCCGGTATAAGGCGCTCGCAGGGGCAGGAGAGTATGACGGCAATGCAAGCCTTGGAGCACAATGCGCCAGTGTCGGTGGAGCCTTTGGTGCCGCCGCCGTCTGCTCTACTGGCGTTGACGGAGGCACATCGGGCGGTTGTGGAAGTGGTGTCTTTACGTTTGACTCGCCGGCTGCTGAATAAGGCCCCGCGCGGTGATGGCCATCCGGTGATGGTGTTGCCCGGCTTCCTTGGCGCGGATGGCTACAATGCGGGTTTTCGGCGGTATCTCACCGGGCTGGGTTATGCCGTGCATGGCTGGGGGCTGGGCCGCAATCTGGGCCCTCGGGAAGGCGTGCTGGAAAGCCTGGAAGCCCGCATGACATTTTTGTCCGAACGTTATGACGGGCCTATTTCCCTCGTTGGGCACAGCTTGGGCGGCATATTTGCGCGTGAACTTGCCCGGCAGTTTCCTGACCGCGTGCGGCAGGTGATTTCTCTCGGCAGCCCGTTCGGCGAGGGACGCATGATTGCCTCGTACCCGGCGCGACTGTTTACTGCATTGAATCCGCCAGACGAGCTGCCCATCGATGAGGGCATTCTGCACTTGGCTCCGCCGGTGCCCACCACAGCGATTTACAGCCGTGGCGATGGGGTGGTGAATTGGCAGACCACTTTGCAGCGCGATGGCCACGCGCGCACGCAGAATATTGAGGTGCGTGGCAGCCATTGTGGCATGACCTTTAATCCGGCTATTTGGTACCTGGTGGCGGACAGGCTGGCGCAGCCGCTAAACGGCTGGAAGCCTTTCGAGCGCCGCAGCTGGTCCAGCTTGCTGTATCCGGCGGGCGTGCACTGAACAGCTTAAGCGTTGGCCAGTGCTGCGGCGTGGAAAGCGATATGGCCACCAATAAAGCTTGAGACAAAGTAGTAGCTGTGGTCGTAGTCGGGTTGCAGGCGAATAGTGGCCTGAAAACCGCTTTCAGCGCAGGCTTGCTGCAGTAGCGGTGTTTTAAGTTGTGACTCCAGAAACGTATCTGCAGCGCCTTGGTCAACCAACATGGGAATGGCCTGCGCGCCGGCTCGAATGAGTTCGCAGGTGTCGTACTGCTGCCACGTGGCGCGGTCTGATCCAAGGTAGTGCCCCAACGCTTTGACCCCCCAAGGGCATTGGCTGGGTGCCACAATGGGCGAGAAGGCCGACACAGAGGCGAAGCGCCCGGGGTTGCGCAAGGCCACCATCAAGGCGCCATGCCCGCCCATCGAGTGCCCAGACACCGCACAGCGCTCAGCCTGGACCGGGAAGTTGGCGGCCACCAGCGCGGGTAACTCTGCGGTGACGTAGTCGTACATTTGGTAATGCTGTTGCCACGGCGCCTGGGTGGCGTTGACGTAAAACCCGGCCCCGAGCCCGAAGTCCCAAGCACCCTCCGGGTCATCGGGCACGCCTTCGCCGCGAGGGCTGGTATCGGGGCAGACAATGGCCAAGCCATGCTCTGCAGCATAGCGTTGGGCACCGGCTTTCTGAATGAAGTTCTCTTCTGTGCAGGTGAGCCCTGATAACCAATAGAGCAGCGGCACGGGCCCCTGTTCAGCCTGCGGCGGCAGGTAAACAGCGCCCTGCATCGTGCAGCTCAGCGCTTCTGAACGGTGCTGAAAGCGCAGCTGACGGCCGCCAAAGATGCGATGTTCCGCGATAATTTCTACAGTCATCAAGCGGCCCTCAGTAGATCACGACGGAGCGGATGCTCTGGCCGCTGTGCATCAGATCAAAGCCTTTGTTGATGTCGCCAAGTGGCATGGTGTGGGTAATCAAATCGTCGATATTGATTTTGCCATCCATGTACCAGTCAACAATTTGCGGGACATCAGTTCTGCCGCGCGCGCCACCGAAAGCAACGCCGTGCCATGAGCGGCCTGTCACCAGCTGGAAAGGCCGTGTGGCAATTTCCTTACCGGCGCCGGCCACGCCGATGATATATGACTCGCCCCAACCTTTGTGGCAACACTCCAGAGCCTGACGCATAACATCCACGTTGCCGATGCACTCAAAGCTGTAGTCAGCGCCGCCGCCGGTCAGTTCCAGTATAGCTTCAACGACGTTGGCAACTTGCTTGGGATTGATAAAGTCAGTCATGCCGAATTTGCGGCCCAGCGCTTCGCGATCCGGGTTCAAGTCCACGCCGATGATACGGTTAGCGCCCACCATGCGCGCGCCCTGTAGTACGTTGAGGCCAATTCCGCCAAGGCCAAATACCACCACGTTGCTGCCCGGTTCCACCTTGGCGCGGTAAACAACAGCACCGACGCCGGTGGTCACACCACAGCCGATGTAACAGATTTTGTCGAAGGGGGCGTCTTCACGCACTTTGGCCAGGGCGATTTCTGGCATCACGCTGAAGTTGGAAAAAGTAGAACAGCCCATGTAATGCAACAGGGTTTTGCCATCGAGAGAAAAGCGGCTGCTGCCGTTGGGCATTACGCCGCGCCCTTGGGTTTCGCGAATGGCTTGGCACAGATTGGTTTTTGGGTTGAGGCAGAAATTGCATTCCCGGCATTCCGGCGTGTAGAGCGGAATCACGTGATCCCCAGGCTTCAGCGATTTCACGCCGGCGCCTACTTCGCGGACAATACCAGCACCCTCATGGCCGAGTATGGCCGGGAACGCACCTTCCGGGTCATCGCCCGATAGCGTAAAGGCATCGGTGTGACAGATGCCGGTAGCGATCATCTCTACCAGCACTTCGCCAGCTTGTGGCCCCTCAAGGTCGACATCGACAACCTCTAGTGGTTGGCCTGCGGCAAAAGCAACAGCGGCACGGGTTTTCATCAGCAACTCCTTGTTTGGGTAAATAACAGAATATGGTAAGGCGCGCTGCGGAGCAGGACAAGTGCGCGGTTTTACATTAGGCTGGCGCCAGCAAACAGTAGTGTAGGCGAGGAGTGCACGGGAACATGCAGGAGCGGTTGAAAGTGTTTGGCGGTCAGGGAGCGGCGCTGGTGTTTGCGCATGCCAATGGCTATCCACCGGGCAGCTATCGCCGCCTGTTAGAGCCGCTCACGGAGCACTACGCGGTGAGTAACTTTTTTCATCGACCCTTATGGTCGCGCGAGCCGGCCCCGGCACGCGCGAATTGGTCGCAGTTTGCCGATGATCTTGTTGCGACTCTGGAGCATCAGTTTCAGCAGCCAGTGTGGATGATGGGGCATTCACTGGGCGCTGTGGTGGCGATGCTCGCCGCTCGCAAACGGCCCGAACTGTTTCAGGGGCTGGTATTGCTTGACCCGGTTTTTATGCCGACCCGGCTTGCGCTTGGCCTCAACCTGACGCCGTCCAGCCGCCTGCCTAAAATTCCCATGGTGCGCACAGCGTTGCGTCGCCCGCAGCGTTTTAGCAGCCTGGAACAGGCCTTCGGCTTTCACCGCGACAAGCGCGCCTTCAGCGCTTTTTCAGATGCCGTACTGTGGGACTATATCCACGCCGGCGTGCATCAAACGGTCTCAGGGGACTGGGAACTCGCTTATTCTGGAGCTTGGGAAGCGGCGGTGTATTCTTCCCTGCCGCTGGTGTGGCCCCGGCTGCTGCGTTTGCGCCTGCCTACGTTGGGACTGCGCGGCGACGATTCGGAGATACTCTCGGCCGGTGGCCTGCAACGCTGGGGGCGATTGCAGCCTGCTGCAGAGTTACGCAGCGTACCCGGCGGCCACCTGTTCCCGTTAGAACACCCGCAGGACACCGCAGGCCGGGTAGTGGATTTCCTGACGCGGCAGCCTATTTGATGTTGCACCGTATCTGGCTCGGGTTCTTTTTACTGGCCTTTGTCAGTGCCTTGGTGCAGTGGCTGGTAGCGGGCGATGCTGAGGTATTCCAGCGCATGGTGGCCAGCTTGTTCGATATGGCGAGCCTGACGGTGGAGCTTGCTATCGGCTTGATCGGCCTGATGGCATTATGGCTTGGGGTAGTAGCCGTAGGCGAGGCCTCCGGGCTCATTGATCGACTGGCCCGCGCACTCTCGCCGCTGTTCACCCGCCTGATGCCCGAAGTTCCGGCCGGCCATCCGGCGATATCCTCGATGACGCTGAACCTGTCGGCGAATATACTCGGGCTGGATAATGCGGCAACGCCTCTGGGTATCAAGGCGATGAAGGATCTACAAACGCTGAACCCAAACCCGGAAACCGCGACTAACGCGCAGATTCTGTTCTTAGTATTGAACACCTCATCGGTAACTCTATTTCCGGTGACAATTCTGTTGTATCGGGCGCAGCTTGGCGCGCCAGACCCAGCCGCGGTGTTTATCCCCATATTGATTGCGACCAGCTGTTCAACCCTGGCCGGCCTGTTGGTCACCGCGTGGGTGCAGCGTATCCATCTGCGTGACACCGTGGTGCTGGGCTGCCTGGGGGGCGCTTTCGCGGTGCTGCTGGCGCTGGTAGGGTGGTTTTCCACGCTCAGCGCATTGGAGCTGCAGCGCCAGTCCAGCCTGATCAGCAACTTGTTGATCGTGAGCTTGATCATCCTGTTTCTGGGGGTGGCGCATCGCCGTGCGGTGAATGTCTATGACACGTTTATCGAAGGTGCGAAGCAGGGCTTTGAGACCGCGATCGGGATTATTCCCTACCTGCTGGCTATGTTGGTGGCCGTTGGCGTATTCCGAGCCAGCGGCGCGCTTGACCTGTTGCTGGCGTTGCTGCGCGGCGGGGTTGAGTCACTGGGGCTGGATACACTTTGGGTGGATGCGATGCCGACAGCACTGATGAAGCCGCTTTCGGGCTCGGGCGCGCGGGCGATGATGATCGATACTATGAACACCTACGGCGTTGATTCGTTCCAGGGCCGGCTGGCCGCAACCATGCAGGGGTCAACAGAGACCACCTTTTATACGTTGGCGGTGTACTTCGGGGCGGTGGGTATAAGCCGCGCCCGTCATGCCCTTGGCTGCGGCCTCGCGGCGGATGGCGCCGGTATTGTGGCCGCCATTTTTGTAGCCTACTGGTTTTACACCTGAGTGACAGTCACAAAAGTTTCATCAAGTGCTGGCCCATATTGGCTTTACTGGGCTTGCAGGCACGCTAGACTGGCAGTTTGACCTCTGAGGCTGCGTGCGTGCAGGTGAATACATGACGGATCCCGACAATTCCCTGCAAAGGCGGCTTGCGGACCTCGACGAGAGCCTGTTTATCCCGCGGGAAATCAGTTGGTTATCGTTCAACTCCCGGGTGCTGCAGGAAGCGGCCGACGAATCCGTGCCGGTCATCGAGCGGTTGCGCTATCTGGGGATTTTTTCCAACAATATGGATGAGTTCTTTCGCGTTCGGGTGGCGGAGGTGCGGCGCCTGATTACCGTGTCGGACGCAACGTCCAAGCAGCGTGCCAAGGATTTGCTCGGCGCCATTGTGAAACGTGTGGTAGAGCTGCAAAAACAGTTTGAGAAAACCTACAACATCGTGCTGCGCGACCTGCGTGCGCGGCAGATTTACATGGTTAACGAGCGCCAGCTGGATGCCGGGCAGGCCGCTTTTGTGCAGGAGTATTTTACGCGCACCGTGCTGCCCGAGTTAGAGCCGATTCTGCTGCGTGATGGCCAGGCAATTCCTGCCTTGAATGACGAGTCCATATACCTGGCGTTAGATATCCGCTCGGGCGATGACTACAATTACGCGGTAGTAGAAGTGCCCACCGACCGGCTGGACCGCTTTGTGCAGATTCCCAAGCGCAAGGGCCGCTCGGGCAAAGTATTTATCGCGCTTGATAACGTGATTCGCTTTTGCCTGCAGCAGATGTTCCGCGGCGTCTTTCATATTGATGAGGCGGCGGCCTACTGTTTCAAGTTCTCCCGTGATGCGGAGCTGGAAATCGACCCGGGAATCACCGAGAGCCTGATTGACAAGATGGAGACCAGTCTCAAGCAGCGGCGCAAAGCAGAGGCTGTGCGCTTTGTTTATGACGCCGCCATACCGCAGCGACTGCTGGACTATCTATGTTCGCGCTTTGGCTTTGGTAAATACGACAGCCTGATTCCGGGCGGACGCTACCATAACTCCAAAGACTTCATGTCGTTCCCCAACGTGGGCCCCAAATACCTGGAATTCAGGCCTTTGCCGCCCATTCGTCTGCCGCGACTGGATAATCCGGGCAGCTTGTTCGACAACATCCGCGAATGCGATGTGTTTCTGTACTACCCGTATCACCCTTTCGACTACATTATCGATTTGCTCAAAACGGCGGCGCTGGACCCCACAGTGTCGACCATCAAGATTTGCCTGTACCGGGTGGCCAAGGTGTCACGCGTTATCGATGCTCTGGTCAACGCCGTACAAAACGGTAAACGCGTATTGGCCGTGGTTGAGCTGGCGGCGCGCTTTGATGAGGCGGCCAACATCAGCTGGGCGCAACGTCTGACGGAGAATGGCATCGATGTGATTTTTGGCATTCCCGGGCTGAAGGTGCACAGCAAGCTGTTGCTGATTGAACGCCGCGAAGAAGGCCAGGTCCGCTACTACAGCCATATTGGCACCGGCAACTTCAACGAAAAAACGGCCCGGCTATACACCGATTTCACCCTGCTCACTTACGACCAGAGCATTGGCCGTGATATTTTCGATGTGTTCGATTTTCTGCAGTTTACCTACAAGCGCCCGCGGTATCGAACGCTGCTGGTGTCCCCGCACAGCACCCGGCCAGGCCTGATGCACCTGATTGAGCAGGAGATTGCCAATGCGCGGGCCGGCTACCGCGCAGAGATGATTCTCAAGTGCAATAATCTGGTGGATAACCAGCTGGTGATGAAGCTTTACGAAGCCTCCGACGCCGGTGTCCACATCAAACTTATTATTCGTGGCATGTGCTCGCTGCTGCCTGGCTTGCGGGGTATTTCCGAGAATATTGAAGCTATTAGCATTGTCGACCGTTTTCTTGAGCACCCTCGGGTGTATGTGTTCTACAACCGTGGTAACCCGCGCTATCTGTTGGGGTCGGCTGACTTGATGACGCGTAACCTTGATTATCGGGTAGAAGTGTTGTGTCCCATTCGCGATTTCGCGGCGCAGCGCGTGTTGCAGGACATACTGGATCAACAGTGGTACGACAACGTCAAGGCCCGGATTATCGACCAACACCAGGTGAATGATTACGTTCCGAGGCGAGCAAAGGCGGCATTGATCCGCTCACAGGAATCCATCCATCGCTACCTCGCCGGTGGTAAATTACCCCGGTACCCTAAGACACCGGCTGCGGTCACCAAGCCACAGCGCCGGCGCAAGCGGCGCTAGGGGTTGTAAGCCTTGCCATCTGTAACCCATAGAGGTGGCAGGTGGCTTCACGCCCGCGTCCAAAAATTATTGTGTTTGTTAAGGTTTCACTAAGTTTAGGGCTTCACACTGGTCTCCATTGAACGATTAGCGAGGCACTACAGTGACAGCTTCCCTGTACAGCACCCCTACCCGGGGCACCGTTTCACGCATACACCCCGCTGCGCCGGCGGTGGAGCCCCCCTTCGAATTGCTTGCCTGCGCCGGGTTGAGCTCGGGTCGTGAGCGCGTGGAGCAGTATATTGCTGGCGTATTTCAGGCCGCGTGGGATGCGCGCGTGCTCGGGTTCTTGCCGCTACTGTGTAGTCTGGAACGCGACAACACTGTACTTGCCGCCTTGGGCTTGCGCAGCGCCCGCCATGGGCCGCTGTTTTGTGAGCAGTATCTGCAGGGTTCTGTTACTGACGCAGTGGACGCCCTGAACGGCGGACGGAGCCATCGTGGCGATATTCTGGAGCTTGGCAACCTGGCGGCTTCGCAGCCGGGGCAGGGCGCGTTGCTCTACTTGTTGGTGACTGCGGCTATCCACGAGGCGGGTATTCGCTACCTTATTTTCGCGGCTAACCGTGCCGTGCGTGTTTCCATATGCCGCAGTGGTTTCACGCCGCAGGCGATTTGCCCGGCGCGCCCGGAAAAGCTGGGCTCTGCTGCCGGTGACTGGGGGCGTTACTATGACGGCGACCCTGAGGTCATGATAGGCGACATGGCATTAACTCATCGGCAGGCGTTGTCCCGCCCGGTCATGGCAGCCGAGTTGACGCGCTATGCAGATACCGTCTCGGCACTGGCCGCTGTGATTCGGGCACTGGCCGCATGAATGATTTGCTCAACACGTTAACGCAGCGCGCGGCGCAGTCACCCGAGTCTATTGTGCTGGAGAATAGTGTAGAAACCGTATCGGTAGCTCGTTTACTGCAAGAGGTGCAAAGCCTCGCCGCTGTGCTGAGCAGTTCCGGGTTTGCGCGGGTTGCCCTTTTGGCGGATAACTCGCCGAACTGGGTACGCGTTGATTTGGCGGCGCAGTTGGCCGAAGTGTGCCTCGTGCCGATCCCCACCTTTTTCAGCGCTGGCCAGCGCGAACACATTCTGCGGGTTGCAGGTATCGAAGCGGTGGTGGTGAGCGACCAGCGAAGCGCGTCAATGACTTCCCTGCCCGGTGCGCAGGCGGCGCGACGTTTGCGCACCGGCTTGCTTATGGTGCCCTTCGACGGGGCTGCTGTGGGGGGCGCGATACCCGCGGGTACCGCGAAGATCACCTTCACCTCCGGCTCGACCGCTGATCCCAAAGGCGTGTGTCTGTCGACCGAGCAGTGTTTACGGGTGGCCCAGTCACTCATGGCCACGGTGGGCGTTGCCACGCCGCGGCATCTGTCGCTGCTTCCCCTGAGCACGTTGCTGGAAAACATTGCCGGCGTGTATTGGCCATTGTTGGCTGGAGGCCGGGTTGTCCTGCCTGCGCCGGATGAGCTTGGGCTTGCGGGGAGCTCCGGCATTGAGCCTAAGCGGCTCTTGACGGCTCTCAAGCACTGGAACCCGCAAACGTTGATCGTGATTCCGCAGCTGCTGACACTCTTTGATCAGGCTTTGCTAGGGGGCTGGCAGCCGCCTCCGGCTTTGGAGTTTATTGCGGTGGGAGGCGCGCGCGTGGCGCCCGATCTGCTGCGCCGCGCCCGAGATGGCGGCTTGCCTGTGTATGAGGGTTATGGGCTGTCCGAGTGTGCATCGGTGGTCAGTCTGAATACGCCGCAGGCGGATCGAGCGGGCACCAGTGGAAGGGTGCTGCCGCACGTTGAAGTGAGTGTGCGCAATGGCGAACTCATGGTTGATGGCAACCGTTTTTTGGGCTATCTCGACGATCCACCAAGCTGGCACCCAGGCCCGGTGCCGACCGGTGATCTCGGTCATCTTGATGCGCAGGGATATTTGAGCGTGTCCGGCCGCCGTAAGCACGTATTGATCAGTAGCTTTGGCCGCAATATTTCACCGGAGTGGGTAGAGAGCGAGCTGCTCGCCGATGGATGTCTACGCCAAGTGGTGGTGTTGGGTGATGATCGGCCATTCTGTGTTGCTCTGGTGTATCCCGCGCAGCCTGACTGCAGCGATGCCGCTATTGAAGCCAGCGTTACTGCGGCGAACATGAGCTTGCCGGATTACGCCCGCGTTGGCGCGTGGATCAGGTTGCTGCACCCGCTGTCGGCTGACAATGCATTACTCACAGAAAACGGGCGCCCGCGCCGTGCTCTGATTGCAGAGCACTTTTATGAGCGCGTAGCCCTGTGTTATTCCCTCGAAAAGGAGATTTTGGCATCATGAATGAATCAGGCAACGGGTTTTTCCAGGTTTTGCAAGACACGACCCGCCAAGAGCGGGAAGCGCTGATCGCCACCAACCTGGTGCAGGACGCTGTAGCGGGCAAACTGACCGCCGAACGCTATGTCGCGTTCCTCGTGCAGGCTTACCATCATGTTCGGCATACCGTGCCGCTACTGATGGCCGCCGGGTCGCGTATGCCTGCGGACAAGGAGTGGTTGCGTACCGCCTTGGCGGAGTATGTGGCCGAGGAAATGGGCCATCAGGAGTGGATCTTGAACGATATAGCGGCCTGCGGATATAACCGTGACCGAGCGCGCCTCAGTACACCTAACCAGGCAACAGAAGTTATGGTTGCTTACGCCTATCACACCATTGACCGCATCAACCCGGTGGGTTTCTTCGGCATGGTACATGTGCTGGAGGGAACCTCCATTCGCGTTGCTGACAGTGCTGCAGACGCCATCGCAGCCTCAACCGGACTGCCGCCGCAAGCCTTCAGCTACCTGCGTTCACACGGAGCGCTGGACGTTGAACATGTGCAGTTCTTCGAGGACCTGATGAACCGTATCGACGCCCCGGAAGATCAGCAACAGATCCTGCACTGCGCGCGGATCTTTTATCATCTCTACGCAGACGTATTTCGCAGCGTCAGTGCTGAGCAGGCGCTGCGCCTGGCGGCTTAGGGGGCTGGCTCTATGCACATTGACGGAAAACGAATTTTATTGACGGGCGCTGCAGGTGGTATCGGAGCAGCCAGCGCTAAGGAGCTTGCGGGTGCTGGCGCTTTGCTTACCTTGGTATCGCGAAATGCCCAAGCATTGGAAGCGCTGCTTGGACAGCTCCCGGGTGACGGGCACCGTGTATTGGTGGCCGACCTTGCAACCTCCGCGGGTCGCGCTGCAGTCATCGCCGCCGGGCAGGACGTGGACGGCCTGATCAATAATGCGGGGGTGAATCCCTTTGGAATGTTTGCCCAACAGTCTGAAGCCGAATGGCGGCAAGCCCTGGAGCTGAACCTTATGGTGCCGATGCTGTTGATTCAGGGGTTGTTGGCTGCACTGCAAGCGCGGCAGGGTTGGGTGGTTAACGTCGGTTCTGCGTTTGGCAGCATTGGCTTCCCTGGCTCTGCAGCGTATAGCGCCAGCAAGTTTGGCTTACGTGGTTTGACCGAGGCCCTGCGTCGCGAACTGGCGGGAACGGGGGTTAGCCTCCATTATCTGGCGCCGCGAGCAACGGCTACCGAGATCAATGCGGGGCCCATGGCGGCGATGAATACCGAGATGGGCACGGCCGTTGATCAGCCGGACCGCGTTGCCCGGGAACTGCTCGCACTGCTGCGCAGCGGCAAAGGTGCACGCTATGTCGGTTGGCCAGAGCGGTTTTTCATCAAGCTCAACAGTGTCTTTCCAGCGCTAGTGGAGAAATCACTGGTGAAACAATTGCCGGTGATTCGCCGTTATGCGCTAGCCGATACTGGAGTCGGCGAGTAAACTCGGCACATGCGTATCCTCCTGGTTGAAGATGATCGCTCGCTCGCAGCAGGCCTGCAGGCGGCACTGAGCCGTGAGGGTTTCGCCGTCAATCATGTGGCCTCTGGTAGCCAGGCACTGGCTGCCGTGCGCGCTGAGTTACCTGATATGGTGGTGCTCGACTTGGGCCTCCCTGATATGGATGGCTTACAGGTGCTGACCGCGCTGCGCGAAATCAGCCGCAGTTTGCCGGTGCTGTTACTGACCGCTCGCGATGGCGCTGATGACAAGGTGCGCGGTCTGGACCGCGGCGCGGATGATTACATGGCAAAACCGTTCGATGTGAAAGAGCTGGCCGCGCGCCTGCGGGTGATCGAACGGCGCCTTTCCAATACGGCGGCCAGTAGCTGTATTACCGTGGGTGATCTTGCGCTGGATACGGCCGCGCACACGGTAACGCTTGCTGAGCAGGCTCTGGAACTGCCGCGGCGTGAATACATGCTGCTGAAGGCGTTGCTGGAAAACGCGGGCAAAGTGCTCACGCGCGAGTCACTTGAGGGCCGCCTCTACAGCTGGGGAGAGGAGGTTAGTAGCAACGCCTTGGAGGTGCATATACATTATTTACGCAAGAAGCTACCGCAGGACTTTATCAAGACCGTGCGGGGTATTGGCTATACCGTGCCCCGGCAGTGAAATCTATTCGACGCTCGCTGGTCACCATGCTGGTTGCGGCGTTTACGCTGGTGTCGTTCCTGGCAGCTCTGAACGGTTACCGCGCCAGCATGGATAAGGCAGAGAACCTGCTGGATGCACAGCTGCAGTACTCCGCCGAGATACTGGTGAGTTTGGGGCCCCGGCAGGGCGCCCCGCATGTTCTGGATAGCGGTGCGGAGGCGTTTGTTTTCCAGATATGGGATGGTGAGCGCCCTTTACTGCGTTCCGCAGCGGCACCCGAGGCACCTATCACCGCCTTCGTTGAGGGTTATCGATATGCCAATTTCAGCGGCTACCGCTGGCGTACGCTCACAGTTCCCATGATCGAAGGGCGCTGGGGTATGGTCGCTGAGCGAGCCGACGTGCGTCATATGCTGGCGGAGAGCGTGGTGCTGGAGTCGGTGATACCTCTGCTCGGCTGGCTCCCGGTCGCAGCGCTGCTCATTTGGATACTGGTCGGATGGGGTTTGGCTCCTTTGCGCGAGCTGAGCCTGCAGATTAACCGCAAAGCCAGCGATGACCTTGCGCCTCTCGAGTATATAGATCCACCCGCGGAGCTTGCGCAGGTGATCGCTTCCACTAATGGTTTGCTGCTGCGTCTCACGGCTGCACTGCAACGGGAGAAACACTTCGCGTCCCACGCCGCTCACGAATTGCGTACGCCGATCAGTGCACTGAAAATCCATTTGCACAATCTTGAAAGCGAAGTGCCGGAAGGGAGCAGTGCTCTGGAGCATGCGAACGAGGGCATAGAGCGCATGCGCCACTTGGTGGAACAGCTGCTGGATCTCGCTCGCACGCAGCCCGAGTTGATTAAGGCCAACTTTCAGGCGATCGACTTACACACTGTCGCGCAGCGGGTGACCGCGGAGTGTTGGCCCGCTTTTGAGCAGCGTGGGCAGTCAGTGTCATTGCACGGCGAAGACGCGGTCATGCAAGGTGATGAGGCGATGCTTGCGGTTCTGCTGCGCAATTTGTTGGATAACGCGCGCAAATACACCCCAGTGGGCGGCGAAATTTCGGTGTTTGCAGGGTGTCGCGACGGCGTTCCTACCTTGGAAGTGGCGGACACAGGGCCAGGAATTCCGCCGGCGGAGCGTCAGCACGTGTTCGAGCGATTTTATCGGGTGACGGCGCAGGTACGTGAAGGCGTTTCCGGTGCGGGGCTCGGTTTGGCGATTACGCAACATATTGTGCAGCTGCATGGCGCGCAGGTGCAGCTGACAGACAGTCATTTGGGCAGTGGGCTGGCGGTTGTCGTGCGTTTTCCTAATGCGATGGGTACGAGATGATACGTTTCTACAAAGGGCTTTTTTTCGCGGCTTCGCTGGGTTTTGCGGTTGCTGCTGTGGCGCGTACGCCGGTGTTTGAGTTGGAAATTCGCGACCATCTTTTTGTGCCTGAAGAGCTGGTAATTCCTCCCAATACCAAGGTGAAACTGGTTGTTTACAACCGGGATTCAACGCCCGAGGAATTTGAAAGCTATGAGCTTAACCGCGAGAAGGTGATTTTGGGCGGTAGCAAAGCGAATATTTTTATCGGGCCGCTGGCGCCGGGTGTCTACCCGTTCTTTGGCGAATTCAACCCGCGTACCGCGCAGGGCAGGGTAATTGTTGAATGAGGCTGAACCGTGTTTCTTAACTCAGTGGTGATTGTGTTACGCGAAGTGCTCGAGGCAGCGGTGCTGGTGAGTGCGCTGTTGGCCTTGGCGCGTAACGCGCGGCTCGGCAATGGCTGGCTGTGGATGGCATTGCCGATTGCAACCTGTTTAGTCTTGCTCTACGCGTATCTTCTTGCCGTGATTACCGATGCAATGGACGGCGCCGGACAAGAGGTGATTAACGCCAGCCTGCAAGTGGGCGTGTACCTTCTTCTGCTACCCATTCTTGTCGCCGGCTGCTCACCGGTTGGCAGTCAACGCAGGCGCATGCTCAGCGCATTGATGACGGTTGCCGTAACGTTTGCAATTGTGCGTGAGTGCGCTGAAGTTCACATTTATGTGCGCGCATTTGCAGCGTTGCAAGAACATGCTTCAGCGGTGTGGGCGGGCAGCGCACTGGGTATCGGCATTGGCGTGAGCGCTGGTGTTCTTGTATACGCTGCGCTGCGTGCGTTACCCGCACGTTGGTCGCAACAGGGTTGCCAGGCGATGTTGGCGCTGATCGGTGCAGGTATGGTCATGCAGGCCACTATGCTGTTGGAACAAGTGGACTGGCTACCGGATCAGGCGCCCGTCTGGGACAGTTCCCCATGGCTTAGCGAGCAGTCTTTTATGGGTGAGCTGCTGTATGCCGTCCTCGGTTATGAGGCGACGCCGGGCGTGCTGCAAGTTACACTTTATCTGGGTAGTCTGCTTGTCGCCGCGGGCGCTCTTTGGTGGGGCTGGAAGGAGAGAGTCAAGCATGCGCTGCCGGAATAGCCACAGTGGTTTACTCGTTGCCTGCATGGGGCTGCTATCAAGCGCTGCGTTCGGCGATGGCAGTGTGGTGGACAAAATCTATCATCCCTACGTGGAACAACTGGAGTGGGAGGTCGAGTGGCGTGCTGTGCAAGAGCGCAAACCGCCAGCAAGTAATGAAGCGCGCGTAGCCACCCATCGTCTTGGTGTTGGCCGCGCGGTTTCGGAGTTTGTCTTCGCCGAAGTGTACGTGATTGGGCGTGAAGGCAGCGACAGGGAGTTCAGAGTGGATGCCTGGGAGGTGGAAGCGCTGTGGCAAATGTCCGAGCAAGGCGAATATGTTGTCGACTACGGCCTGCTGTTCGAGCTGGAAAAGTACCGCTACGACGAAATCTGGGAATACGCCACCACGCTCTTACTGGAAAAGGAAGTGGGGCGCGTCAGTGCCACTGCGAACCTGAGCGTGATCTATGAGTGGGGCGATGATATCGCCGATGAGTTTGAGACGGCGGCAGCCCTGCAGGCCCGCTACCGCTACTCGCAAGCACTGGAACCGGCTTTAGAGCTCTATATGGGTGAGGACACCCTTGCACTTGGGCCTATGGTGCAGGGTTTGGCACGCCTTGGCAGTCGCCAGGCCTTGCGCTGGGAGGCGGGAGTCGTGTGGGGGCTGGATACGGTAACAGCAGACTATACGCTGCGAGCAGTGCTGGAATACGAGTTTTGAAACGGTGGACGCCTGTTGGATAACGCCAGCAAAGGCAATTGCTGGACGAGAGCCTGTGATACGAAGTAAACAATGAAGTTGGCATAGGCTATGGCTGGATAGTAGCCGCTCCCATATAGCCAAAACTGCCCGATCATGGCGTCTGCGACGGTTGCGAGCGCCGCGCCGATAGCCACCCATAGGCCCTGCGTGCCAAAGGCCAACCAGATCCACGCGGCGCAAGGCAACAGCAGGGCGATGATGACGGCGTAAGCGCCGGTGAGCCAGGTAATGTAGTCTGCAGTGCCGGGCAGTAGCACCTGGCTGAATGCGAAGCCGCCGCCGGCGGCGGCAAGAATCAGCGATAAAAAACGCCACAAGGGCCGCACGGAGCCTGCTGTTGCGAGCCAGATAGCCGCAATCAGCAGAGTATAGCCTGGCAAGAAAAACCACACTGAATCAGCCAGGTAGCTGTGCTGTATAACGTCGTCATAACGGTAGAAGCGTTCGGGCACGTTGCGATTGACAGCATCGCCAAACAGGCACACCAACAGCGCGAGCCAAGTGAGATCCGCCACCTGCTGTGGGCGACGAGAAGTGCCGCTGGCTTGCTTGACCCAGCAGCGTATACGCCACCCGTTCCATAGCAAGCCCGCGAGCAACAACATCTCCAGCGCAGCCAACGGAACTTTTGCTGGCCCGCCCGCGACCCCCGCGAACCAGCAGCCCAATTGCAATAACACAACAAGGCCGCAGAGCAGCCAGGGCAGGCGCCGGAATCCTGTAGTAGGCTGCGCTGTCGGTGGTATGGCGAGGGGCATAGGGCTGTTTAGCGCTCGTCTTCTGCTACCGCGTCGATGTAGTCGCCGTAGCCTGCAGCCGCCATATCCTCTAGTGGAATAAAGCGCATCGCTGCCGAATTCATGCAATAGCGGAGGCCGCTAGGCGCGGGCCCGTCGTCGAACACGTGCCCGAGATGGGAATCGGCGTAGCGGCTGCGAATTTCAGTACGCGACATAAAAAAGGTGCTGTCGTCTTTTTCCACCACGTTGTTCGCACCAATCGGCTGAGTGAAACTGGGCCAGCCGGTGCCAGAGACGAATTTATCGCGCGAGGAGAAGAGTGGCTCTCCGGAGACGATGTCAACATAAATACCGTCGCGCTTTTCATCCCAGTAGGGATTGTTGAAGGCGCGTTCGGTGCCGTCATCGCGCGCGACGCGGAACTGTTCTGGGGATAGCTGCTGCCGCAATACATCATCGGAGGGCCGCACAAAGGTGTTTGGGTTAAAGCCCTGAGGCTTGCCGTCGGCGGCGGTCTGGGGGCGGAAGCGGTTGAAATCCAGGTGCTGTTCGTCGCCCCAGACGCTGTCAATGAACTGGTAGCGGCCCGAGTTAAAGGTGTAATACTTGTAGCGCACCGGATTCTTGCTGGCGTAATTCTGATGATAGCCTTCGGCAGCATAAAAGACGCCGAACGGACTGATTTCGATGACCACCGGCTTTTCGTAGCGCGCTGACGCTTGCAGCGCATCACGAGAGGCCTGGGCTATACGCTTTTGTTCGGTGTTGTGGAAATAAATCGCGGGGCGATACTGGCGCCCGCGATCTACAAATTGGCCCTCCTGATCGGTGGGGTCCATAAAACGCCAAAAGCCCTCTAGTAGGCCCTGGTACGTAATAATGGCAGGGTCGTAGTAAACCTGTACCGCTTCCGTGTGGCCGGTTTGCCCTCCTGCAACCTGTTTGTAGCTCGGGTTGCTCTCACTACCCCCACTGTAGCCAGAGACCGCTTCCACAACTCCGGGAATCTTCTGAAAACCCTCTTCTACACACCAAAAACAGCCGCCGGCAAACGTGGCAACCGCCAGATTTTTGTCGGCAGGGGCATAGGTCGAATCAGCGTTGCCGGGCCCGCTTAAAAGCAATGAGACAAGCAGTGTAACGAACAGCGATGCCGTCGCTAAAGGTAGGGTTGCTATTCTCGTTGGACGAGGCATGGAGTTCTCCTGTAAACAAAGGTCGCTGTTGTTACGCGCCGCAATGCGCAGGCGATGACTGTGCGAGATGTAAGCTTATTGACCCCGTGCTTCCCTCTGGAGTTCCATCGCCTGTTTTGTCAGCCGGTTTATTTAAGCAGAGATCCCAGTAGGCCGCGAAAGAGTTTGCGGCCCAGGCTACTACCTGCGGCTGATCCAAGGCTGCGCGCCATGGCCTTGATGAAGGCCTCGCTCGTGCTCTGGCGCCCCGCTGAGCTGCGCGCCGCAGGCATGGACGTGGCTGTTTGTGCTTTGGTGGCCTCCATTCGCTCACGCAACACTTCGTGCGCGGAACGCGGATCCACCGCTTCAACATAGCGGCGCTGGTTCGGATCGTGGGCCAGCACCGCGCTGCGTTCCTCGTCGGTAGCGGGCCCCATACGCGAACAGGGCGGACGAATGAGCACGCGCTGTACGGGTGCAGGAATGCCTTTGTCCTGCAGCATCGATACCAACGCTTCACCCACGCCGAGTTCAGTAATTGCAGTAACGGTGTCGAGGTCCGGGTTTTCGCGGAACGACTGCGCCGCCACGCGCACGGCTTTTTGCTCGCGGGGTGTGTAGGCGCGCAAGGCGTGCTGTATACGGTTGCCAAGCTGCCCCAGTACGGCGTCCGGGATATCGCTGGGGCTCTGGCTGATGAAGTACACGCCAACGCCCTTGGAGCGTATTAGACGGACTACTTGCTCGATTTTTTCGAGCAAGGCTCGCGGAATATCGCGAAACAAGAGGTGTGCCTCGTCAAAGAAGAACACCAGTATGGGCTGCTCCGGGTCGCCAAGCTCGGGTAGTGATTCGAATAGCTCAGACAGCAGCCAAAGCAAAAATGTGGAGTACACTCGCGGGCTCTGGATCAGCGTATTGGCCGCCAGCAGGTTGATGATGCCACGCCCGTCACGGGTGGTTTGCATGAAGTCATTGAGCGCGAGAGAAGGTTCACCGAAAAATGCTTTGCCGCCCTCGCGTTCCAGTATCAGCAGCCGGCGCAAAATGGCGTTCACGGAGGCTTTGGCGACGCCGAATCCAGCGCCGAGATCTTTGCTGTGCTCGGAAAGGTATTCCAAGGTCGTGCGCAGGTCGGCGAGGTCAACCAGCAGCAACCCCTCGTTATCAGCGAATTCGAACACAACGTTCATCACGCCTTCTTGAGTTTCGTTCAGGTCGAGGAGCCGAGACAGCAACGCGGGCCCCATCTCCGTGACTGTTGTGCGCACCGGCGTGCCGAGATTGCCGAACACGTCCCAGAATGCCACGGGGAAGCCGCGTTGTTCATAGGCGCTAATCCCGATTTTCTGGTTGCGCTGGTCTATCTTTGGATGCGTCGTGCCAGCTTGGCTGATACCGGAGAGATCGCCTTTGACATCGGCCATGAAAACCGGAATACCGCGGTCGGAAAAACTCTCTGCCAGGCACTGTAGCGTCACTGTTTTGCCGGTTCCCGTAGCGCCTGCAATTAATCCATGGCGGTTGGCGTAGCGCGGTAGCAGGCCGCACTGCCCCGCGGCGTTGCCGCCAATCACAATCTGATCAGTCATCTGCTGGGTGTCATCCTGGTGTTTTACGTGTTTTGGCGAGCTTGGGCTGACTGGCTCGGCGTGGCTTTCTTGCTGCGGTGGTTTTCTTGGCGCTGGCCTTCTTAGGCGTCACGGTGCTCTTCACTGCGCGTTTCGCCGCTGGCTTCTGTACGCTGGCCGAGCCTGCCAGTTCTTCCAATTCAACAAGCGCTTCCTCGAGGTAGTCGATAATACGCTGCACCTGAGGCATTGAGCGGCGGCAGGCTACAATGCCAAAGTCCAGCTGCTGGCGATAGCTCACCAGAGTGATGTTCATGGCAAAGCCGTCGAACACGATGGAGGCGGGGTATACGCCTTCAAGGCTTGCGCCGTTCCAGTACAGCTGCTCCCGCGGCCCGGGTACATTGGAAATCACCGTGCTGAATGCGGGAAAATGGCCTGCCAGGCCCAACACCGAACTGAGCAGCGCGGGCACTTGGGTAATTTGCATGAACAAGGTTGCCTCGCGCGGCGACATACTGCGTAACAGTGCCTTGCCGGCGGCCATCGACGCTTGAATCCTTTGCAAACGCTGCCCGACATCGGCCACGTCAGTCGCCAGGTCGGCGGTTATGAAACCGACGGCGTTGGATGAATCGAGGTCAGTTTCTTCCCGCAGTGAAACGGGCGCCATGGCTTTGAGTGAATGCGCTGGGCTTTCGTTCTGATTTGCAAGGTGGCGGCGCAGGGCACCAGCGCACATCGCCAAGACCACGTCGTTCACCGTAGCCGCGGTGGCTTTGCACACCGCGCGGACACGTTCGAATTCAAATGACTGAGCGACAAAGCGCCTGGAGCCGGTCACGTTGGTATTGATGGAGGTGCGGGGTACCTGGTGCCACGGTACCGCAAGGTTGCCGCTGCGGCCAAAGAACGCGCCGCCAAACTGACGAAATGCGCTGACCAAGTTTGCAGTGGTATCGTATTGCTCGCGCAGTGCTTCCATGACGTTTTTCAGCTCCCGGCCACGCGGCTCAATGCGGTCTGCCGCTGGAGGCAGGCGCTGCGCTTTGTAGCGTTCAAAAGCTTCATGGGACATTGCCGAGTGGCGTGCCTTGGTACGCGGATTGTGGGAGTACATCGCGCTCATCATGTGCATGGCGGATGCGCCATCAGTCGCTGCATGGTGTACTTTGCTGTAGAGCGCAAACTGGTTGTTTTGCAGGCCTTCTATCAGGTGAATTTCCCACAGTGGGCGTGTGCGCTCGAGCAACGTGCTGTGCAGGCGAGACACCAGCATGAACAGCTCGCGGTAGCGCCCGGGCTGGGGCAATGCAGAATGACGGACATGGTAGTCGATGTCGAAATGGTCGTCGGTTTCCCAATACGGCCGCAGGGGCCCCGCACGGCCGGTAGTAATATGCTCAGCAAAAGGACGGCGATATTCTTCGTCGGTGCGCAAGGCGCTAAGCACCTCCTGCAGGAATTTCCGCTGGTCCACGCCTTTGGGGAAGTTGAACAGGTGCAGACCCCCCACGTGCATGGGGGTCTCTCGTTTTTCCATGAGTAGAAAGCCTGCATCGGCGAGGTTGACTGCACGCATATGGGTAACCTTTTTATTATTAATATCCAAACAATACCTGTTGCGCCTGTGGCTGGAAAGCCCCTCTGCTCTGGCTTACAACCACCGCACCCGTCGAAACAGGGTCAGCATTCCCACTGCCAAAAGTGCCATGAGTCCCAGTACCACGAAGTATCCGTAGCGGAACTGCAGCTCCGGCATATGCTGAAAGTTCATGCCGTAGAGCCCAGCTATAAAGCTCAGGGGAACAAAAATTGCAGTGATAATCGTTAGAACCTTCATGGTTTGATTGAGCTGATGGGAGCTAATGGAAATGTGGCTCTCTACGAGGTCGCCGCAAATTTCGTAGTACATCGAGCAGAGCGTCCGCAAGCGCTCACAGCGGTCAAACAAGTCGCGACGGACGTGATAACTGCTGTCTTTGCCTGCGCCGAGATGCGCTGTGCCGCCATGCAAAATGTGCTCGGCGAGGGCCTGATGGTAGTTGAAAATGCGTAGCAATTTGCGCAATCGGGAGCGGTATACCACCAGCTCTTTCATGACAGTGTCCGTTTGGTCCGTGAGCAGTGCATCTTCAAGGCCGGCCAGCGTGTCTTCAAAGTCCATGAGCTTTTCAAGATAGCGGCCCCCTACATAGTGCAGGATGCGCATGGCGAGTATGTTGGGTGTTTTCAGCAGCTGGGCCTGCTCTTCCTGGTCCCAGAAGTGGCTAACGCTAATCGCGTTGCCCGGATGGGTTGTGATCAGCAGCCGCTTGCTAACCCACATTCCTACCGGCATAGGCTGCAATTCCAGATTGTCGTCCAGGCTGGTCATGCCGCGAAACAGGATAAACGTATCGTGATCAAACTCTTCCACCTTGGGGGGGTGGCGCGTTCTGGCGCAGTCGTTCACGGCCAGCCTGTCGCACTGTAGGCCGACGAGCAGTTCTTGGCGTTCGAGGGTGAGTTCGCCTTCAACGTCCAGCCACAGTATGCTGCGCTCGTCCTCTCTCCATTTTGCGATCAGTGACTCATCGCCGGTCTGGTACTGCCCTTGTGAAGAGAGTAATTTTGCTTTGATCATGTACCTGATACCCGCCAAGGAAATTCTTCATGGATCAGCTTAACCGAATCCTCACAGCGCCTCTAATCGTTTTTGGCGAGGTGAGCATCACGCTGACGCAGGTTTTAACGGTGTTGGCGCTGCTGGTTGGTGGCATCATACTGGTGCTCTGGAGCGCCCGGTTTTTACGTTCACGAATGCTTAAGCGCAATGTCGACCCGAATGTGGTGCAGTTGGCGTTTCGTGCCTACCTGATTGTCGGCATGGCAATTATCGTGATGTCCACGCTCGATAGGTTGAGTGTGCCGCTGGCCGCGTTTGCCTTTATTTCGGGTGCCGTGGCGATTGGTTTTGGTTTCGGCGCCCAGAATATCATCAACAATTTCATCAGCGGCTGGATCCTCATGTGGGAACGGCCTATCAAGATTGGTGATTTTCTTGAGCTGGGAGAGGTGCGTGGCACGGTTGAGTCTATCAACACCCGGTCCACCCGGATTCGTCGGGTAGACGGTGTGCATTTGCTGATTCCTAACAGCCAGTTGCTGGAAAACACGGTGACCAACTGGACCCTGATTGATGACCTGGTACGCACTGCGGTGCGGGTTGGCGTGGCCTATGGCAGCGATGTGCGGCTCACTGAGCAGTTAATGTACCGCGTTGCCAGCGAGCACACCGATGTGCTGGACACGCCGGCTGCGCTGGTGATTTTTGATAACTTTGGTGACAGCTCGCTTGAATTCGAACTCAATTTTTGGGTGCACTCGACCGGTGAGCGCGGGCTGCGGATGATTCGCAGCGACCTGCGGTTTGCGATTAACCAGCTGTTTCGTGAGTATGGTTTGGTGATTGCTTTCCCGCAACGAGACGTGAATGTAAAGGGCGAACTCTGCCTGCTTTCGCAGCCGGCGGCAGGCGCGGCGCCAGTCGCATGATGTTGCAGCGCCCTTCGCGCCCCAAGTTCGAGCACGGTATATCATAGAGTGCTCTATAATAAAGTTATGACTATGCATTGGTTGAACGGTTTCCTGCGCTGTCTGCTACTGGCTTGGGTTTGCTTTGCACCCACGGCGGCGGCGCAGGTGTGGCTGATTCACATCGATGGCCCGATCGGCCCGGCGGCATCGGACCACATGATTCGATCCCTTGATCGCGCCGTGGCCGCACAGGCTGATGCTGTGGTGTTGCGTATCGATACCCCCGGCGGCCTCGATAGTGCGATGCGTGACATGATCAAGGCTATTCTCGCCTCGCCTTTGCCGGTATTGGGCTACGTTGCGCCCAGCGGAGCCCGAGCGGCCAGTGCAGGTACTTATATACTTTACGCCACACACTTGGCTGCGATGGCACCGGGCACCAATCTAGGCGCGGCGACCCCCGTGCAGCTGGGTGGTGGGCTACCAGCCGGGCCCGGTGCTGCGGAGCAGGACGACGATGGGGCAGGTTCCGCCAACGTCAGCAGCACGGTTATGGAGCGTAAGGTCGTCAATGATGCTGTCGCCTACATCCGTAGCCTGGCCCAGCTGCGGGGTCGCAACGGTGACTGGGCGGAGCGTGCGGTGCTAGAGGGGGTTAGCCTGTCGGCGGAGGATGCGCTGGCAGCGGGTGTCATTGATTACTTGGCCGACTCGCCGCAGGCTTTTTTGCAAGCGGTGGACGGCATACCGGTAACGCTGGGCACGCAAACACAGCTGCTGAAAACGGCCGGATCTGTGATTGTGGAGCAATCGCCGGACTGGCGTAGTGCGTTTCTGGCCGTTATCACCAACCCCAATATCGCCTACATCCTCCTTCTTGTGGGGATTTACGGCCTGGTGATTGAGTTTTATAACCCCGGTATCGGCTTGCCCGGAATCGTAGGTGCCATGAGCTTGCTGGTTGCCCTGTATGCGCTGCAGATGCTACCTATCAGCTACGCTGGTCTGGCATTGCTGCTGCTCGGTATTGCACTGATGGCGGCGGAGGCGTTTGCTCCGAGTTTTGGCGTCCTCGGCTTGGGGGGCGTGGCTGCCTTTGTCACGGGTTCCATTATGCTTATGGATAGCAGCCTGCCGGGGTATCAGTTGGCCATGCCAATAGTACTGGCAGTGACGCTGTTCAGTGTCGGCCTGCTAGTGTTTGCGTTGGGCATGGTACTGCGTGGCCGCAAGCGCGCCTTGGTCAGCGGTGTTGAGCGGTTGGTTGGGGTTAACACTCGTGTCGCTCGGGTAAACAACGGCGATGCCTGGGTGTGGCTGGATGGTGAACTGTGGCACGCGCGCAGCGACGATACATTACTCATGGATGCGCCAGTGACAGTGCTGGCAATCGATGGGCTGACTGCGATTGTGCGTAATCAGCCTGCGGAAACCGCTTTGAAAGGAAGAAGCTGATGTTTGAGATTAAAATGTTTGGTGCGGTATTTATTGTGTTGGCGCTCGTGCTGCTATCCATGTTTCGCGTTTTGCGTGAGTACGAACGCGGCGTGATTTTTATGCTGGGCCGATTCTACAAGGTCAAGGGTCCGGGTTTGATCATCATTGTTCCGGTACTGCAGCAGATGGTGCGGGTTGACCTGCGGACTCTGGTTATGGACGTGCCGACTCAGGATGTGATCTCCCGCGACAACGTGTCGGTGCAGGTGAACGCCGTCATCTATTTCCGGGTGGTAGAGCCCGAACGCGCCATTATTCAGGTGGAGAACTTTCTGGAGGCGACCAGTCAGCTGTCCCAAACCACCTTGCGTTCAGTGTTGGGCCAGCACGACCTTGACGACATGTTGGCGGAGCGCGACCAGCTGAACGACGACATTCAGTCGATCCTAGATAAACAAACCGAGGCCTGGGGCGTGAAAGTTGCCAATGTCGAGATCAAGCACGTGGACCTGAATGAGTCCATGGTGCGAGCTATTGCCAAGCAGGCTGAAGCAGAACGTGAGCGTCGCGCCAAAGTCATTCACGCTATGGGCGAAGCGGAGGCGGCAGAGAAGCTGGCTGAGGCCGCCAAAATACTCGCCACCGAAGAGTCGGCCATCCAATTGCGCTACCTGCAGACGCTGGTGGAGATTGCCGGTGACAAGAGCTCAACGATCGTCTTTCCCCTACCGGTCGATATCATGAAGAAATTTACCTCCTGAACTGTCGAGTGACACTGTCTATGAGATGTATTGAGATCACCGAGCCCGGCGCGCCGAGCGTATTGAAAATTGCCGAGCGTAGCGCGCCCGTCGCGGCAGCGGGGGAGCTTCTCATCGATGTCTTTGCCGCCGGCGTCAATCGGCCAGACGTGATGCAGCGGCTTGGATTTTATCCGCCCCCACCTGGCGCCTCAGATCTGCTCGGATTGGAAGTTGCCGGCAAGGTGGCGGCCGTAGGTGACGGAGTTGCAGGGTGGCAAGTGGGTGACCGCGTGTGCGCCCTTACCAACGGAGGTGGTTACGCCGAGCAGGCGGTGGCGCCGGCGGGGCAGTGTTTGCCCGTACCCGATGGCCTGGATTTTGCCGCCGCGGCAGGCGTGCCTGAAACCTTTTTCACTGTCTGGACTAACGTTTTTATGCGAGCCGGCTTACAGCCAGGCGAAACCTTGCTGGTGCATGGCGGTAGCTCCGGTATTGGCACCACCGCCATCCAGATGGCGCGAGCGCTTGGAGCGACGGTTTACGTAACCGCCGGCAGTGCTGAAAAATGTGCTGCCTGCCTGCAGCTGGGCGCTGCGCAGGCGGTGAACTATCGTGAAGAAGATTTTGAGGCCGTGTTGCGCGAGGCCACTGGCGATGCAGGTATTGATGTCATTCTGGATATGGTGGGCGGTGATTATGTGAACCGCAACATTCGCCTCGCGGCTGTTGACGGGCGTATCGTCAATATTGCCTTCCAGGGCGGCTTTGAAGCGTCGGTGAATTTTGTTCCGGTGCTGCTCAAGCGCCTGACTCTCTCAGCGTCCACGCTGCGCCCGCAGTCCCTGGAAGCCAAGGCGGAGATCGCGGCACAGTTGCATAAAACTATCTGGCCGCGGCTGCAACAGGGTGATATCCATCCGGTAGTGGCGGCGACCTTCCCCTTGGAGCAAGCGGCTGCGGCGCATGAACTGATGGAAAGCAGCCAGCATATTGGTAAGATTATCCTTTTGGTGCGCTGAGCGTTTTCCGATGCACCGCCGGCGGCCAGTGGTGTGTCAGCTGAACAACCACGGTGCCAACTCGGCGTGGTTCTCTACCACGATCTGCTGTGCCATGGGGTCTTCAAGCGCGGGCTCTGGGTCTATGTGCAGGAGTTTGAGCGCGTAGGGCACCAGGCGGCCGCGCACGGTAATGTGCAGGGCGCCGTCTTGCATGCCGTAGTCGGTTTCAACCACCTGTTGTTGCGCCGGATTCAGGCGCGGGTCGGGCACAATGCGCAAGGTGACGGAAGTGTTCCAGTCATGGTCGCTCTCCATGCCTTGGGTTGATTCATCGAGAATCTCCGGGATGTCGCGAAAGCGGCTCAGTACAAAGTCGCGGTATTCCTGGTTTTTCTCGCACCAAGCGCGCACGTGCCAGCGCAAGCCGGTGAACACCAGAGTGTGCGGTACGATGATGCGTCCCTCCCGATTGGGGTTTTGCAGGGAGACATAATCCACCTCCAGGCGCTTTTGTTGCCTGGCGGCCTGCATAATTGGGCGTAATACCTCAGGGCGCACGTCACGCACTGGCACCTGCAGTACTTCAACATTAGCCACGTTAAGCGCCAGTGACTCAAATACGTTGGACAGTTCGTTGTTGCGCGCCATAAGGTGCAAGTATTCGTCGGCCGTGCCTGCCGTGATTCGAGGGGTGAATCCGGGCGCCGGCGAGTAGCCTTTAAGTGAGCTGTCGTAGTGCAGGTTGCCGGGCCCGATATCACGGCGATAACGGTTGATGTCCTTGCTGGCTTGCTGGCGCCCGATGCCAAAAGTCTCGCACAGGTGACGCGTGGTAAGCCGGCCTTCCCAGAGGACGATGGTTTCGATGTAGCGATAGCGTACCAGCAGGTCCCAGCGGATAGGCCACGGATCGGTGTGTTTTGCGGCCATGGCGGCTCCCGTTCAGCATAAATAGCCTGTATCGTACACTTCACTGCAGCCAGCGAAAACCAAGGATATGGCGAAGACCTCCCCGCACATCAGTGATTTGTATCACCTTGCCAACCAGCTGAAGCAGGATCAGGATCTGCCGTTGGAACAACTGCGCCAGCGCGACCGTGATATTGGGCTTGCGTGCAGCGCCGGCGGAAGTGCTTGGCAGCGTTTGCACTGCTGGTTAGGTGCAGTGGACCCGGACGCGATTCATCGGCCGGCTTGGGCGCGTAGCGCAAGCCCCTTACTGCTGCTTAACCTCTTGGCCTTGCTTGGCGGGTTTGGCGCGATGGCCGGCGTGTTGTTGGGCAGCGTGAATGCGCTGGTGAATGTGTTATTTTGGCTGCTGCTGTTTGTTGGGCTGCAGTGGCTGTTGATGGCCGGGTCAGTGCTTGTGCTAATTCAGCTGCTGCGCGGGCGCGTACCGCGAGCATCCCCGATAGACCCCGCCCGCTGGGTGCTGCACAGGCGTTGGCCGGATGTGCGAACGCTGCGTGAGGCCCAACCGCTGCTGCAGCTTTTGTTCTTGCGGCATGGCCAAGTGTTGGGAGCCTTGTTCGCGGGCGGCGCCGCTCTGGCCTTCATTGTGCTGCCTGCCGTGGACCATTACGGCTTTGTCTGGGGCTCCACGTACCAGCTCAGTGACGGCTTCATGCACAGGCTGGTGGAGACGCTGGCTTGGCCCTGGGAATCCTTTTTGCCCGGTGCAACGGTAGCCCCTGAGGTGGTCAGTAGTAGTCGGTATCACGCGGGAGTCCAGGTGTTGGAAGCACGCCGCTTGGAAGATATGAGCGGCTGGTGGGAATTTCTGCTGTTGGTTCTGTTGGTGTACAGCCTGTTTCCGCGGATGCTGCTGTGGGGCGTGTCGCGATGGCTTTATCGGCGCCAACTTGCCGCCAGTTTACTCGATTACCCCGGAGTCGAACGAGTGCTGGCACGGATGCAGGTTCCGTTGGTGTCGACCAGTGGAGCGGCCGCTGAGCTGCAGCCTGTGTCAGGCAACCGCGCTGTTCAGGTGCCGAGTAGTGAAACACCTTTAACCTTGTGGCCGCGTGCATTGTTGGTGGAGGTGGCTGCGGCGTTTGGCGAAAACCCGCTGGCGAGTTTTGAGGAACTTGCCGATGGTCAGCCGGGTTTGCGGGCCCAGCTGGCTGGTGCCGATCTAGCCACGGATCGGCAGGTGCTGGTTGATCTGCCACGGGATGACATTGATCGGCTTTATCTCGCAGTCAAGGGTTGGGAGCCACCGGTGGCTGAACTGGCCGATCTGCTCGAGCCTTTGTTCGACGTTCCCCACTGCAGCCTGCTGCTTGTGCCTTTGCCTGGGCGGCCTCTACCGCAGCATAAAATTGAAGATTGGCGAGCCTTTGCGCGCGCCCTGCCATTTCAGGGGGTTGATGTGCAGGCTCTCAAGCCGGTGCGGCCATGAGTATTCCGGTATTTGCCGTAGTCGGACGACCCAATAAGGGTAAGTCCAGCATCGTGGCAACGCTGGCGCGCGACGACTCGGTGGTTATAGAGGCGCGGGCGGGGTCTACCTGGGAGGCTCGCGAGTTCCCGATGCGTGTTGATGGCAAAACGCTGTATACACTGGTAGATACTCCCGGCATTCAGCGAGCCAGAGCGGTGTTGGAATGGCTGCGGGCACATGCGGATGATGCGGCCAGCCGCCCCCGTGTGGTGCGCGAGTTTGTGGCTGCGCATCAAACTGATGCTCGCTTCCACGATGAATGTGCCTTGCTGCAGCCCATTGTTGATGGTGCAGGCATCATTTATGTCGTCGACGGTTCGGTGCCGTTTGGTGCTGACTACGAGGCTGAAATGGAAATCCTCCGCTGGACCGGCCGCCCGAGCCTGGCGGTGATTAATCCGATCGACAATGAAGATTACGTGGCCGAGTGGCAGGCGGGGCTGGGTCAGTACTTTCAGACAGTTCGTCTGTTCAACGCCCAGCGCGCGGAAGCCTCCAAGCAGCTGGAGCTGCTGGCCTTGTTTGGCCATCTGGATGAGCAATGGCGGGCATCGCTGGACCGTGCGGTTCGCGTATTGCGGGCCGAGCGGGAACGCGAGCACCGTGAAGCGGCTACATTGATCACGGAGTGGATCGCTGCCGCCGTCGATTTTCAGCTGTCTCAGCGTGTGCCGGACGGCTTACCGGTGAAGCCGGTGGAGGAACTGTTGTTTGCGCGCTATCAGCACGAGCTGCAGTCTCGTGAGCGCCGCTGTAGACGCCAAATTGAGGAGGTGTATCACTACCACCGATTGCAGCGGAACGAGCAGGATATCGATCTCGAAGCCTCTGAGCTATTCAATGTAGAGCAATGGTATTTGTGGGGGTTGGACCGCCGCGCTTTGGCGCTGGTTGCTGCCTCAGCGGGTGCGTTGCTCGGCGGTGGCGCGGGCCTGGTTTTCGATGGCGCAACTGCCGGGTTGACTGGTGGCTTGGGCACCTTGCTTAGCGGTGCTTTTGGCGCCGCCTCCGGTGGCGTTGCGGCACTGCGTTATGCTGATGAGATTGCCCAACTTAAAGTGCAAGGAATCCCCAGTGGCGGCAAGCTGGTGAGCTACGGGCCTTCGTGCAACCCCAACTTTCCTTTTGTTTTGCTGGGCAGGGCTCTGCTGCATCAGCAGCGCCTGTGCAGCCGTACCCACGCCGACCGCAGTGACCTGCAGCTTGATACCGCGCTGTTGGCCCAGGTGAGCGACACCGATCGGCGGCAGCTGGCGCGCTGGTTTAGCGCTTTGCGCCAGCCGCGCGGTGCTCCAGCGGCTCGCGAGGCATTGACCGCCTGGATGGTTGCACGGACGGCGCTCGGCTAAAGTTGCTGCGGGGTTGCTGCGGAGCTGCTGTGGGCGGTGGCGCTCAGCGAATTTCCGCTTCCGGCTTACCCTGCCAGTAGAAGGGCTGCAATGCCTGTTCACCCGTGAAAACTTCCGTGAGCGACGCGCTTTCATACATGCGCCCATTGAGCACCACGTGGCTGATACGGTCACTGTTGCGGATGTTTTCCAGCGGGTTGCCGTCAACGATCACCAGGTCCGCTAGCTTACCCG
>JANQUV010000010.1:30160-31464 GCA_030730585.1 Haliea sp.
CGGCATCCAGGAGGATTTTGGCCGCGGCCGCGGCATCATCATCGCGGTAGTCGGCTTCCGGCGCCATCGGCCGGCGCACGGAACGTGGCTGCAGTATGGCGGGGGGTACGAAATTGGCGAGGATTGGGTGCTTCCACACTTCGGTGTCCTGGTAGTAATAGTCTTCCGAAGTGAGGCCGCCGAAGGTCACCACCAGGGTGGGTGTATAGCCGGCTTTGCTTTGGCTCCAGTACTGGCGGACATCATCGTACAGGCGAAGCGCGGGTACATTGTGCTCAACACCGGTAATGCCATCGCCGATCAGGTTCATATCCATGTGATACAAGGATCCTCCCTCAGCGACCGGCATTACTCCTTCCAGGCGGGAGGCTTCGATCACCATTTGGCGTTGATCGCGCCGCGGCTGGTTGTAGTTCTTCACGGTCACTGCGCCCTGAGCTTTCAGCCTGCGCACGTGCGCCAGCGCATCATCGAGGGTATCTATGGCCGCATACTGGGTGGAGCGGGCACCGTAGATGATTTCTGCTGTGGAGAAAATCCGCGGCCCCAGAATGAGTCCGGCGCGCGCATATTCGGCGGCGGCGAACACTAGCGAAGCCGTGCTGGACGGGTTGTGTACCGTGGTTACGCCAAGTGCCAAATGCGCGAGCAAGTTCCAGTTTTGCTGCGGAATAATGTCGTTGCTGCCATAGGGGCCGTGGGCGTGAATATCCACAAAACCCGGCAATACGGTTTTTCCCGCCAGATCCACGGTGCGGTAGCCTGCCGGAATGGGCAGGTTGGCATTGCCCACCGCGCGAATGCGATGACCTTCTACTAACACCACGCCGCGCTCAAGCACCTGACGTTCTTTGTCGAGCGTCACTACGCGGGCATTGACTAGCGCTAACCGGGTATCGGGGCGGGCGCTGGGAACGCGCAGCGACAGGTTTACCCCTTGGTCGGGTGGGGTAAAGCCTGCGCTCAGCGCTTGCGTTACCGAGACGGTTTTCACGACGGCCCCGGTGCTCCAGCTGAGGGTGCTACCGTCGGCGTTCCAGTTCAGGAATTCACCCCCAACCTGGCTTAGTCGTACGGTGGGGAAGGGGGGCCGCGGAGCGTCCAGCGTCAGCGTTTGGCCGCCGCTTTTGCTGGCCGCGGTGAGGTACATGTGATGGCCGTTTTCAAAGGCGATATGACGGCCGTCCGGTGCAAGGCGAATACGTGTGGCCAACTCGGCACTGGCAACCTGCTGAACATCGTGGCCGCTGCGCGACATTGATATCAGCACTGTGCTGGCGGTGCTGCTGCCACGTCCACTGGCG
>JANQUV010000010.1:31564-116906 GCA_030730585.1 Haliea sp.
AAACTCCTCCGGCGCCACCTCAACGGGGAAGCGCACGGCGGGATAGATGTCTCGAGTGTCGGCAACTTGAAATGCAATTTCGTCTAACGACTCTGTGGCCGTGTTCAGCCGCCAGATCTTACCCTGTGCCCAGAATATGATGTCGCGGCTGTCGGGTGTCCACTCCATCTTGGGGTAGAGGCCATGTACCGCCCAGGTTTCCTGCATGTCCAGATCGAGGGCGTCGAAGACCATACGCTCGGTGCCGGTTGCGAGATCCTGGATAAAAAGCCGCGATTGCGCGCGTACGCGCTTGATGTAAGCGAGCTGTTTGCCATCAGGTGAAGGCGTGGCCCGCACGGCGCCGCCGGGGCCGCCTGCAACGGTGCTGATGTCACCGCTGGTGAGGTCAATGCGGCGAATCTGGAACAGCTCCGTGTTGCTGTCCTGATGGTAGACAAAGGTGTCGCCAGGCGTGGTATTCAGCGAGAAATAGACGCTTTTACCACCTGCACTGAACGCCGGTTCGCCTTGTTCCTTCTGAAACGTGGGGCTTGGGCGAGGCACTAGCATCTGCCCAGTGTTTTGTTTGCCACCGTTTGCGTGGTAGAGCCAGATCTCCCCTGTGCCCAGTGAGCGTGATGTGGTGAAGTGTTTGCGCGCCGCCAGGTAGTTCCCATCCGGGCTGTACTGGGGCTGCATGTCCCAGGCAAAGCCGGAGGTCAGTGCTTTGGCGATGCCGCCCGCAATAGGCAACTCGTACAGGTCGCCCAGAAGGTCGAAGGCGATATGCTTGCCGTCGGGTGAAACGTCCAGGCTCATCCAGGTGCCTTCGCTGACGCGAATGTTTGGGCTGGTCGCCGGTGCCGAAAAATTGGGTGCGTTGACGTCCCAGCCAGCGCTGCTGTCATCGAGGGCTTGAGATTGGACCTGAGCGGCAGTGCCGGCCATGCAAGCAGCCAGTAGTAAGCAGGTAAGTCTTCGCGGTAGAGTGGGCATGATGATATCCGGGCCTGGCGTCGCTGAGTTCGCGATGGTTTATGCGGCGCAGTGATCTGGCCGCTGGCAAGCGCGTAGGCTACTACGGACCCTGCTCTGTGTGAAACGGGCGCAATACAGGTAAAGGAGTTGGCATGAAATTGATTCGATCTTTAGCGCTGCTATGTATGATGGCGTTCGTAATGCCGAGCATGGCAGAGGAGCTGAATGTGGGTGCCGCCGCACCTGACTTCTCTCTGATGGGCAGTGACGGCAAGCTATACTCACTGGCCGATTTCAAAGGCAAGCAGGCCGTGGTGTTGGCGTGGTACCCGCGGGCTTTTACTTCAGGTTGTACGGTGGAGTGCAAGTCATTGGCGGAAAACGGCCACCTCATCCGTGAATACGATGTCACCTACTTCATGGCCAGCGTCGACGCAGTCGAGGAAAATCGGAAGTTTGCTGAGGAAACCGAGGCCGATTTTCCACTGTTGAGTGACCCGGAGAAAAGTGTTGCTGAAGCGTATGGCGTACTGGCGATGATGGGCTTCGCCAAACGGCACACTTTTTACATTGGTGTTGACGGTACCATTCTGAAAGTCGATCGCTCTATATCTCCAGCGACAGCTGCGCAGGATATGGCAGCGAATTTGGCTACATTGGGCGTGCCGAAGCGTTAGTCTCCCTTTTAGGCAGGCCCGCCCACCGTTCTTCGCGCTGGTCGCAGGCCATCCGGGGTGTGGCGGAGAGGGCCATGTTAAGTACAGGGCAAACACGAGAACTGTTCCGCATGGCACTGCCAATGGTAGTGTCGCAGAGCGCGTTCGCGTTGATGGTGTTTACTGACCGTCTGTTTTTGTCCCGCATTGACGCGCTTCACATCGCCTCTGCACTCGGTGGCGGCGTTACGTTTTTTCTCAGCGTGTCGCTGTTTATAGGTGTGATGTCGTACGCAACAGCCTTGGTCGCTCAGTATTACGGCTCTGGGCGGCTGGACAAATGCCCTCGCGTGCTCACTCAAGGGTTCCTCATGGCACTCGCTTGCCAGCCCATTTTGTGGATGATTGCCTGGGGCATGGGGGGGCTATTTGGGGCGATGGGCCACTCCCCGGAACAGGTGGTGCTCGAGCAACAGTATTACTACGTGATGATGGGCGGCGCTTTTTTCGCGCTGATGAAAGCCTGCGCCGCCGGTTATTTTTGTGGGATTGGGAGCACGCGGGTTGTCATGATTACCGATGTGCTGGGAGTGCTCATCAATATCCCGCTTACCTGGGTGCTAATCTTTGGCAAATTCGGTTTTCCAGAGTTGGGCATTCGTGGCGCCGCGCTGGGCACTGTTATTGCCGCCGGCTGCACTATGGGTATTTACGCGCTGTTTTATTTTAGCGCCCTGCATCGTGAACGTTTTCGCGTGGCAGAATCTTTTCATTTCGACAGCGGCATCCTGCGTCGCTACATACGCCTTGGTTTGCCATCCGGCTTCGAAACCTTTGTGGGCGCGGCCACGTTTACCTTGTTCCTGCTGATGTTTCAGTCCTACGGGGTTGCCGAGGGCGCAGCTATGGCGATCGTATTCAACTGGGATATGCTTAATTATGTGCCGTTGATAGGTTTGAACATTGCCGTTACCAGCATGATCGGCCGGTATGTTGGTTCTGCCGATATGACTCGTGCTAACCAGATTATCATCGCTGCGTTCAGTATCGCCTTAAGCTTTTCGACCCTGCTGGCCCTGCTGTTTGTCGTTTTTCGCACTGAGCTGATCATGGTGTTTGCAACGCCCGAGCAGGATTTTAGCCTGATCGCCGGGCTGGGCAGCCGTATGATGTTGGGTATGGCCACTTATGTCCTGGCGGATGCCATTATTATGGTATGTGCGGGTGTGCTGCGCGGCGCTGGTGATACGCGTTGGTTGATGAATACCTCGATGAGCCTGCACACGCTGATGCTGATAAGCCAGTATGTTTTGATCAAGCATCTGGATGTAGGGCCAATGGTAAGCTGGTGGGCGTTTGTCGCCATGTTACTGGCGCTGGCTAGCGTGTACTTAGTTCGCCTGCTGGGGGCTACCTGGCGCAGGCCATCGCGGCTGGCGCGGGTGATGGCGGAATAGGGCGCTTGAGATGCGTTGGGATGAAATCCTAGAGGGTTAAAATGCGTCGCAGCAGGCTGCTTTCTGCGCGCTTCTGTTCCCGCAATAACAGCAGTTCCTGCAATTGCTGTTCGACTTGGCCTGCGATTTGATCGCGAATCTTCCGCTGTTGCACCTTGCTCAGCGCTCGCTGTGCGTAGCGTTCCAGGTTGACGGGTTCACCAAAACCCAGGTAACAGCGCTGCGGCTTGGGCAGCAGAGTGCCCAGCGCGCCAATCGGCAGCGGCGGCATCGCGTCGCTGCGCGTGTCCTGCGTGAGCACGCCAAGGCGGCGTAAAACACGCCCTGGCAGTGAATCCGGCAGCGCCTCGCTTTCAATTAGGTGATCGTAAAATTCCTCTGGCCCAACAATGCCAAACGGTACGATGGTATAGCCGTATTCGGCCGCCATGCGAATAAAACCGAAACGCTCCTTCCACTGCAGTTGATAGCGTTGGCTATTGGGTTTCACAGCCTCGTGAGCACCGCCAGGAAACACCAGCAAATCCTGACCATGGGCCATTAGCGCGCTGCACACGGCCGGGTGCCCCATGGCGGCGCCGCGAGCCAGTAGCGCACTTTCCAGACGCGGATGAGTGAACAAAAACTTGTCGCCCAGTGGCCGCAGGAAGCGTTGATATTCTTGCTGCAAAATTGACACGACAATCAGGCCATCCAAGGCAAACAAGCTGTGGTTGCCGACAAACAGACAGGGCTGTTTGGGAATACGTTCAATGCCTCGCACTGTCGGCCGAAAGCAGCGCCTAATGAATTGATGGGCGACTTCAAGGTCGCGCCTGCGCGGTATGCTGGTGAGCGCAGTCGCTCGTTGAATATGCTGCTGCAGGCGTTCACCGGTGAGTGGCTGATTGTCCCTGTCGAGTGCTGTCATGAGCGTTTCCATTGACCAGACGGCAATATATTACTCACTGCCCAGTAGACGCCCGAGCCCACGCTGGTGCAGTGCACCTTCTAGCAGCGTGCGGATGTCTGCGCTGTTATCCAGTGTGAGCGCCTTCTGTGCGAGTGTTGCCGCATCCTGCGCCGAAAATGAACGCAACAGCCACTTGATGCGCGGTAGCTTGGAGGCGCTCATGCTCAGGGTGCGAATACCAATGCCGAGTAGAAAAACCACCGCCGCCGGATCCGCCGCCATCTCACCGCACAGGCTCAGCGGCAACCCGCTTGTGGTTGCACTGGCGGTAATGCGGGCTATTTCCTGCAGTACGGCGGGATGGATATGGTCATAGGCCCCGGCGACACGCGGATTATTGCGGTCGAGCGCGAGCAGGTACTGGCTGAGGTCGTTGGAGCCGATGGAGATGAAGTCGAGGCGTCCCGCCCAGGCGGGCAGCAGTGATATGGCCGCGGGCACTTCCACCATGATACCGACCTGTGGGCGACGCACGTTCACACCTTCACCGTGCAGTTGTTGCAGCGCGTCGTCAAGAACGCCTTTAAAAGCACTGATTTCGCCGCTGTTACTCACCATCGGCAGCAGGATGTGCAGGTCTGCGCCGTTTTCCGTCCCGCCTTCTGCTGCGCGCAACATCGCGCGTACCTGGGTCATAAGTAGCGAGCTGTTATCCAGACAGAAGCGAATCCCACGCCAGCCCAGTGCGGGGTTTTCCTCATGTATCGGGAAGTAGGGTAGTGGCTTGTCGCCGCCAATATCCAGAATACGCATATAAACCGGTCGGCCACGGTAGGCGTCGAGGACCTGTCGATAGGTGTGTAGCTGCTCTTCCTCTGAGGGGAAGGTCTCGCTGATCATGAAGGGCATCTCGGTGCGATACAGCCCAATGCCCTCCGCCCCGTTGGCGAGCCCTGGCGAAATATCAGCCAATAGCCCGGTATTGGCCATCAAGCGTACACGCACGCCGTCGGGTGTGGTGGCGGGCTCGTCGCGCAGGCTGGCAAGCTCTCCCTTGAGCGCTTGCTCGGCGCGCTGCAGGCGCTCGAACTCAAGCCTGATAGAGGGGCTGGGATAAAGAATCACTTGCCCGGTATTGCCGTCGACAATCAGCGGGCTGCCATCGTCGATGTTTTTGAGTTTGCCGGTACCCATCACCGCCGGCACGCCCAGCGCGTTCGCAAGCACCGCGGTGTGTGACAGGCTGGAGCCCTCGTAACAGACGATGGCGGCAAGGCGTAGCGGGTCGCAGGCGGCAATGTCAGACACGCTAACCTTGGCGCCTACCAGAATGAGTGGGCCGTGCTCGTCTGCGGGTAGATTGGCGCTGGCACCGGCCCAGGACTGGTAGAGCTTGTTGCCCAGGTGATGCAAATCTTCGTTGCGCGCACGCAGGTAAGGATCTTCCATCGCCAGAAAGACTTCAGCGTAATGATGCACCACCTGGCGTAACGCGCCAGGTAACCACTGGCCAGCGGCGATAGCCTGTTCTACGCCGAGGCGCAGCCCGGGGTCGTTGAGCAGCATTTGATAGGCTGTAAAGACACCGCTGACCCCTTCGGAAAGTTGGTCCCCCAGCGCCCTGCGCTCGTTTGCCACGTCCTTGCTTACGGTGGACAGCAGCTGGTGCCATTCGGTGATCGCGGCCGCTGGGTCCTCGCATGGCCGGTCGGGTACGGAATACAGGTCGAGATTCTCACACAGCCATGCGCTGCCGATGCCCGTGCCCGGCGCACCCTTGACGCCGCGTACTCGCCGCACTGCGCTGGCGGGCGTGTGGACTGCGAGGGGTTCGGGTGGCAGCACCAGCGCCAGCTGCGTGGAAAGCGTCACCAGAAATGCCTGCTCGTCGGCAGACATCACGCGGCCTTCGCGAGACTGCACCACCAGCACGCCGACGACGGCGCCGGCGCGCACCACAGGAACACCACAGAAACTGGTGAATTCATCTTCGCGGGTTTCTGCAAGATAGCAGAAGTCCGGGTGAGCGGCGGCTTTGGCAACATTGATGGGATGGCGAGTCTGCGCCACGCGTCCAACCAGGCCTCTGCCGGCAGGCAGGCGACTGTAGCCTACGGCTTGCTGGTCTAGGCCGTGGCTTGCGACCAGTACCATTGCACCATCCGCCGCTGCGATATACAGGCTGCAGACATCGACAGCGATTGCGCGGTGAATGGCCTCAACAATCAGTTTGACCTGATCTTCAGTGCGGTCCGCCGCAGCGGCGGCCTGCACAATACGGGTGAGTTCCTGCAGCGTATTCATCGAGTGGTGTTCCGGTGCCTGGGTAATCAACGGGCTGGCGAAGCGTGCAGCACAAAATGCTAGTATCCGCTAAAAAGGCGGACTCTTGCCAGTCTACTAATGCCGCTGGCAACTTTCTCTGCTGTGGCGGTGCCACTGGGGAGAAATACCGATGGTTGCCGTGGCCCCGGGCGCGCGACAAGCCGCGGTGCTTGTGCGTATCATGGTAGCTGATGACTGGAGGTTGCTATGCTACGTGCTGTCTTTACGCTGTTTTTGCTGAGTAGTTGCCTGGCCGTTGCCGCGCCGGCGGATGATTTTCAAAACCTGGTTGACGCACATTGGGCCTGGACTCTGGAGCAGTCGCCACAGCTGAGGACCAATCTGGGTGACCCTGCCGCCAACGATCGTTGGGAAGATATGAGTTTGGCGGGTCACGCCCAGCGCGATGCGCGCCGCGCCGATTTCCTGGCCCAGCTGCAGGCTCTCGAGGTGGCTGCTCTGGATGATCAAGCGCGGTTAAGCCACGCCATGTTACTGCGGCGCCTGCAGAATGAGCGCAGCGAGTACGCGCTGGGCCTGTACTTGATGCCCATCAATATGCGCCAGGGGCCGCAGCATTTACACACGCTGCAGGAGCGTATCGACTTTCGCAGTGAGCGCGATTATCAGGACTGGCTGCTGCGCCTGCAGCGGCTGCCGGAACTGATTGCGCAGTATCGTGAAGTGCTGGAGGAGGGCGTGCTGCAGGAGCGCACGCAGGCTCGCATCGTCATGCAACGTGTGCCCGCACAGATAGACCGACTCCTCGCAGGGGAGCCCTCCGATAGTCCGTTTTACAAGCCATTTCGCACACTAGCCGACGGTTTTTCCGCGGCGCAGGGCGCTGACTTGCGCCACAGTGCGACACAGGTAATCCGCAACCAGTTGAATCCGGCGCTTGCCGAATTTCGTGACTTTCTCAACACCGCCTATTTGCCCGCCTGCCGCGAGCAACCCGGTATCGGCAGCCTGCCCGAGGGCAAAGCCCTGTATCGGTTTCTGGCCGGTTATTTTACTACCACGGACATGACCCCGGAGGCCATTCACAATGTCGGCAAGGCTGAGGTGGCGCGGCTGCTGGAGGAAATGGAAGCCGTTAAAAACAGCGTTGATTTCGAGGGTGACCTGCAGGCGTTCAACGCGTTCCTGCGCTCCGACCCACAGTTTTACTACGACAGCCCCGAGGAGCTGTTGCAGGGCTATTTGGCAGTTTCCAAGCGCCTCGATCCGGAGCTGGTGAAATTGTTCGGTAAGCTGCCGCGCATGCCCTACGGTGTGCGACCGATTCCCGATGCCATTGCGCCCGACACCACCACCGCTTACTACAGCCGCCCCGCCGCCAATGGCACGCGGGCGGGCTATTATTACGTCAATCTCTATCGCCCCGAGGTACGGCCCAAGTACGAGATGGAGGTACTGTCCGTGCACGAGGCGGTTCCCGGGCACCATCTGCAGATTGCGTTGGCTCAGGAGCTGGAGGGGCTGCCCATGTTCCGCAGCACCGGCGGCGAAACGGCATTTATTGAAGGGTGGGGGCTGTACTCAGAGCGCTTGGGTTATCAAATGGGTTTGTACACGAACCCTTATTCTCGCTATGGCCAATTGACGTACGACATGTGGCGTGCCGTGCGGCTGGTCGTGGACACGGGGATTCACTACTTTGGTTGGAGCCGAGAGCAGGCGATCGACTACTTCACGGCGCATGCGGGCAAGAGCGAAGCGGATATCGTCAATGAGATTGACCGTTATATTGGCTGGCCAGGCCAGGCGTTGGCCTACAAGATCGGCCAGCTAAAAATTCTGGAATTGCGCGAACGTGCCGAGCAGGCTCTGGGAGAGGGTTTCGATATTCGCAGCTTTCACGACCATCTGCTGGGTGCTGGCGCGGTGCCGCTGGATGCGCTGGAGCGGCGTATGGATGCCTGGATTGCTGATCAACAGGGCTGATTCAGGCCTCGCTGCCACTCGCCAGCCTCTCTAGGAGAGGCTGGCCAAGGCATCGGCGAAAGCGATTTTCCACCTGGTGACAGAGCCCACGCACGTTGCGCTCCGCGTCATATGCCATCGGCGGCAACACCGACACACGCACTGTAGCCGGGCGCAATAGCAGCGAGCCTTTCGGCAGCGCATCGTGCACGTTGTGCAAAATGATAGGCACAATCGGAACCCGCGCTTTTTTTGCCAGCAAGAACGCGCCGTGGCGGAACGGCTGCAGGCGGCCGCTGGCGCTGCGTGTACCTTCCGGTGCGATCACCAGTGAGCGTCCGCTGGACAACACACTCTGTGCTGCCTGCAGCACCGCAGATTGGTCCTGGGCCCCGCGGTCGACAAAGATGGTTCCCGCTTGTGCCAGCAGTGCGCCGAGTATCGGTTTGCTGGCCATTTCCTGTTTGCAGAAGGGCACGACATCGCGTCGCAGCAGGCGCGCCAGAATCATCGCGTCAAGCAAACTTTGATGGTTGAAAACATAGATCACCGAGCCTGATTGGCGCAGGTTTTCAGTGCCGTCGATGTCGAGTTCCAAGCCGGCGAAACCGCAGCCCAGGTCACCCAATAGCTGAGTGACGCGATTGGCGTTGCCGCTGGGTGACTGGCTGAAGCGGCTGCCGAGTGCTCCTAGCAGGGAGGTCGCTGCCACCGCCTGGCCCGTGAGCAGGGTGCGCAGTACGGATTCCATGTTTGGCAGCGCGTTATCCACGCCGTGCCTCTCGCTGCTGTGTTGCATGGCTAGAGTGTTCATGATCCTGCCTCGCTAGTGGTCGTGGCACGTGGGGTTGGCGCGTATACAATGCTGCTGATGGCCCGTTCCTGAACGAGGTGCAGCAAAAATCCTGCCAGTTCGTGCATAGCATCTCTTTTGCCCGTGACACTGTGGTGAATGGGCCGTTACAGTGTGAAGACAGTCGGCTCGGCGCGTGTTGGCCGCACCAGCGCAGTGCGCGGCCGCAGCGGCGTGCACCAGCATTGGCCAGTGAGGCTCGCTCGGCTACCATGGCGGCATGTCTGACCTTGATCTCCCAGCATTGCCCGTCACCGACGTGCTGCCTCTTTTACGCAGCGCGCTGGCAGCCGGCCGCGATGCTGTGCTGGAGGCACCGCCGGGGGCGGGCAAGACCACCCTGGTGCCCCTCGCGCTGCTGGCGGAAGATTGGCTCGCGGGGCAAACCGTGCTGCTGGTGCAGCCGCGGCGGGTGGCGGCGCGGGCTGCGGCAACGCGGATGGCGCAATTGTTGGGCGAAACGGTAGGCAGGCAGGTGGGTTACCGCATGCGGCTCGAAAGCCGGGTGAGTGCAGCAACGCGCATTGAGGTGGTCACCGAGGGTGTGCTCACGCGTCGGCTGCAAAACGACCCCGCTCTGGACGGTGTTGGCCTGCTGGTTTTTGACGAGTTCCATGAGCGCAGTCTGGATTCTGAGCTGGGCTTGGCGCTTGCCTTGCAGGGCCGAGCACTGTTTCGCGAAGACGCCACGCTGCGGATTTTAGTGATGTCAGCGACTTTGCAGGGGGTGCCAGTGGCCGCGCTGCTGCAAGCACCGCTGGTGCTGCAGTCCGAGGGGCGCCAATTTCCAGTAGAGGTGGCATACGGGGCCGGCGTGTCTGCCGCTGATCCCTTGGATGTGCTGGTTGCACGCGCTGTACAGCGTGCTTTGGCCGCGCGCACGGGGAGCGTGCTGGTGTTTCTCCCCGGGCAGCATGAGATCCGTCGCGTGAGCCGCTTGCTTGCCGGAAATGTTCCGGGCAACACGGCGGTATTACCTTTGTACGGTGGCCTTTCGCTGGCCCAGCAGCAGCAGGCGATTGACCCCTGTGCGCCTGGGCAACGCAAGGTGGTGCTGGCTACCAATATCGCAGAAACCAGCCTGACCATTGAAGGGGTTACTGCCGTGGTTGACTGCGGCCTGGAGCGGCAGGCTCTGTTCGATGCGGTCACGGGGACTACGCGCCTTGCGACCCGGCGTATTTCGCAAGCCTCTGCAACGCAACGAGCGGGCCGCGCCGGCAGGTTGGAGCCGGGTTATTGTTACCGGTTATATAGCAGCAGCCAGCACGCTGCGTTACAGGAGCAACGCACGCCGGAGGTACTGCAGTCAGACTTGGCACCACTGGCCTTGCAGCTACTGGCGTGGGGTGTGGCGTCTCCTGCAGAGCTTTCGTGGCTGGACCTGCCTCCGGCGGCACACTGGCAGCAGGCACTGGATGTTTTGCGTCAATCCGGCGCGGCCTTTGTGCGAGATGATGGCCAGTGGCAGTTGACCCCGCATGGCGTCCACATGTCTGCACTGCCACTGCACCCGCGTTTGGCGCATATGCTGCTACGTGGCGAGGCTATGCAGGCCAGTGCGAGTGCAGCTTTGTTGGCAGCAATGCTCGCCGAGCGGAATCCTTTCGCCAGTCAAGGCGCTGATTTGGCGACGGCTTTTACCTGCTTGATGGGCGTAAGGCCGCGTCAGGCTCCCCAGCGTGAATGGTATTTGCGTGTACAGCAACAGGCTCAACGCTACCGACAGATGGTGCGTGATACGGAGCAGGACGATACAGCCCAGCAAGCGTTAGCGGATGAAGATCAGCTGGCGGTGCTCATTGCTTTGGCCTGGCCTGAACGGATTGCGTGTGCTCGCCCCGGCACCGCGGTGGGTGCGTTTCAACTGGCTAATGGACGCAGTGCAAGCCTGTCGCCAAACGATATGCTCGCGGCAACACGTTGGTTGGCGGTGGCGGACCTGGGGGGCATGCAGGGCGATTCAGGTGACCGCATCCATGCTGCTGTGGCACTGAATGTGGCGCGCTTTGAGGATGTGCTGGCGCCGTTGGTGCGTGTTGTCGAGCGAGCCGAATGGGATGAGGCACGCAATGTATTTGTGGCTGAGCGTCGGCGACAAGTAGGCCAGATAGTACTCGACCGGCAAGCGCTCACGCCCGTGCCGCAGGCAGCGCGAGAGTCGGCATTGCTCGCATTGGTACGTCGTCGCGGCCTCAGGTTGCTGCCCTGGACGCCGGCACTGCTGCAGTGGCAAGCGCGCGTAAACCTGCTCCACCGGCTGCAGGCACCGGATTCAGCTAACCGCTGGCCAGCGGTGCACGATGCTGCGCTGTTGGCGACGCTGGAGAGCTGGCTTTCACCGCACCTCGGCCAGGTTAGCCGTTTGGCGGACTTCGCTCGCCTTGATCTGCGCAGTATCCTTCAGGGCCTGCTGCCCTGGCCTCTGCCACGCGACTTGGACCGGCTGGCGCCCGAACGGATAGAGGTCCCATCGGGAAGCCACATTGCCATCGACTACACAGCGGAAACTCCGGTTCTGGCGGTCAAATTACAGGAAATGTTTGGCTGCGAAGCCACGCCCATTATCGCTGATGGGCGTCAGGCCTTGCAGTTGCACCTGCTGTCGCCTGCTCAGCGGCCGCTGCAGGTCACGCAGGATCTCGCCACCTTCTGGCGCAACGTGTATCCGGAAGTGAAGAAGGAAATGAAAGGGCGCTATCCCAAGCACCCTTGGCCGGATGACCCGCTGGCAGCGCCGGCAACCCGTTTGACACGCAAGCGTGCGCAATACGCAGGTGCCAAGGACCTATGAGTGGCCGTTGTGTTTCAGTGCACGGCCTTAGGTTGCAGGTCTGCTGTCAGAGAATCACGAATGGGCGCGGCAATAACAAAGCTCTCCACGCTGTAGGCGGCGTGCTCTATGCCTGCTTGAATCGCTTCGCCGCGCTTGGCCGCGGTAATCATGTCGGGCGTAAGCTCAAAGCGCATAAAGTGCACTGACGAGGTTTTGAACTCGTTGCTGCGGTCGAGGTCTTCATCGGCGATGGCATACACTTTCTCGCCATTGCCGACTTGCAGCCACACCTTGTCTTCAATGCCGACCATTTCTGCCAAGCGCCGTGCGCGCTCGATCGGATCGCTGTATTCGATCATGAAGGTAGCCTTCCAATTCTGCCCGTCAGGAATGAGCGGGTTGTAGGCATCCAGTTCTTCGATAATACCGGCCGCTTCGAATACCTTTTCGATACGCAGCATTTCCTGAATTTGGTACTTGATGGTGAGGGCATCTTCGAAATACAGGCGCGCATGCTCACCCAGCGCGAGGTGGCGCGTTTTCTTGTGCTCCAGCACTTGGCTGCGAAAACGGGGACGCTCCTCGGCGTATTGCTCGAGTGACCAAAGGTCGGCACGGGTTAATGGGCTCATAAAAGGCTCCTTGTTGATTACAGGCCGTAGGCCATGCGTAATAGCGTCATGGGATGCTCTGCTTTGTCGACTTTCTCTGACAAGTTGGCGATGTGCGTTGCGGCCATTGGGCAGTCACTCATGAAGTGGTCAGGACTTTGCTGGTCAACCTTGCGCACAATCGGACGCGCTATTTTAACCGACTTTTCACGCGTCTCCTGTTTGATGGCATAGGTGCCATCGTGGCCAGAGCAGCGCTCTTGGGCGGTGACCACAGTGCCGGGTACCAACTGCAATACATCACGTGTTTTCAGGCCAATGTTCTGCACGCGCTGGTGGCAGGCTACCTGGTAGGCGATGTCGCCCATAGCATGGGGAAATTCGGTTTCCAGAGCGCCGCCTTTGTGCCGCAACCAAAGATATTCGAAGGGGTCGTAGAACGCCTTTTTTACCTTTTGTACATCGGGATCTTCCGGGAATAGCAGCGGTAGCTCCTGCTTATACATCAGCACGCAAGAAGGAATAGGGGCAACCAGGTCATATCCTTGGTCTACCAGCTTCGCCAGCACTGGAATGTTGGCTTCTTTCAGCTTTTGCACGGCTTCCAGGTCGCCGAGCTCCAGCTTGGGCATGCCGCAGCACTTTTCTTTAGGCACAATATCGATGTGGATACCGTTGTGCTGGAACACCTTGACAAAATCTTCACCGATTTCTGGGCTGTTGTAGTTGCCGTAACAGGTGGCATAGAGCGCGACTTTGCCGCTGGTGTCACCTACGGCTTGCGGCTCCAGGTTGCGAATCATCGGTTTGACCCGTTTGCGCAGGGTGTTGCTGTTGAACTGCGGTACCGGCGCCTCATGGTGAATACCAAAGCTGGATTCCAGCGCCTTGCGGAAGGTAGAATTCTTGTTGAGTGCATTTACTGTGACGTCGACGAGCGGGATAGTGGCGAGGCCAAACGTGCGGTCCGTGCTGGTCAGTACACGGTCACGCAGCCGCGCACCTTCCTTGCGGAAGTTCACCGCCTTGGCGCGCAACATCAGGTGTGGAAAGTCTACCGCCCATTCGTGGGGGGGAACGTAGGGGCACTTGGTCATGTAGCAGAGGTCGCAAAGGTAACATTGCTCGACCACCTTGTTGTAATCCGACTTGGCAACCCCGTCGACTTCCAGCGTTGCTGATTCGTCTACCAGATCGAAGAGGGTGGGGAAGCTGTCGCACAAACTAACGCAGCGCCGGCAGCCATGGCAGATATCGTACACACGCTCCAGTTCTGCATCGAGTTTGCCTTGGTCCCAGAAATCATCTGAGCGCCATTCAACCGGGTGTCGGGTGGGGGCTTCCAGGCTTCCTTCTCTCACGGCACATTCCTCGTTTATAGGGCGATCATAAAAAACGGGCCCGCAGATACACCACGAACCCGCTTTCAGGTACTTCGTTGGCGGCGCCAGCGTCAGCCAGCGAGCCGCTCAGGCGTCCAGGTTGTCCAGTGCCTTCTGGAAGCGGTTGGCATGGCTGCGCTCTGCCTTGGCGAGTGTTTCCATCCAGTCCGCAATCTCGTCGAAGCCTTCGTCGCGTGCCGTTTTCGCCATCCCGGGATACATGTCGGTGTATTCGTGGGTTTCTCCGGCGATGGCTGCTTTCAGGTTATCGGAGGTGGCACCGATAGGCAGGCCAGTGGCCGGGTCGCCGGTTTCTTCAAGGTACTCCAGGTGGCCGTGAGCATGGCCAGTTTCTCCTTCCGCGGTGGAACGAAATACCGCGGCAACATCGTTGTAGCCTTCCACGTCTGCCTTGGCGGCAAAATAGAGGTAGCGACGGTTAGCCTGAGATTCGCCTGCAAACGCATCTTTCAGGTTTTGTTCAGTTTGACTGCCTTTCAATGACATACTACTTCTCCTGTTTAGCGGAAATTTGCCGGCACAGACGCGCGGTAACCATAAACTATGCCATCCCCCGCTGTTCGTCCAGTTGAAAAAATGATTAAATTCGATCGATGAAAACGATTGAGATAGCATGAGCAGACAACCCACACTGAAACAATTGCGCTACTTGTGCGCAGTAGCCGAGCACGTCCATTTTGGCCAAGCGGCAAAGGCTTGTCACGTCACCCAGTCCACGCTAAGTGCCGGCATTCTTGAGTTGGAAGAGACCCTTGGCGTCTCGCTGGTAGAGCGTAACAATCGACAGGTATTGTTGACCCATCTGGGTGAGGACGTGGTGCGCCGCAGCCTGGGCGTTTTGCGCGATGTGGAAGACCTCGTCACCCTGTGCGATGCGGCGGCCGAGCCGTTTTCAGGAAAAATGCGTTTGGGCGTCATTCCCACTGTGGCGCCTTTTATTCTGCCACGCTTGCTCAACCGCCTGCGTGAACAGTATCCCGCATTTCAATTGTTTATTCGCGAGGACCTTAGCCAGCACCTGGTTACGGCCTTGCATCACGGTGAGCTGGATGTGTTGTTGCTGGCCCTGCCATTTCCGGCGGAGGGTGTGGAGACGATGGCGCTGTTCAATGATGAATTTCTGTTAGCGAGCCCGCCGAGCCATGCGCTGGCAAGCCAACCGACGGTGCGAACCTCGCAACTCAAGGGCGAGGGGTTGTTGCTGCTGGAGGATGGCCACTGCCTGCGAGAGCACGCGTTGGAAGCGTGCAAATTACGCGACTCCGATGTGTCTGTGCCTTATCAGGCTACCAGCCTGAATACGATCGTGCAGATGGTGGCCAATGGCATCGGTATTACGCTGCTGCCGCGCATGGCGCTTGATGCGCATATTCTCTCGGGTACCAACGTGTGCGTTAGTGCCTTCAGTGAGCGTAATGTGGCGCGCAGTATCGGGCTTATGTGGCGGCGCAAAACACCGCGGTGTGCCGAGTTTCGGTTGCTAGGGGATTTTGTGAAGGCGTGCCACGCGAGTTAGCGCTGAAGATTTTTCCGCTAACCTGGCGTGTTGGGGCGGGCAGGCAGCTAAGCCTGCCGACCTAGTATCCGCGCGCGGAAATTACGCCCTTTCATTTTGCCTTGTTGCAGCGTGTGCAGTGCATCACGGGCCATGCTGCGCCGCACGGCAACAAACGCGCTGCGGTCTTGTACGGTGATCTTGCCCACTGCAGAACCCTCAATGCCGCCATCGCCGGTGAGGGCACCGAGAATATCCCCGGGTCGCAGTTTTTGCTTTTTACCTCCGTCGATCTGCAGCGTGACCATCGCTGGTTTATAGCCGGGTGTTTTCAGCAGGCTGGCGGGCGGCAGAGGGGCGGGGTAGATGGTGTCATCCAGTATGCCTTCCAAACGGGCTAGTTTGTGGCGCTCCTGCTCACTGAACAGTGTGCAGGCCACGCCGCGGCTGCCGGCTCGACCAGTGCGCCCGATGCGGTGGATGTAGACGTCAAGGTCGCGCGGAATATGAAAGTTAATTACCGCATCCAGTGCGTCAATATCCAGGCCCCGTGCGGCAACGTCGGTCGCTACCAGCACGGAAAGGCTTTTGTTGGCGAACTGTATTAGCGTGTGATCGCGTTCGCGCTGTTCCAGATCTCCATGCAGCGGCGCCACACTGAAGCCTTCGCGGCTCAGAGCAGCGGCAACTTTGGCGCAGTCTTCTCGCGTATTGCAGAATACCACCGCGGAATCTGGGCGCTGTTCCAGCAATAGCAGCCGCAGGGCGGTGATTCGCTCGCTATCCTCAACAAGGTGGAATATTTGAGCGATTGTGCTGCTGTCGTGTGTAGATTCAACCTGAACGTGTTCTGGAGCCTGCATAACCCGTTTGGCGATGGCGGCGATGCCTGGCGGGAAAGTGGCGCTGAACAGCAGCGTTTGCCGCTGTGCGGGCACGTACTCCAATATTGCGTCCAGCGCAGGCTGGAAGCCCATGTCCATCATGCGGTCGGCTTCATCGAGTACCAGCGTGCGCAAGTTGGCGAGTTTCAATGTCTCTTTGCGCAGATGCTCTTCAACCCGGCCCGGCGTGCCTACGATGATGTGCGCGCCGTGGGCCAGTGAGCCGATTTGTGGGCCGATCGGCGTGCCGCCACACAGGGTCAGGATTTTAACGTTGTCGATACCACGTGCCAGTCGACGCAGTTCCTTCGCTACCTGATCCGCTAGTTCCCGGGTGGGGCAGAGCACCAGTGCCTGCACGGCATAGTGTTTTTCCGTCAGAGTGTGCAGCAAGCCCAGGCCAAAAGCGGCGGTTTTTCCCGAGCCTGTCTTGCCCTGGCCGATGACGTCTCGGCCGGCGAGCATTGGTGGCAGGCTGCGCGCCTGAATGGGCGTCATCGCGACGTATTCCAGAGATGCCAGGTTGGTGAGCAAAGCAGGGCGCAGGCCCAGCGATGCAAAGGATTCGGTGTTCAAGGTGATACCTGCTGGGGCGCTTGGCGCCGTTGGGGGTGGGCTGCAGCTTTAGCGACTATCGCTGGCGGCGCCGCACGGGGTTGCGCGGCAGCCCGTTGTGCTGGGTGGCGAAGGTTTGCGTGCCCGCTGGTACCGTGGCATGGCGTTTGGCAGGCTGACGCGGTGGCACCAGGTGAAGCTTGCCATTGCCAATCAGGTCGGCGCGGCCCATTTTCTTCAGTGCTGTGCGCAGTTCGGGCCAATTTTCCGGGTCGTGATAGCGCAGGAATGCCTTGTGCAGTTGGCGCTGCGACAGGTTGCGCACGGTGGGCATGGAGTCGCTTTGGCGAGTCACACGCTTGAGCGGATTTTTGCCGCTGTGATACATCGCCGTCGCGGTAGCCATGGGCGACGGGTAGAAGGTTTGCACTTGATCAGCCCGGAACTTGTTGCGCTTCAGCCACAGGGCGAGATTCATCATATCCTCGTCCCGCGTACCGGGGTGTGCAGCAATGAAGTAGGGGATCAGGTATTGCTGCTTCCCCGCCTCTTTTGAGTACTTTTCGAACATGTCCCTGAAGCGGTCGTAGGTGCCCATGCCGGGCTTCATCATCTTCGACAAGGGCCCGTCTTCGGTGTGCTCAGGCGCAATTTTTAAATAACCGCCCACATGGTGCTTGACCAGTTCCTCTACATAGGCGGGCGTTTCAACGGCGAGGTCGTAGCGCAGGCCGGAGGCAATGAGAACTTTCTTCACGCCGCTTACGGCACGCGCGCGGCGGTACAGGTTGATCAGCGGTGTTTGGTCGGTGTTCAGGTTTTTGCAAATGCCCGGGTACACACAGCTGGGTTTGCGGCAGGCTGCTTCAATCGTTTTGCTTTTGCAGGCCACGCGCCACATGTTTGCCGTGGGGCCGCCGAGGTCGGAAATCACGCCTGTAAAGGCAGTGGAGGTGTCGCGAATACGCTCGACTTCACGAATGATAGAGTCTTCCGAGCGGTTCTGGATAATCCGCCCCTCGTGTTCGGTGATGGAGCAAAAGGTACAGCCACCAAAACAGCCACGCATGATATTGATGGAATGGCGGATCATCTCGTAGGCGGGTATGCGCGCATCACCATAGCTGGAGTGGGGAAGCCGCGTGTAGGGTTGTTCAAAGACTAGATCGAGCTCGTCAGTTTCCAGCGGAATAGGTGGCGGATTTAGCCAGACATCCCGGTCACCGTGCGCTTGCACCAGTGGGCGCGCGTTATAGGGATTGGTTTCCTTGTGCAGGATGCGCGAGGCGTGCGCATAGAGTGCCGGGTCATCGCGTACCTGCTCGTAGGCCGGTATGCGTATAACGGCTCGCTGCTCGCTTTCAGGCCTGTCAAGCAAGCGCACGGCGGCCACTTCTTGCACGGCTCCAGCGGCGGCTTCAGAGGTTTCTGCACAGGCCGGGCTGCTGGTATCAATGTAGGGGTTTATCGGCGCTTCAACCGGGCCCACCACGTCGATATGAGTGGAGTCGATAACCCGATAATCCTCGGGTAAGCGTTTGCACACGTAGGCAGTGCCGCGCACATCGCGAATGGTTTTCACTGGCTCGCCGGCTGCTATGCGGTGCGCCACATCGACGAGGGCCCGCTCTGCGTTGCCGTAAAGCAGCAGGTCGGCCTGGGCGTCAAGCAAAATGGAGCGGCGGACTTTGTCACTCCAGTAGTCATAGTGGGCGATGCGCCGCAGGCTGGCTTCGATACTGCCAATAATCAGCGGTACATCTTTATAGGCTTCGCGCACGCGCTGGCTGTACACAATCACTGCGCGATCTGGACGCTTGCCACCCTCATTGCCGGGCGTGTAGGCGTCATCGTTACGCCGTTTGCGGTCCGCGGTGTAGCGGTTGATCATCGAATCCATGTTGCCGGCGGATACGCCAAAAAACAGGTTCGGTTTGCCCAGTGCCATGAAGGCGTCTGCGCCGGTCCAGTCTGGTTGGGCAATAATGCCCACGCGGAAACCTTGGGCCTCCAGCGCACGCCCAACAACCGCCATGCCGAAGCTGGGGTGGTCGACATAGGCATCACCGGTGACGATGATGATGTCGCAACTATCCCATCCCAAAGCGTCCATTTCTGCGCGGGACATAGGGAGTTCCGGGGCAGGCCCATAGCACTCAGCCCAGTATTTCCGGTAGGAGAAAAGAGGCTTTGCCGTCTGAATATTTGCCATGAGCGTGCGCGAATCAATGGTTGCAGGATGATCGGGTAGTATACGTGATTGGTGCGCGTTCTGCCTGAATGTGCAGGGCTCGCCGCGGTATTATTGCGCATCCCGGCCACCGGGAGACCGACTCTGGTAGAATCACAGCCTAACTTTCAACGCAAGAATCTACTGCCATGGCTATCGACTCAACTGCACCGCCTATCGTCAGCCCCAACGAGCTTGTGGCTTTCGCCAACTGCGAACTGGTGCGCATCAGCGACACTGCAGTCCTGGTAATTAACCGCGATAACGGTCGGCAGCAGATGATGTCTCCACAGGTGGTGCAGGGGCTTATTAGCTGCTCTACCTTTCGGACCATGGCAGATCACGCCAGCGTACTCGCCGCGACCCGGCCCGAGCTGCAGGGGCGCCCCGAGCTGGCGCTGCAGGCGCTGGAGGGGCTGTTGGTCAATGGCATGCTGCTGACCGCCGCCGATGCGGCCGCAAGGCTGTCCGGCGGGGCGTCGGTGGCGCCCGCAGCAACGCGCGTTTTTATTATCACCTGCGATCGCCCCGCCGCGGTGGAGCGCCTGCTGGAGTCGCTGTTGCGTAACGGCAAGCTGGCGCGCCACGAGGGCCTCTACCTGATCGACGATTCGCGCCTTGCGGAGTCCCGCGTCGCCAACCGCGAGTTGGTTGCCGGGTTTAATACCCGCAGCCCGGTAGACATGCGCTATGTCGGTGAAGCTGCCCAAAGTGCCATGCTGGAAGGGCTTATTGCGCGCCAGCCAGCCGCCGAGCACGGCCTGCGTTTTTTACTCGACCCCGCGCAGTGGACGGGGCATAAAACCTATGGCCGCTCGCGCACGCTGTGCCTGTTGTTCTCGGTGGGTTATCGCGCCATCGTCATGGATGATGATGTGCTGTGCCAGGCTTTGCTGCCGCCGGTGGCTGAAGAAGGGTTGGCCATTGCTGGTGGGGCGTCGCGGCAGGCCGCTTTCTTCGCCGACCGAGAGGAGCTGGCGCGCGCTGCCGTGCCAGCTGACTTCGACCCACTGAGCGGCCATGCCAGCCTGCTGGGGCGCACGGTGGGTGCAGTGGTGGAAGCGGTAAGCCCGGGAGGGATGGCGGCGCAACAATTGCAAGGCGTGAATGCTTCTTTGGCCAGCGTCTTGGATGCGGGAGCTCCCATTCTGGTTACGCAGAGTGGCTCCTGGGGCGACCCTGGGACGGCGTCTCCGCATTGGGTGGTATCGCTGGGTGATACCTCGGTGGTAAGGCTGTTGGAGCAGGAGGCATCTTTGGTCGATATCGTTGAAAAGCGCTGTAACTGGCTAGGTAGCCCGAGGCTGTCACTGATCAAGATGGCGTCGATGTCGCAGATGACGGGGCTGGACAACAGTGCTCTGTTGCCGCCTTATTTTCCTGCATTTCGCGGCGAAGACCGGCTGTTTGGCGCTATGGTGGAAGCGATTCATCATCGCGCAGCAGCGCTGGAGTATCCTTGGTGCGTGCCGCATCTGCCGATGGAAGAGCGGCACTTGAGTATTCGTGAACCGATGGCTGCGACGGGCGGAATTGCGTTGTTTGCCCGCTATTTGACCGACCATATCGACTACAAAGATGCCTCCGATCCACTGTTGCGATTACGCCACGTGGCGGAGGATGCGCGGCGCATTGCCGCTCGCTCCGACCGCGACCTGCTGCTCGATTTCCGCACGGAAGTGGCGCAGAGCCAAGCAGGCCAATTGCGTATGATTCTCGACCAGCAGCAAAAAGCGGTGCGGCTTGGGTCGGGTGCCTGGCAGGCGTATCTGCAGCGCGCCTTGAATGAAATGCAAGCTCTTATTGCCGAGCAGCAGTCCCCAACGACTATGCATGGGGTGCCAGCCGGCAGCAGTGAGCTGGGTTTGTTGCAATGTTTCCGCGACTATGCCAACGGTTTTGCCGATGCCCTAGAGCATTGGGCGGTAGTGCGGGAGGCCAGCGTTGCGGTGGCTGCGCAGCTGGAGCTTGAAGGCAAGCTGGTAGCCTGAGTCTGTGAACTGAACTCCATAAGCCGGAGCCCGATGAACCGGAGCCGGACCAACCTGAGCCCCATGAGCTTGAGCCCGATGAACCGCAGCGTGCCCCCAACGTGAGAGTGCGCCAGCCCGTGCCTTGTACCGCGTGCTAGCAAATCTCCGCGACGGTTTCGACCATGGCGCGGGTCAGCATGTTCAGGTCATCATCTTTCATGATGAACGGCGGCATACAGTACACCAAGCGACCAAAGGGGCGTATCCAAACGCCGCGCTGCACAAACAGGGGTTGCACCACGCGCATGTCCACCGGCTCAGCCAGCTCAATGACGCCGATTGCGCCGAGTGTGCGTACATCCGCCACACCGGGAATATCCCGGGCGGGCGCGAGTCCTTCTTCGAGCCCGCGTTGAATGCGTTGTACGCAGCGCTGCCAGGGCTGTGACAACAGCAGTTCGATGCTGGCGACCGCCGTGGCACAGGCAAGGGGGTTGCCCATAAACGTGGGGCCATGCATAAATGCACCCGCTTCACCCTGGCTGATGCCCTCGCTGATTTTGCGCGTGCAGAGAGTGGCTGCCAGTGTCATGTAGCCACCGGTGAGTGCTTTGCCCAGGCAAAGAATATCCGGATCTACGCCTGCGTGCTCCAGGGCAAAGAGCTTTCCTGTGCGGCCAAAGCCTGTGGCAATTTCGTCGTAAATCAGTAGCACGTCGAAGGCATCGCACAGGGCGCGCAGGCGCACCAGGTAGTCGGCGGAGTAGAAGCGCATGCCGCCTGCGCCTTGCACAATCGGCTCTACGATGACCGCAGCCAATTCGCGATGGTGCGTAACGAGTAATTCCTCTATTGCGGCCATCGCACTGTCATCACAGGGCTCGCCAAAGGGCGTTGTGGGAGCGGGCGCAAAGTAGTGTTTGGGTAGCACGTCACCGAACAGATGGTGCATGCCCGTGACGGGATCGCAGACCGACATCGCGCCGAAGGTGTCGCCATGGTAGCCGTTGCGCAGGGCGAGAAACTTCTGCTTGCCGGGTTGCCCGATTGAGTACCAGTATTGAATGGCCATCTTCAGCGCGACTTCTACGGCAACTGAGCCGGAATCGCTGAAAAAAACACGTTCAAGTGCCGGCGGCGTAATGTCAGCCAGCAGCTGAGCAAGGCGCACTGCGGGGGCATGTGTCAGGCCACCAAACATGACATGAGCCATGGATTCAACCTGAGCCTGCACTGCCCGGTTCAGCACCGGGTGGTTGTAGCCGTGAATTGCGCACCACCAGGACGCCATGCCATCAACCAGTTCGCGGCCATCACTCAGAGTGAGGCGCACGCCTTGCGCGCTGCGTACCGGGTAAACGTCGGGTGGGTTGCTTGCAGAGGCGTAGGGATGCCAAACGTGGGCGGCATCGCCGGCTTTCAGCTGCGCCCAATCAGGTGTGGTTGCGGTCACAAAATCTCCAGCAGGCTATCGATGATGTTTTGCAGCAGCAGTGGCTGCGCTGAGGCGGTGGGGTGAATACCGTCGTCTTGCATAAGGCCGGTTTGTGTCGCAACCCCATCCAGTATGAACGGCGCCAGGCTGGCGCCGGTTTTATCCGCTACCGCGTTGAAGCTTTCGCGGAAGGCCGCAGTGTAGCGTTCGCCGTAATTAGGCGGAATTTCCATGGGTAGCAAGAGCACGCTCGCCCCGCTGGCCTGCGCCAACTGCGCCATGCGCAGCAGATTGTCACGTATTTTTGCTGGCGGGTGGCCGCGCAGCCCGTCATTGCCCCCGAGTTCGATTAACAGCACGTTGGGGGCGTATTGGCTGAGCAGGCCAGGCAGGCGACGCAGGCCACCGCCGGTGGTCTCACCGCTAATACTGGCGTTGATGACGCGATATTCGGGGTGGCTGGTGTTCAGTTGTTGCTCTAACAAGCTTACCCAGCCCTGTTCCAGAGACATGCCGTAGGCTGCGCTGATACTATCTCCAAGGATCAGCAGGGTTTTTTCTGCGTGTGCAACGCCCGGTATCGCCAGTAACAGGCACAATCCGGCGGCGTGTATTTTGCGTATCAGTGCGAAAAGGAATCGCGACATGATCAAGGCTGAAAATCTCCAAAAGCGGGTGCCGATGGTCGGCAGCGAGTTGGAGATACTGAAAGGGATCACGCTGGAAATCAAGTCGGGCGAGTCGGTCGCGATTATTGGTGCCTCCGGTTCCGGCAAATCCACGTTACTCGGCTTGCTCGCAGGACTTGATGAGGCGAGCGGTGGGAGAGTGGTCATCAACGGTACTGATATCAGTGCCTTGGATGAGGATCAGCGAGCTCTGTTTCGTGGGCAGCACGTCGGGTTTGTATTTCAGTCGTTCCAGCTGCTGCCGGCACTGACGGCACTGGAGAATGTGATGCTGCCGCTGGAATTGCAGGGACAGAGCGATGCACAGGCCCAAGCGCGAACATTGCTGCAGCGGGTGGGCCTCGGCGAGCGCGTTGAGCATTACCCGCGGCAAATGTCCGGGGGGGAGCAGCAGCGGGTAGCAATTGCCCGCGCATTTGCTAACAGCCCCACCATTTTATTTGCGGATGAGCCTACGGGAAACTTGGATACCACCACCGGTAACCACATCATTGATTTGCTGTTTGAGCTTAACCGCGAGCAAAGCACGACCCTGGTGCTGGTTACGCACGACCTTAGCCTGGCGGAGCGTTGCCAGCATCGTTTTCGCCTGGAATCCGGCGCCCTGGTGGGCGGAGACTGAGCGATGTCCATGACGGCAACTCGAATGCTGGCGCGCGACTGGCGTGGCGGAGAGCTAGGTGTTCTGGTCGCGGCGCTGGTGCTGGCGGTGGCCGTTGTGTCCGGCATCAGCGCATTCACCACGCGCCTGCAAACGGCGTTGGCACAGGAAAGCCACCGCTTTTTAGCGGCGGATCGTGTTGTGCGCAGTGGCGACGAAGCACCGGCCGCGTGGCTGGAGGAGGCCACGCAACGCTCGCTCAGCACCGCACAAGTGCTCACCTTCCCCTCTATGATCTATGCCGGAGATGAGGCCATGGTGCTGGCATCGGTGAAGGCCGTCAGCAGCACTTACCCCCTGCGCGGGGAGCTGCGCTACAGCGAAGAGCCGTTCGGCGACGTGTTGGTGGGGCTAAGCGGGCCAGCGCCAGGCACGGTGTGGCTGGATTCGCGGCTGTTTCCTCTGCTCGATGTGGCCATTGGCGACCGGGTTGCAGTCGGTGAGGCGGAGTTCACGGTGGTCGCAGCGGCGCGTACCGAACCCGATCAGGGGGGGTCCTTCCTCGGCCTTGGTCCGCGCGTGTTGATGCATTACGACGATATTGGCGCGACTGACGTGGTACAACCCGGAAGCCGTGTTGAATATCGGCAGCTCTACGCGGGCGACACCGTGCGGGTGGCTGACTTCGAGCGCTGGTTACAGCCTCAATTGGTGGAAGGCCAGCGTTTGCTGGACGTGAATGAGGGCCAGCCTGGCTTGGGGCAGGCGCTGCAGCGGGCTGAGAGCTTCTTGCTGCTAGCGGGCAGCCTTGGGGTTGTGCTGGCGGGCGTGGCAATTGCCTTGGCCGCACGCCGTTTCAGTGAACGCCATAATGATTATGTCGCAATAATGAAGAGCCTCGGCGCTACCTCTGGCGATATTACCCGCTTGTATGGCCGCAGTCTGCTGTTACTGGGCCTGGTGGCCACAGTGCTTGGCTGCAGTTTGGGTTGGGCCTTGCAAGCGACTTTTTTTGACCTCTTTGGCGATCAGTTACCGATCACTCCCGGCCCGGCTGGGCTGCGGCCTTATGGCATCGGCGCCGCTACCGCGCTGGTGTGCTTACTGTGTTTTGCCTGGCCACCCTTGCAGCGTTTGAGTCAAGCGAGCCCGCTGCGCGTGCTGCGCCGTGACATGCCCCTGGAACAACGGCGAACCTTAACGGATTACGCCTTCGGTCTGGCCGCGGTGTCAGGGCTGATGTGGTGGTACAGTGGTGATTGGAAAATCACCTTGGCGGTACTGAGTGGATTGGGGGCCACAGTATTGTTGGGCCTGGGCTTGTCGCTCACGCTTCTGCGCGGAGGCCGGCTGGTAGGCATGAGTGCCGGCAGCATCTGGCGCCTGGCGCTGGCGGGGCTGCAACGCAGGGGCACCGCTAACGCACTGCAGGTGGTGATTTTTGCCATGGCGATCATGCTGTTGCTGGTCCTTGTGCTGGTGCGCACCTCACTGATTGATGCCTGGCAGACGCAACTGCCCGAAAACACGCCCAACCACTTTGCCCTGAATATCGCCCCGGAAGATGTTCAAGACATTGAGCAGCTGCTGCGTAGCGAAGAAGTGCCCGGCGCGCCGCTGTACCCGATGATTCGGGGGCGCATTCTTTCAGTGAACGGGGAAGATCTGCCGCAGACAGACGATCGTGAGGAAGGTCGTCGCCAGCGTGAAGCAAACCTCACCTGGTCGGACACACTGCCTGCGGATAACCAACTGCTGGAGGGGCGCTGGTGGGAACCTTCGAGTGATGCAGCGGAAGTGTCTCTTGAGATCGAGTTTGCCGAGCGTTTCGGTGTTGTATTGGGCGACCGTATCGGCTTTCAGGTGGGCTCAGAGCCTTTTGAAGCCACCGTCACCAGCATTCGACAGCTGGACTGGCAGTCCTTCAATCCCAACTTCTGGTTGGTGTTCCCGCCGCGCCTGCTGGCGCCGTATCCGGCCACCTTTATGACCAGTTTTTATTTACAGCCTGAGGAAAAGCCGTTCCTCAATGGCTTCATCCGTCAGTTTCCCACGGTCACTGTGGTGGAGATGGATGTGGTGGTAGAGCAGGTGCGCGGCATAATCAGCCAGGTGTCGGCTGCGGTGGAGTTGGTGCTGGGAGTGATCATGGCTGCCGGAGCTCTGGTGTTGGTAGCGGGTGTGCAGGCCAGTGTGGATGCGCGGATGCACGAGAGCTCTATTCTGCGTGCGTTGGGAGCTCGCCGTCGGTTGGTGTTGGGTGGCTTGCTCATAGAGTTTGCTGCCATGGGCTTGTTTGCCGGGCTGCTGGCCACCGTCGGTGCCGAGTTGTCGGTTTATATTTTACAGGCGCAGGTGATGGATATGGACTACAGCCCGTCACCTTGGGTGTGGCCGATAGGGGTGGGCGGTGGTGCGCTGTTGATTGCCGTTCTTGGGGTATTCAGCTGCCGCAAGGTGGTATCCAGCCCGCCGTTGGCGGTGTTGCGCGAGCTGTGAAGTGGCACGGCACCAAAGACGCGTCGACTTAGGCTTGAGGCCTAGCGCGTCCTGATGCCGTCAATGAATGTTTGTACACTTAGCTGCGTCTGGCGTGAAAGGTCGATATGGCGCCGAAAAAGCTGCGGCGCGTCCACCAGCAGAGTTGCAAGGCCGTGAATGCCCGCCCACGCGGCGTTGGTCAAATAGGCGAGGTCCAGCTCCCGAAAGGTGCCCTGGGCAATGCCGTGACGTAAAATAGACTGCACTTGTTGAAAGGTGTCCCGGCTTGCCTCGCGTAATTCCGGGTAGGCATCTGCGGGCTGCACTGCAGGTCCAAACATCAACTTGAACATTTGCGGATAACGGGCCGCATAGGCTACGTAGCTGTTGGCTAACGCGTGCAACTGCTCTTCAGGGCAGTCGCCGGTGTCGTCCGCCGCCTTGAGCAAGTCGTTGAGCAGCCGGCGGTAACCAACGGCTGCGAGGGCGGCGAGAAGGTCACCCTTGTCATTGAAGTGGCGATAGGGCGCGGTTTGTGAAACACCCACTCCCCGGGCCAGAGCCCGCAGGCTTAGTGCGTCAGCGCCTGCGGCTTCGAGGTGCTCGAGTGCCGCATCCAACAGCTCCGCCCGCAAGTTGCCATGGTGATAGCTCCTTTGACGGGCGGTCTGTGTGCCATTTAGCGCCATTCAGGGCAGCAGGTGCTGGACGGCATCGCGTTCTTCTGTCAATTCTTTCTCTGTGGCCAGCATCTTTTCGCGGCTGAAGTCGCCGACTTCAACGCCCTGAACGATGCTCCACTCACCGTTTTTGCAGCGGCAGGGGAAAGAGTAAATCAGGCCTTCGGCGATGCCATAAGAGCCATCCGAGTGCACGCCCATGGATACCCAGTCATCGCCCTCAGTGCCGAGCGCCCAGGAGCGCATGTGATCACTGGCTGCGTTGGCCGCAGAAGCCGCTGAAGAGGCGCCGCGGGCCTTGATGATGGCCGCTCCGCGCTGTTGCACGGTGGGGATGAAGTCGCTTTCGTACCACGCTTGATCGACCAGCGACATGGCTTTTTCACCGCCGACCTCAGCATTGAACAGGTCGGGATACTGGGTGGCAGAGTGGTTGCCCCAGATGGTCATTTTCTGCACGTCGTTGACGGTCTTGCCCGTCTTCTGTGCAATCTGCGTCTTCGCACGGTTGTGGTCCAGGCGTGTCATGGCGGTGAAGTTGCGTGGGTTAATATCCGGCGCATTGCGCTGGGTGATCAGGGCGTTGGTGTTGGCCGGGTTGCCCACGACCAGAACCTTGATGTTACGGCTGGCGTATTCATTAATAGCTTTGCCCTGCACGGAGAAGATCGCCGCGTTGGCTTCCAGCAGGTCTTTGCGTTCCATGCCGGGGCCGCGTGGACGCGCACCGACCAGCAGCGCGTAGTCCGTATCCTTGAAGGCAACGGCGGGGTCGTCGGTGCAAACGATGTCGGCCAGCAAGGGGAAGGCGCAGTCATCCAGCTCCATACGGACGCCATTCAAGGCCTCCATGGCCGGCGTGATATCCAGCAGCTGCAGGATCACGGGCTGATCGTCGCCCAGCATGGAGCCGGAGGCGATGCGGAACAGCAGCGCGTAGCCAATTTGGCCGGCGGCGCCGGTGACGGTCACTCGAACAGGTGCTTTCATCGGAAGAGAGTCCTCAGGGGTCGGGTGGTTGAGATATGAGGGGCGTTATTGTCGAGTGAAACGGGTGAAAAAACAAGCCAGTGCCTGTAAAATGCGGTGCTTTCAGGCATTCAGGGCAGGTAGGCGGTGCGCGAACTCTCCCGCAAAGAACGAACAGAATTCAACAAGCTGCAAAAGCGGCTGCGCCGCAATGTCGGCAACGCCATTGCCGACTACAGCATGATTGAAGACGGTGACCGCATCATGGTGTGCTTGTCGGGCGGCAAGGATTCCTATGCGATGCTGGATGTATTGCTGGCACTGCGCAAGAACGCGCCGATTAACTTCGAGCTGATTGCGGTCAATATGGACCAAAAGCAGCCCGGGTTTCCGGAAGAGGTGCTGCCAGCCTATTTGGAGCGGTTAGAGGTTCCTTACTATATCCTCGAAAAGGATACTTACAGTATTGTGCGTTCGGTAATCCCGGAAGGCAAAACCACCTGCGGCTTATGCTCCCGGCTGCGCCGCGGCAGCCTTTACGGATTCGCTGCTGATATCGGGGCGACCAAGATCGCGCTGGGCCATCACCGCGACGATATCGTTGAAACGCTATTTCTCAACCTGTTTTTCGGTGGCAGCCTGAAGGCAATGCCGCCGAAGCTGCTCAGTGATGATAGGCGCAATGTGGTGATCCGCCCGATGGCCTACTGCAAGGAAAAGGATCTTGTGGCGTATGCCGATTACAAGGCTTTCCCAATCATTCCCTGCAACCTGTGCGGTTCACAGGAAAATTTGCAGCGGGTGCAGATCAAGCAGATGCTGGTTGACTGGGAACGGCAGTATCCAGGGCGTACCGAAACCATTTTCCGCGGTATTTGTAACGTAGCACCGTCGCAGTTGGCGGACACCGCATTGTTCGATTTCAGCAGCCTGCGCGCTGAAGTCGATACCGATCTGCACGTGCCCGCAATTCGTGTTGTGAACTTGTAAGTGGTCAACGATAGCGCCCCTGTGGCCGTCGTGCTCAGTGCCAGTGAGCTGGGGCTTGAGCGCGGTGGCCGCGAGCTGTTCAGCGGCATCAACCTGCAGCTCACGCGCGGTCAATTGGTGCAGATCGAAGGTCCTAACGGCGCTGGTAAAACCAGCCTCCTGCGTATTTTGGCCGGGCTGTCCCGTTATGGGTTTACGGGGCAGGTGGAGCGCCACGTACCGCAGCTATTTCTGGGCCATCAAAGTGCGGTGAAAGGCTTGTTAACGCCGCGCGAAAATCTCGCTTGGCATGTGGCGGGTGAATCGTCATTTACCGCGGCTGCCATTGACGCCGCACTGGCGGCGGTGGAATTGTACGGCTACGAAGACGTACCCAGCCATGCGCTGTCGGCCGGCCAGCATCGGCGCGTCAACCTGGCGCGTTTGTATCTCTCGCAGGCGCCGCTGTGGCTTTTGGACGAGCCCTTCACTGCGATCGACCGAGGCGGAGTGGTGGCATTGGAAGCGCGAATGTTGGCGCATCTGGAGCAGGGCGGAACAGTGCTTCTGACCTCACATCAACCGGTCGCCGTGGCCTACCCGTTGTTGCGCCTGGACCTCACCACGGGGCAGTTGCAATGAAGCCGGCATCTACCGCAGCGTTCTGTTTCCGGCTGCTGCGTCGTCAGCTGGTGCTGGGCCTGCGCCGCCCGGTGGAGCTGGGCAACCCGCTGCTGTTCTTTGCCATGGTGGTCGCGCTTTTCCCCTTGGGCCTTGGGCCGGCGCCAGACACGTTGGCCAGCTTTGCGCCGGGCATTCTGTGGATTGTCGCGCTGCTGTCCAATTTGTTGACCTCCGACGCGGTGTTCCGCAGTGACCTTGAAGACGGTAGTTTGGAGCAGCTTTTGCTGGCCCCTCAGCCGCTGTACCTTGCTGCGCTGTCCTACGTGTTCGCCCAGTGGCTCTTGACGGGATTCCTGTTGGGCCTCGCTTCACCCGTGTTCGCTTTGATGTTGGGCTTGGCACCTGCCGCTATCCCGGCGTTGGCTGCCAGCCTGCTGCTGGGTACCGCCGTGCTCAGCCTGGTGGGCGGTATCGGCGCTGCGCTGACCGTTGGCCTGAAGCGCGGGGGGATGTTGATATCGCTGCTGATTCTGCCGTTTTACATGCCGGTGCTGATTTTCGGCAGTGGGGCCGTGCAAGCAGCGCTGAACGGTAACCCGACGGGGCCTTTTCTGGCGATTCTTGCCGCCTTTTTATGCCTTTCGATCGCCCTTGCACCGATGGCGATTGCAGCGGGCCTGCGGATCAGTATCGATACCTGAGCGATTTCGTCTGAATTGGATTGTTCGGCGCTCCGGTCACTGTATAATCTCGCGCCATGTGGACACTCTTCCATAAATTCGGCTCCCCTCCTTGGCTTTATCGCCTGTCCGGAGCCATTCTTCGCTGGTTGCTGCCTATCACGCTGCTGGCACTGGTTGCTGGTGCCGTGTGGGGCCTACTGTTCACGCCCCCCGATTTTCGCCAAGGCAACAGTTACCGGATTATTTATATCCATGTGCCGGCCGCGGTTGTAGCGCTGGCCGGGTATTACGTCATGGCGATTGCGGGTGCGGTAAGCCTTATTTGGCGTATGAAAATGGCAGACATTGCGATGCGCGCCTGTGCGCCGATCGGCGCAGCGCTAACCTTTGTTGCCTTGGTCACTGGCAGCATTTGGGGTAAGCCCACTTGGGGCACTTGGTGGGTCTGGGACGCGCGCATCACCTCCATGCTGATCCTCTTTTTTCTCTACTTGGGCGTTGTAGCCTTGTACGAGGCCTATGAAAACAAGGCCCTCGCCGCCAAGGCCTGTGCGGTGTTGAGCCTGGTTGGCACGGTCAATATACCCATCATCTACAAGTCGGTAGACTGGTGGTACAGCCTGCACCAGCCCGCTTCCATCAAATTCACTGGCGGTAGCACGATCGACCCAAGCATGTTGTACCCGCTACTATTTATGATTTCGGCGTTTTATTGCCTGTTCGTGTGCGCGCTGCTGCTGAATATGCGCGTGGAAATTCTAGAGCGGGAACAGCGGACCGCCTGGGTCAGGGCTTTGGCGACAGAGCGGGGTGGTAGTTGATGTATTTTGAGTCGCTCTCCGCGGTTCTGCAGATGGATGGCCACGGCACGTTTGTCTGGTCAGCCTACTTCATTACACTTGGGGTGATCGTTTCGATGATTTATGTGCCCCGGCGGCGGGAAAAACGTTTCCTGCGCCAGCTTGGGGGGCAAATACGGCGCAGTGAGGGCAGCAACCCGCCCAGCGCCCGTAAGGAGGTGTGATGCACCCGGTTCGCAAGCAGCGTTTGTTTTTGGTGTTATTTCTTGTGGTTTTCTCCAGCTCGGCTATTGGCCTGATGGCCTACGCGCTACGCGGCAATATCAATCTATTTTATCCGCCGGTGCAGGTTGCTGCGGGGATGGCGCCGGTTGGCCAGAATATCCGCGTGGGTGGCATGGTCGTGGAGGGCAGTGTGCAGCGCAGCGATACCAGCCTGGAAATGCGCTTCGATGTTACTGATTTTGAAGCGGTGGTGTCGGTGGTTTACACCGGGATCGTTCCTGACTTGTTTGGTGAAGGTCAGGGCGCTGTCGCCTCGGGCAAGCTGGATGAACACGGTGTGTTGCAGGCATCGGAGGTTCTCGCCAAGCACGACGAAAACTATATGCCACCAGAGGTCGCCGAAGCACTCGAGGCCTCCAAGGCCCGCATGGCCGAGCAGGCCGCTGAAGGAGGGTACGGGCAATGATTCCGGAACTTGGTCATTTTGCGCTGATTCTGGCCCTGTGCCTGTCGGTTCTACTCTGTACGGTTCCGCTCTGGGGTAGTTGGCGCGGTAACGTGACCGCCATGGCGTTGGCGCCGAATCTGGCCATCGGCGTGTTGGTGTTCGTGTCCATCGGTTTTGTCTGTCTCACTTGGGCTTTTCTGCAAGACGACTTTTCAGTGGAAGTGGTCGCCAATAACAGCAACAGCCTGCTGCCTTGGTATTACAAGTTTTCTGCTGTTTGGGGTAACCACGAAGGTTCATTAGTACTGTGGGTGCTGATTCTGGCGTTTTGGACGTGCGCCGTAGCCGTATTCAGCCCGCAGCTCCCCTTGATTATGCTGGCGCGCGTGCTCGCGGTCATGGGTTTTGTCAGCGTGGGCTTTCTCGCTTTTTCACTGCTGACGTCCAACCCATTTGCACGGCTATTGCCGGGTATTCCTGCTGATGGTCAGGATCTGAACCCACTGCTGCAGGACATTGGCCTGATCATTCACCCGCCGCTGCTATACATGGGTTATGTAGGATTCTCGGTCGCTTTTGCCTTTGCGATTGCTGCGTTGCTGGGCGGCCGCTTGGATGCTGCCTGGGCGCGCTGGTCGCGGCCCTGGACCAATGTCGCCTGGGCCTTCCTTACCCTGGGTATTATGCTCGGCAGTTGGTGGGCGTATTACGAGCTTGGCTGGGGCGGCTGGTGGTTCTGGGACCCCGTGGAAAATGCGTCGTTCATGCCCTGGTTAGTGGGTACCGCGTTAGTGCATTCTCTGGCGGCCACGGAAAAGCGTGGGCTGTTCAAAAGTTGGACGGTACTGCTGGCTATTTTTGCTTTCTCGTTGAGTCTGCTAGGTACCTTCCTGGTGCGCTCCGGCGTGCTCACGTCAGTGCATGCTTTCGCCACCGATCCCGAGCGTGGGCTGTTTATTCTGGTATTTTTGGGCATCGTTGTTGGCGGTTCTCTGGTGCTGTATGCGCTGCGCGCACCGGCAGTGGCGAGCCGGGTCACCTTTGCCTGGATATCCCGTGAATCGCTGTTGCTGGTGAATAACGTGGTATTTCTGGTCGCCACGCTTACGGTGCTCTTCGGCACTTTGTTTCCGCTGCTGATGGATGCGCTGGGTCAGGGCAAGTATTCCGTTGGCCCGCCTTATTTTAACGCCGTGTTTATCCCGTTGATGGCGCTTTTGGTGCCCTTTATGACTATTGCGCCGCTGTCGCGCTGGAAGCGTGACAGCACCAGCCGCTGGAAGGCGGAACTGCTGGTGCCCGCCCTCGCAACGCTGGCCTGCGCGTTAACGCTGCCTTTGCTTCATGGTGGGGATTACAACGTGTGGGTGGCGTTGGCTGTGTTGTTTGCCGGCTGGCTGCTCATTGGCTTGCTCCGCGACCTCGCCAATCGGGTGCGTAAAAGTGCATCTGTGAGCGCAGGATTACGCCGTCAACCCCCCAGTTACTGGGGTATGTTTATGGCCCACGTGGGTTTTGCCGCAACGATTATCGGTGTTGTGCTCACCAGCCAATACAACATTGAGCACGACCTGAAGATGAGCCCTGGCGACAGCGATACCTTGGCCGGTTATGAGTTCAGGTTTATCGATGTACGCGAAATTCAGGGGTCAAACTTCATTGCCGATGAAGCTCGGTTTGTGGTGTACCGTGATGGTAAGGAAGTTGTGCGTTTGGCGCCGCAGAAACGCCGGTATCTGGCCAGCGGCAGCGTGATGACCGAAGCCGACATCGATGCTGGCGTGTTCCGTGATTTGTTTGTCGCCATGGGTGAGCCGGTGGGCAGCGCCGGGGCCTGGGCAATTCGCCTGCACTACAAGCCCTTTGTGCGCTGGATGTGGGCGGGTGCATTGCTCATGTCTATCGGTGGTTTTGTGACGGTGGCCGACAAGCGCTACCGTCGTCAGCGCAGCGCGGCGCGCGAAAGCTTGCGTGAAGGAGGGTTGCGTGGCGCCCAGGCTTAAGTTGTTCCTGCCACTGCTGCTATTTGTGGTGCTGGCTGGATTTCTCTACCGCGGGCTATCGCTAGACCCAATGAACCTGCCGTCGGCATTGATTGATCGGCCGTTGCCGGATTTTACGCTCACTGCGCTTGCCGACGGTGGGGTGTTGCGGCGCGCTGATGTGATTGGTGAGGCCGCTCTGTTTAATGTCTGGGCCACCTGGTGTATCTCCTGCCGCGTGGAACACCCTTACCTGCAGCAACTTGCCGCCAGTGGGGTGCCCATCTTCGGTATTAACTACAAAGATGAAGATGACGCGGCGCGCCGCTGGCTAAGCGAGCTGGGAGATCCCTACCGGGTGAATATTGTCGATAAAGAAGGCACGCTTGGTGTGGATTTGGGTGTTTACGGTGCGCCAGAGACTTACCTGGTGGATGCTGGCGGCGTTATCCGCTATCGCCATGTGGGCGTGGTCGATGAGCGGGTATGGCGCGACACGCTGGAGCCGCTGTGGCGTGAAGTGCTCGGCCTGGAGCAGGCACCGTGAGTTGCTTTAAGGCTTGCTGTCTTGCGCTGTTGGCGTTGGTGTTCAGCGCGAGTGCTACAGCAGTCATTGAAACCTACGAGTTCAGTGATGCGACGCTGGAGGCGCGCTATCAGCTGTTAAGCGAAGAGCTGCGCTGCCCGAAATGCCAGAACCAGAATATTGCGGACTCCAACGCGCCCATTTCCCAGGATCTGCGCCGTCTACTGCACCAGCAATTGGAAACCGGTGCTACGGACGACGAGGTTTTGGAGTTTATGGTGGCGCGCTACGGGGAATTTGTGCGTTATCGGCCGCCGTTTAATGCGGTCACCGCCGTGTTGTGGCTGGCGCCGGTGATTTTGTTACTGGCCGGCGCAGCCGGGATACTGTTGTTATTGCGTGGCAGGCGCCAAGAAAGTGCGGCCCTCACTGCCGACGACCAAGCTCAGCTGACGGCGCTACTGAAGACTCAGGAGAAAAACGTTTGATTCTATTTTTGCTCGCCTGTGCAGGCTTGGTGCTGCTTAGTGGCCTGTTTTTCCTGTTTCCTGGCTGGGCGATGAAGCGTCCGTTGGATGACGGTGCTCAGGCTAATATTGACTGGTATCGTTTGCGTCAGGCCGAATTGGCTGAGGCCGGTGAAACGGATCTGGAAACGGACACCCAGCTGCGCCTGTTGGAGGACCAGCATGCGCCTTCGCCGCAGCTTTTGCAGGCGGAGCGCACTGCGTTTCCCGTGTGGGTGTTGCTGCCCGTGGTGGGCTTGGCGGCGGCGGTACTGTACTACCAACTGGGCGCGGTGACCGACGTTACCATTAGCCGGCAGTTGGGTGCTTTGGGGGACGATCCAGCCGAGGTAGAGATTACCGACCTTATGCTGGCCATTGAGAGTCGCGCCAGCCAACGCCCTGATAATCTTCATTACCTTGCTTTACTTGGTCGTTATCAAATGGGGCAAGGCGAATTCGCGTTGGCCGCTGAAACCTATGATCGCTTACTGCGGGTAGGGCCCGAGGATCCACAGGCGCTGGCCTATGCCGCTCAGGCGCGGTTCCTGGCGGATGATCGCAGCCTGAGCCCGCTGGCTCAGGCCCGTGCCGAGCAGGCACTGGCGATTAACCCGCAACAGAGGACGGCGCTGGGTTTGCTCGGGATGTCCGCGTTCGAACGCGGACAATATCGGGCTGCCATTGCGTATTGGGAGCGGCTTGTAGTGATGGAAGCGCCCGGCAGTGAAGGAGAGCAAATGATCTCAGGAGTGATTGCCGAGGCGCGTCAGCGCTTGGGTGAACCGGCTCCGCAGGCCGAAGTGGCAGCGGTAACGCCCGGAGTCACCGTTCGCGTGGCCGTTCCTGAGGGTGTGGTGTTGGCCGCAACGGATACCGTCTTTGTGTTGGCCCGCGCGGCAGCCAGTGACAGCCGCATGCCGATTGCCGTGCAGCGCCTGCTGGCGAGCCAGTTACCGGCCACTCTGCGCCTGGATGACAGCAGCTCCATGGCCGGGCAGACCTTGTCGGATGCCGGCGAAGTTATGGTGCTGGTGCAGGTGTCTCCCGGGGGCGCACCCGGCGAGGAAAATGCCACGTGGCTGGGGACCCTGGGGCCCATACAGCCCTCCCTCTCGGAGGAGCCTCTGATGATCACTCTTGAGCCACGTCAGGGCTGATTTTAGATTAAGCCGCCTCAGGCATAGTGTTGCCGGGGGAAGTTGGGTACACTAGATGTAGTAGTTTTAGGGCGGCAGCCAAGCCAATTTGGCGGGCATAAATGGCATATATAACATGAAGTTAAGAAACATATTTAAAGTAATATGCGATTAAAATCCATAAAGCTCGCCGGCTTCAAGTCGTTTGTGGATCCTACCACTGTTAACTTCCCCACCAACATGAGTGCCGTGGTGGGGCCCAATGGCTGCGGCAAGTCCAATGTCATCGATGCTGTGCGCTGGGTCATGGGCGAAAGCTCAGCCAAAAACCTGCGTGGTGAATCCATGACCGATGTCATTTTCAATGGCTCGGTCAACCGCCAACCGGTTGGTCAAGCGGCGATCGAGCTGGTTTTTGACAATAGTGACGGCGGTGTGGGTGGTGAGTACGCCAGCTACGCCGAAATCTCTATCAAGCGCGTCGTCACTCGTGAGGCTCAGTCTGAGTATTACCTCAATGGCACGCGTTGCCGACGCCGCGACATCACCGATATTTTCCTCGGTACCGGCTTAGGGCCGCGCAGCTACGCCATTATCGAACAAGGTATGATTTCCCGCTTGATTGAGTCAAGGCCGGAAGACCTGCGCGTGTTTATTGAGGAAGCGGCAGGCATCTCCAAGTACAAGGAGCGGCGGCGGGAAACCGAGACGCGTATGCGTCGCACCATGGAAAACCTGGAGAGGTTGACCGATTTACGCGATGAACTGCAGCGCCAGTTACAGCACTTGCAGCGCCAGGCGCAGGCAGCGGAAAAGTACAGCGAGTTAAAAGTCGAGGAGCGAACGCTCAAGGCGCAATTGTACGCACTGCAATGGCAGCAGCTGGATGGCGATGCGCGCCATTGCGGGCAGGCCATAGGCGAGCTTGAAGTGCGTCTCGAGGCGGTCAACGCCGAGCACCAGCAAGTCGAAACCGCGATTGAGCAGCATCGGCAGGATTACACAGATCGCAACGACAGCTTCAACACCGTACAGGGCGCTTATTACACCTTGGGCGCGGAAGTGGCGCGTGTTGAGCAGGCCATCAAATTTCAGCGCGAGCGTGCGCAGCAGCTGCAGGCAGATTTGCAGCAGGCGCTGGGTAGCCTGGAGGAAGCCCAGGCGCATCTGCAGCAGGATGAAGGTAAGCGTGCGGCCTGGGCGCTTGAGCTGGATGCGCTGGGGCCTGAATTGGAATTGTTGCAGGCAGCTGAAGAAGAATCTGCGACCGCCTTGCAGGATGCCGAGGAAGCTATGCTGCACTGGCAGCAGCAGTGGGATGAATTTAACCAGCAGGCGGCAGCGCCGCGGCAGCAGGCAGAAGTGCAGCAATCGCGTATTCAACATCTTGAGCAGGCGCAGCAGCGTTTGCAGCGCCGTATTTTGCAGCTTGAAGAAGAGCGCTCCGGGCTAGTGGTGGGTGCAGACGACGCCGATCTGGAAGCGGGCGCTGAAGAGGTTACTTTACTCGAAGAGCAGATGGCGGCAGCTGAGGAGCGCAGTGACGAGCGCTTGGCTGAGTTGGCGGCTGCGCGGGACGAAGAAAGTGCCTTGTCCGCACAGTTGAACGAGAGTCGCTTACGGCTGCAGCAGTTGCGAGGCAGGCAGGCTTCACTGGAGGCCCTGCAGCAGGCGGCAACGGAAGACAGCGACCAAGGGGTTAGCCAGTGGTTGGCGGCGCAGCAGCTGCAGGGGCAGCCACGCCTGTTGGAGCAGCTGCAGGTGGATGATGGCTGGCAGCTGGCGGTGGAAACGGCACTGGGTGATTACTTGCAGGCTGTGTGTGTCGACCAACTCGACCAGTTCACCCAACCTCTGGGCGACCTCCACCAGGGTGAGCTAAGCCTGGTGGAAGCCAGCGCGGTAGGGGCCGGCGCAGGGGATGACTACCTTGCCGCACATGTGCACGGTTCGGCGGCGGCTGCCAGCTTGCTCGCCGGCGTGCGTATAGCGGAGAGTCTGCCCGCCGCGCTGCAGTTGCGCGCTGTGCTTGAGCCGGGTGAGTCGGTCATTACCTCCGATGGTATCTGGCTGGGAGTGAATTGGTTGCGGGTTACCCGGCCGGGTGATCAGGAAGGCGGCGTTATTCAGCGGCAGCAGGAGCTGGAGCGGCTGGCGCGGGAAGTTAATATCACGCTTACACAGGTTGCCGGCTTTGAGGCTGCGCAGGCGGGCCTGCGCGAGCACCAGCAGAGTTTGGAGGCGCAGCGTCAGGACAGCCAGCGCGAACAGCAGCAACTGTCGCGGCAACATGCAGAACTGCGTGCTGCACTCTCGGCGCATCAGGCACGCCTCGAGCAAATCAGCGCTCGCCGGGAGCATCTTGCGGCAGATATTACCGACACTCGTAGCCAGTTTGCGCAGGAGCAGGATTCCGTCTCGGAGGCTCGGCTACTGCTCTCCGAGGCGATTGAGCGTATGGAAACCGATTCGCAGCAGCGCGAGGGGCTTCTTGCTCGCCGGGATGCGGCGCGCAATCAGCTCGATAGCGTGCGCCAGAAGGCGCGCCACGACAAAGACGCCGCGCATCAATCGGCGCTGCGCTACCAGTCTCTGGATACTCAGCTGCAGAGCGTTAACGAGGCGCTTGGGCGCGCGCGTTCGCAAGTGGCACAGCTGCAGGATCGGCGTGAGGCGCTGCAGGGTAATTTGGTCGAAACCGACGACCCGGTCCTCGTGCTGCAGGAAGAGCTGGAGGCTCAGCTGGAGCTGCGTCTGGCGTCGGAGGGTGAGCTGGCACAGGCGCGCCAAGCGGTTGCGGAGGTTGAGCACGCTTTGCGTCAGGCAGAACAACAGCGCTCGGCGATTGAGCAGCGGGCACAGGGTGTGCGTGCCGAACTGGAGCAGCAGCGATTGCAGCAGCAGGGTTTGCAAGTGCAGCGCGAAAACGTGCTGCGGCAGCTAAAAGAAGTGGAGCAGGACGTAGAGGCCGTGCTCGCGGATATGCCTGAGGGTGCTAACGAAGCGGAGTGGCGTAACTCGCTGGAGCGGGTAGCCGCGAGGGTGGCGCGGTTGGGGCCCATTAACCTGGCCGCTATTGATGAGTACGCGCTGCAGTCAGAGCGCAAGCACTACCTCGATGCCCAGAACGAAGATCTGGAAACGGCACTGGAGACCCTGGCGTCCGCCATCCGCAAAATTGACAAGGAGACGCGCAGCCGTTTCCGCGAGACCTTCGATAAAGTGAACAGCGGTTTGCAGGACCTTTTCCCGCGGGTATTTGGCGGCGGCAATGCCTATCTGGAGATGACTGGTGACGACCTGCTCGATACCGGTATTACCATCATGGCGCGTCCGCCCGGTAAAAAGAATAGCACCATTCATCTGCTCTCGGGTGGAGAGAAAGCACTCACGGCGATTGCCTTGGTGTTTTCGATTTTTCAGCTTAATCCGGCGCCATTCTGTATGCTGGACGAAGTGGATGCGCCGTTGGATGATGCCAACGTGGGGCGTTATGCCCGTATGGTGAAGGAAATGTCCGAAAAGGTGCAGTTTATCTACATCACGCACAATAAGATCTCCATGGAGTTGGCGGATCAGTTGATGGGTGTCACCATGCACGAGCCGGGCGTATCACGTCTTGTTACCGTGGATGTCGAAGAGGCGGCGGAACTGGCGGCAAGTTAGGACAAGCGGAGGATGCGGGCGCAGCTGTGATGGACTTGACGATACGTGATTGGATGGTAATTGCTGGCGTGCTGCTGATTGTGGCGGTGTTACTGGATGCTTGGCGACGGGTGCATAACGAGCGTCAGGCTGCGGTGCGCATTAAATTGGCCGGTGGCGACGGCGACTCTGGCGACCCGGACATCAGTCTGTTCCGTGAATTGCCCAACGGCGGCGCGCGCGTAGTACACCGTTCCGATTTGCTGGATGCTCGCGCGCAACACGACGCCAACGAAGCAGCGCCACTGCCTGCCACACAGGCGTCACCTGCTACAGGTGCGGCTGATTCTGGCGCCAGTGCAGGGTCAAGCGCGGAAGAGCCTCCTCCCTCAAAAAAGGCTCCTGCCCCCGCGGCCAAGCCGCGTGCGCCGCGTAAGCGGTCGTCAGCTCCAGCGGTTGTTGATGATGGCTTGCTGACTGGCCTCAGCAGCCAAGACGAACCAGAGAATCTCGATTGGTTGGATGCTCTTGAGGCTGAGGAGCGCCGCGTTCCCGAGGCCGAAGAAACAGTTCAGCTGCCGCGTGATGTGCAACCTGAAGTGTTTATGCTCAACGTGGTGGCGCGCGAGCCGGATGGGTTTCGCGGCGACGACATCTTGCATATCCTGCTTGCCTGCGATTTGCGTTTCGGCGATATGAGTTTTTTCCATAGGCATGAGCAAGAAGCCGGGCGCGGCCCCATTCAATTTAGCGTCGCTAATATGATGCAGCCCGGTGTCTTCGACATCGATAATATGTCCGACTTCAGTACTCCGGGCCTGGTATTTTTTGTCACCCTGCCTGGCCCCGCAGATATGATGCAAGCCTTTGACTACATGCTGGAAGCTGCGCAGGCGGTGGCGCGCAACTTGAACGGTGATGTCCTGGATGAAACGCGCAGCACACTCACCCGTCAGACTCTCGAGCACGCGCGCCAGCAAATCCGCGATCTTGAGCGGCGCATGCTTGCGCGGTTACGTTAAGGCGCTACGCGGATGACGGAGGCCGTTGCAGCGGGACAGGAAGCGGCCCGGCTGCGAGAACAACTCGATACCTGGAACTACCAGTATCATGTGCTCGACGCGCCCAGCGTGCCGGACGCTGAATACGATCGCTGCTTAAAACGCCTGCAAGCTCTGGAAGCACAATATCCCGCTCTGTGCGTCCCTGAATCGCCAACTCAGCGCGTGGGCGCTACGCCAATCTCCCAGTTTGCCCCGGTGCAACATGAAATGCCGATGCTGTCCTTGGACAATGCTTTTGATAGCGAGGAGCTGCAGGATTTCAATCGCCGCGTGCTGGATCGTTTGGGGCAGGAGCCTTCGGCATTGCTGGAATTTGCCTGTGAGCCGAAGCTGGATGGCATTGCCGTTAGCCTGCTGTATCGCGATGGTAGGCTGGAGCGCGGTGCAACGCGCGGTGATGGCAGCACGGGGGAAGATATCACTCACAACGTGCGAACCGTGGCCTCGGTGCCGTTGCGCCTGCGCGGAAGCGGGTTTCCGGGTGTGCTTGAAGTGCGCGGTGAAATTTATCTGCCGCGGGCGGGTTTTGAGCAATTAAACGCCACGGCCTGCGAGCGGGGAGAAAAAACTTTCGTCAATCCGCGTAACGCGGCGGCAGGCAGCCTGCGCCAGCTGGACGCCCGCATTACTGCTACTCGCCCGTTACAAATGTGTTGCTACAGTGTGGGCTTGTACGAGGGTGGTGAATTGCCTGGCCGTCACTCTGATGTGCTGGACCGGCTGCATGCCTGGGGCTTGCGTATCAACCCTGAATCGCGTGTGGTGCAGGGTATCGATGCCTGTGAAAGCTACTATGCAGGCTTGGCGGCGCGACGGGCGAGCCTGCCCTACGATATTGATGGCATTGTGTATAAAGTCAACGACCTTGGCCTGCAGCAACGTTTGGGGTTTGTGTCACGCGCTCCCCGTTGGGCAATCGCGCGCAAGTTTCCTGCACAAGAGGAAATGACCACGCTACTGGCGGTGGAGTTTCAGGTTGGGCGCACCGGTGCCATTACCCCGGTAGCGAGGCTTGAGCCGGTGTTTGTAGGCGGCGTTACTGTGAGCAATGCCACCCTGCACAACGCTGACGAGGTTGAGCGGCTGGATTTGCGGATCGGCGATACCGTGATGGTGCGGCGCGCCGGGGATGTCATCCCCCAGGTGGTTGCCGTCGTACTGGATCGACGGCCTGCAGGGGCTGCGCCAGTGCATTTTCCACAACGCTGCCCGGTGTGTGGGTCAGTGCTGGAGCGCGCAGCGGATGAGGCCGTGTTGCGCTGTATGGGCGGGCTGGTGTGTCAGGCGCAGCAAAAAGCTGCCATTCGCCACTTTGTGGCGCGGCGTGCGCTGGACGTGGATGGCCTGGGGGACAAGTTGGTGGATCAGTTGGTTGACCAAGGGCTGGTGCGCACGGTTGCCGGCCTCTATACCGTGCCACGGTCCGCCTGGCTGGCACTTGACCGTATGGGCGACAAGTCGGTAGACAAGTTATTGGCGGCGCTGGAGCAGAGTAAGCAGACCAGCCTGCCGCGCTTCATCTATGCTTTAGGTATTCGTGAAGTGGGAGAATCCACGGCAGGAAATCTGGCGCGTCACTTTGGCAGTTGGGAGGCGCTGGCTGCTGCCAGCGAGGATGCTTTACTGGCGGTACCTGATGTGGGCCCAATAGTCGCTGATCATTTGCGCCAGTTTCTGGATTCAGCCGACAGCCTCGCGGTGGTGCAGGCATTGCGTGAAGCCGGGGTATGCTGGCCGAATATCGAGGTGTTGCCAGCGGAAGCGCTGCCCTTGTCTGGCCAAACCTGGGTGGTGACGGGCAAGCTTGAAACCGTGGGGCGTAGCGAGGCCAAGGCGCACCTTGAGGCGCTGGGTGCGCGGGTAGCGGGCAGCGTGTCAGCGAAAACAACGACGGTGGTGGCGGGGCCGGGTGCTGGCTCCAAGCTGGGCAAGGCGACGGAACTGGATATTCCCGTATTGGATGAGGCGGCCTTGCTGGAATTGCTCCGGTCGCATGGAGTGCTGCTTTGAAGTGTTTACTGCCCCTGTTGCTGGTGTCGTTGTTGTCAGCCTGCGCTACTGCGCCTCCTGCCAATGTGGACAACGCCTGCAGTATTTTTCGCGACAAAAGTGGCTGGTATGACGATGCGCTGGAGTCGCAAAAAGAGTGGGGTAGCCCGATACCGGTGATGCTCGCGATTATGCATCAGGAGTCGCGCTTCGTGGCGCAGGCCAAGCCGCCGCGGAAGCGCATTTTCGGCATCATTCCCGGCGGCCGTCCTTCCAATTCCTATGGTTATAGCCAAGCGTTGAAATCAACGTGGAAGGCTTATGAGCGCAGCACTGGCCGCTACGGCGCCGATCGCGATGATTTTGGTGATTCAATCGATTTTATTGGTTGGTACAACAATGAGTCCCTGCATCGTAGCGGCATTCCAAAAACCGATGCGTACCGCCTGTATCTCGCCTATCACGAGGGCCATGGGGGCTATAACCGCGGCACCTATCGTAACAAGGCGTGGCTGCTGGGTGTCGCCGGTAAAGTGCGTGACCGGGCCGCGCAGTACGCGGTGCAGTTGAGCGCCTGTGCCAATTCATTACCCCGCGGACGTGGCCTGTTCGGCTGGTTCTGAGTAGGCCCTGCCGCGGTTCAATAATACTGCCAGCGCGCGCCTAAACACAGGCACAGTGTGTTTCCTTGACGCATATCCTGCCTTGCGTGGATGCAAATCCGTTTTTCTTGTGACACACTTTCGAGGTGTGCCGTCATGGTCGCGAGCCCGATACATAATGTTCATAAACAGGTCTTCGCTGTGAATCCAACTGATATCAAGAATCCAGAATACTTCCACAAAGTGGTCGACTGTCAGTACGCCTGCCCGGCGCATACGCCGGTGCCCGAGTACATTCGCCTGATTGCGGCTGGCCGTTACGACGATGCCTATATGGTGAACTGGGAGTCCAATGTATTCCCCGGTATCCTCGGCCGCACTTGCGACCGCCCTTGCGAGCCAGCCTGTCGTCGAGGGCGTATAGCCAAAGGTGAAGAACCTGTTGCTATCTGTCGTTTGAAGCGCGTTGCGGCGGATAACAAAACTGATATCAGGGCGCGTCTGCCGGAAATTCCTGAACTGAAGAATGGTAAACGCATAGCCCTGATCGGTGCGGGGCCCGCATCGCTTACGGTGGCACGCGACCTCATGCCGCTGGGCTACAGTATTGATATGTACGACAACCAATTTGCTGGCGGCGGAATGATGCGTAGCCAGATCCCCTCGTTCCGGCTGCCCGCCAGCGTGTTGGATGAAGAGGTGGGTTACATTCTCGACACGGGGGTGGTGACCCATTTTAATACCGAGGTAACCAGCCTCAGAAGCATCATCGACAAACAGTACGATGCGGTGTTTGTGGGCACCGGTGCTCCGCGCGGCAGGGGGCTCAATCTGCCCGGGCTGGAAGAGGCTGGGAAACGCGTACACATCGGCATCGACTGGCTATCGAGTGTGGCATTCGAACATACCAGTGCGATTGGCAAGCGTGTGCTGGTACTCGGCGGTGGTAACACGGCGATGGATTGTTGCCGTACTTCGCGGCGCCTTGGGGGTGAGGATGTGCGGGTGGTTGTGCGCAGCCCCTTTGCTGATATGAAGGCCTCGCCTTGGGAGAAAGAGGATGCCATGCATGAAGGCATTCCAATTTACGACAACCACGTGCCGAAAGAGTTTGTGGTTGAGAATGGCGTGCTCAAGGGTATGCACTTTGAGAAGGTTGAGGCCCAGTACGACGAGAGCGGCAAGCGTAGCCTGGTGCCGACGGGGGAAGACCTCGTGTTCATGGAAGCTGACGATGTGCTTATGGCTATCGGCCAAGATAACGCTTTCCCCTGGGTAGAGCGCGATGTTGGCGTCGAGTTTGACAAGTGGGATATGCCGGTGGTCGATAAGGCCACTTACCAGTCCACCAACCCCCTCGTGTTCTTTGGCGGGGATGCGGCTTTTGGCCCCGAAAACGTCATTACCGCCGTGGCCCACGGGCATCAGGCGGCCATTAGTATCGATTTGCACTGTCGCGAGAAGTCGGTGAGCGAGCGCCCCGCGCCTTTTACCAACCTCGTCAGCCAAAAAATGGGTATTCACGAGTGGAGTTACGACAACCGGGTTGAAAACGATAAGCGCTTCGTGGTGCCGATGGCACCGTTGGAAAAAACCCTGCGTGACCGCAAGCTGGAAGTGGAACTGGGGTTTGACTTAGATATAGGCTTTAAGGAAGCAGAACGCTGCCTGAACTGCGATGTGCAAACGGTATTCGATACGCCACGTTGTATTGAGTGTGATGCCTGTGTCGATATCTGCCCCACAGATTGCATCTCCTTTGTCGACAACGCTGAGGAAGAGGTTCTTCGCACACGCCTCACAGCGGTTGCGGGCAATCTCGCCCAGGATCTGTATGTTTCGACCGATCTACCCACGCGGCGCGTCATGGTCAAGGATGAGGACGTTTGCCTGCATTGTGGCCTGTGCGCCGAACGTTGCCCCACCTCGGCTTGGGACATGCAGAAATTCCTCTATAGTGTGACTAAGGCGGGGCAATAAACCATGCAAGCGCTGCAATCAGTGAATGAGTTCGTGATCAAGTTTGCCAACGTGAACGGCACCGGAAGCGCCAGCGCCAACAACCTGTTCGCCAAGGCCATATTTCGCATGGGTTTGCCGGTTTGCCCGAAGAATATTTTTCCCTCAAACATTCAGGGCCTGCCTACCTGGTACGAGGTGCGGGTGAGCGAACGTGGTTATCTTGGGCGTCGAGGCGGTGTTGATATCATGCTCTCGGTGAACCCGCAGAGCATGCCGCAAGATATTCAGGAAGTGGAGCCTGGCGGTTACTTCATCTACGACAACACCAAACCGCTCGACCTGCGCCTGATCCGCAGTGACGTGAATATTTTTGGCATTCCTTTGACGCGCATGTGTAATGAGGAGTATGAAGATCCGCGCCAGCGCCAACTGTTTCGCAACGTGATTTATGTCGGCGCATTGGCTGCTTTACTGGATATGGATTTTGCTGTGTTGACCGGCTTGGTAGAGGATCAGTTCAAAGGTAAAGACAAATTGATCTTGCCTAACATCCACGCCTTGGAGTTGGGTTACCAGTACGCGCAAAAACACTTCGAATGCCCCATCGGTATTCGTGTCCGCACCGCTGATAAAGTGGGCGACAACATTTTGCTCGACGGGAATACCGCGCTAGGTCTGGGTGCCATCTACGGCGGTGCTACCGTCGCTGCCTGGTATCCGATTACCCCGTCCACATCGGTTGTTGATGCCTTTGATCGCTACGCAAAGCGTTTGCGCATTGATCCGGGCACGGGGCGTAAGAACTACGCCATTCTGCAGGCCGAAGACGAGCTGGCGGCCATTGGTATGGTAGTTGGTGCAAGCTGGAACGGCGCCCGTGCTTTCACCGCCACCAGTGGCCCTGGCTTGTCTTTGATGAGCGAGTTTCTGGGTTTGGCGTATTTTGCCGAGATCCCCACGGTTCTGTTCGACGTCCAGCGCGCTGGCCCTTCGACCGGTATGCCAACGCGCACGCAGCAGTCCGATGTGCTCTCTGCTGCCTATGCCTCTCACGGTGATACCAAGCAGGTGCTGTTGTTTCCCTCTACGCCAAAAGAGTGTTTTGATTTTGGTGCCCTGTCGTTTGATCTCGCAGAGCGGCTGCAGACGCCGATTATTCTGATGACCGACCTTGACCTCGGCATGAATGACAATATGTCGCCGCCGCTCACCTGGGATGACACGCGCCGTTATGACCGCGGCAAAGTGCTGAACGCCGAACAGCTGGAAGAAATGGAGCGTTACGGGCGATATCTTGACGTTGATGGCGACGGCATCTGTTACCGCACCATTCCCGGCACCCACCCACAGAAGGGTGCGTTCTTCACTCGCGGCACCTCACGGGATGAATACGCGGTGTACACCGAGAAAGGTGAAGAATATGAAAAGAACATGCATCGGCTGATGGCCAAGTGGGAGACGATCAAGGAGTGGGTGCCGCGCCCGTTAGAAACCACCAGTGAGCAGCCTACCGATACGGCTATCCTGTTCTTCGGTACCAGCGAAGAGTCGTCTATGGAAGCGCGCGACTATCTTGCAGAGGATGGTGTACCCCTGAACGCGATGCGGGTACGCGCTTTCCCGTTCAACGATGAAGTGGAGTCGTTCCTGGCGCGCCATGAGCGTGTTTTTATCATTGAGCAAAACCGTGATGCGCAGCTGCGCACACTGCTGATGGCGGAGTTTGAACTGGGCCCTGACAAGCTCAAGTCTGTACTCTGTTTTGATGGCAACCCGATCAGTGCCCGCAATATCCGCAAGCAAATACTGCAGCAAATGCCGGGCTATAACGTTACCCCCTTGCGTCGCGAACGTTTGGTCGCCGGCGCGGAGAACAGGTCATGAGCTACCAGCTTCCGAAGTTCAGGCATCCCGACCTCCCGGTTAATGCACTTGGTTATACGCGCGCCGAATACGAGGGAGCCATATCCACGCTGTGTGCAGGTTGTGGCCATGACTCTATCTCCGGCGCTATCGTGCGTGCTTGTCACGAGCTGGCTCTGGAGCCCCACAAGATCGCCAAGCTTTCTGGTATTGGGTGTTCCTCCAAGGCGCCGACCTATTTTTTAGGTAAGTCCCACGGCTTCAACTCGGTACATGGCCGGATGCCTTCTGTGGTTAGTGGGGCCAACATGGCCAACCGTGATTTGCTATACCTGGGTGTGTCGGGTGATGGTGACACGGCCTCTATTGGTATGGGGCAGTTCGCGCACGCCGTGCGGCGCAATTTGAACATGGTGTACATCGTCATGAACAACGGCTGTTACGGCCTTACCAAGGGGCAGGATTCGGCCACCGCTGATGCCGGTTCGGCAAGTAAAAAGGGCGACCCCAATCCGTTTTCGGCGATCGACTTGCCCGGCCTCGCGTTGCAACTGGGGGCAACGTTTGTCGCGCGCAGTTTTTCCGGCGACAAGGGGCAGCTGGTGCCGTTGATCAAGGCCGCGATTTCTCATCGAGGCTTCGCCTTAATCGATGTGATTTCTCCCTGCGTCACCTTCAACAATAACCCCGGTTCCACCAAGAGCTACGATTTTGTGCGCGAGCACGCGGAGGCCACAGGCACGGTGGATTTTGTGCCGATGCGCGAGGAGATTACCGCGAGTTATGCGGCTGGCCGAACACAGGACGTTACGCTGCATGACGGTTCGGTTTTACATTTGGAGAAGCTGGCTCCGGATCTTGATCCCTTCGACCGGGTATCGGCCATGGTTGCGCTGCAAAACCACACGGCGCTAGGACAGATACTTACCGGCCTTATTTACATGGATAAGGATTCACGCGACCTGCACGATGTCATGGAAACATCTCGTCGGCCGCTGAACAGCCTGGTCGAGGAAGATCTTTGCCCGGGTGACAAAGTGTTGGCGAATATCAACGCCAGCCTTCGTTAGTCACCTACCCATTTACCCGGCCAGAAGGCTGGGTAAATGGGTAAGTGACGGAAAAGGGCCTATAAACTCCCAATTGTCATTTGATTGTCATAATTTCCTCATCTAATACGCGCATCAGCTGCGAATTAAAGGGACAATGTGACCAATGAATGAACGTCAGGTGTTAATTGTTGATGACGAGTTTGCCATTCGCGATATGTTGCGTATGGCCCTTGAGATCGCCGGGTTTCGTTGCCTGGAGGCTGAGAATATCCAGGATGCGTTTACCCTGATTGTCGACGAACGCCCCGATATGGTGTTGCTGGACTGGATGTTGCCCGGCGGCAGTGGTCTGGAACTGCTGCGTCGTCTGAAACGCACTGATACTACCCGCGATGTGCCTGTCATCATGCTGACAGCCAAGACCGCCGAAGACAATATGATTCAGGGCCTCGATGTGGGCGCGGACGATTACATTACCAAACCCTTCGCTCCACGCGAGCTTATTGCCCGTATCAAGGCGCTGCTGCGCCGAGCAGGCAGTGGTGACGAGCAGGATCGTATCCAAGTGGCGGAACTGGTTTTGGACGGTGAAAGCCGGCGTATTTTTCTGTTGGATGAACCTGTTGATATGGGGCCGACCGAGTTCAACCTTCTGCAGTTTTTCATGTCTCACCCGGAACGTGCTTACACCCGCAGTCAGCTGCTGGATCAGGTGTGGGGCGCGAACGTGTATGTTGAGGAGCGCACGGTTGACGTGCATATCCGCCGCCTGCGCAAGGCACTGCAAACACCGCGGGCCGATTACAGTGACCTGGTGCAAACCGTGCGTGGAACCGGCTATCGATTCTCTGCTCGCGGGGTTCCAGCTCGTTGACGTCGCAGGCCGCTTGGCGGGCAGAGCTGCGGCGGCTGCTACTGTTGATGGCAGTGGCACTCTTGGTTGGATGGGTGCTGGGGTTGGTGTGGCCTGTATTGTCCATTGTGTTGGCGCTGGCGCTCGGGCGCTGGCTGTGGCAAATGCGACGCCTGTTGGGCTGGCTGGCGGATCCCTCGCAGGAGCCACCGGAGGCGCTTGGTTTTTGGGGAGACCTGTATGACCGCTTGTACGCCCTGCAGCGCAAAGCACAGGAGCGGGAGGGTGAACTCAAGTCGCGTCTGAATTACCTGCAGGATTCGTTGTCTTCGATGCACGATGGTGCAGTCATGGTGACCTACGGCGGCGCCATTGAGTGGAGTAATGACGCGGCGCAACGCCTGCTGGGCCTGCGTTACCCCGCTGACCGTGGCCAGGCGTTACTTAACCTTGTGCGGCTGCCCGCGTTTTACCGCTACTACATTGCCGGAGCTTTCGACGACCCTCTGCAGGTGCGTATGCAGGGTGAGCGAGAGCAGGTTCTGCAGTTCGCTGTCACCTTGTTTGGCAACGGCGATCGACTCGTGTTCGTGCGTGACGTGACCAAAGAAGCGCATCTCGAGCAAATGCGCCGCGACTTCGTGGGCAATGTATCACATGAATTACGCACTCCGCTGACGGTCATCAAGGGCTATCTCGAGATGATTCTGGCCAGCGCCCAGCAGCTCGAGCCGCGCTTTCGTCGCCCGCTGGAACAAATGTCGCAGCAAACTGATCGCATGGAGAGCTTGCTCAAGGATTTGCTCTGGCTGTCGCGGCTGGAAAGCGTGCGCACCCAAAGCCGGCGTGAGCGGGTCGATGTTGCACTTTTATTGCAGGAACTGGTTATTGAGCTGCACACACTGTATCCCGAGCGTAGCCTTGAACTAACGGTTGATACCGGGCAAAAAGTCGCGGGTGATTATCGCGAACTGCACAGCGCCGTCTCGAACTTGATACTTAATGCCTTCAAGTACAGCCCAGATGACACTTCCGTGACAGTTTTGTGGCGGCAGCACGATAGCGAGTTGTTGCTGTCGGTGCAGGATCGGGGCATCGGCATCGATGCGGTCCACTTGCCGCGCCTTACCGAGCGTTTTTACCGTGTTGACGACAGCCGTTCTTCTGCTACGGGTGGCACGGGGCTGGGGCTGGCGATTGTCAAGCATGTGGCGGCTGGGCACCTTGCTGAGCTGCGTATTGTCAGTACACCGGGCAAGGGCAGCACCTTCACGTTGGCATTTCGCTGCTGAAACGGTCGGTAGACATTACTTTGTCATAATTCTGTCATATGATCGGGGTACTGTGTGCCTCGTCGGATTCAGGTGCAACTAGGAGCGCTTCATGTCGATCAAGAAACTGTTCAAAAATGCTTTTACCGCCGCGGGTGTCGGTGCAATGGGCCTTGCATTGGCTCCTGCTGTATTGGCTGAGCTCGATCCTGGCCTCAAAGACTATGAAATTGCCAGTGGCGTGTCCGGCAACCTGTCCAGTATTGGGTCAGATACGCTTGCCAACCTCATGACGTTGTGGGCAGAGGATTTCAAGCGTGCCTATCCCAACGTGAACATCCAGATTCAGGCCGCGGGTTCCTCTACCGCGCCGCCTGCCTTGACGGAAGGTACTGCGAACATCGGGCCAATGAGCCGCGACATGCGCGACAATGAAATTGAGGCATTCGAGACGCGCCACGGCTACAAGCCAACGGCGGTGCCTGTTGCCATCGATGCATTGGCAGTTTATGTGCACAAAGACAACCCGATTGAGGGTATGTCGATTGAGCAACTTGACGCTGTATTCTCATCAACACGCAAGTGTGGCTCGACGCAGGATGTTAGCCAATGGGGGCAGCTCGGCCTTGCCGGTGCGTGGGAAGGCCGCGATATGCAGCTGTTCGGGCGTAACTCTGTGTCCGGTACTTACGGGTACTTCAAGACCGTAGGCCTGTGCAAAGGCGACTTCAAGAACAGCGTTAATGAACAGCCGGGTTCTGCATCTGTTGTGCAGTCCGTGTCGACGTCGATCAACGGCATCGGGTACTCGGGCATTGGTTATCGTACATCCAGTGTGCGCACTGTGCCGATCAGCAAGCATGACGGCGCACCTTACGTTGAGGCAGATGCAGAGAACTCGATTAGCGGCAATTATCCGTTAGCAAGGTTCCTGTATGTTTATATCAACAAGAATCCCAACAAGCCGCTGTCGCCTTTGGAGCGGGAATTTTTCAAGCTGGTGTTCTCCCGCCAAGGCCAGGACGTGGTGTTGAAGGACGGCTATATTCCTTTGCCCGCCGCGGTTGTGGAGCGTTACGCTCGCCTGCTAGACCTGTAGTCTGAATGAATCGTTGGCCCGGCCCTCATACTGATGAGGCTACCGGGCCGGCGCCGGCAAGCGCTGAACGAGTGACTCTGTCTTGAGTATATTAAGCGAACACGTGTCTTCTTTTACCCCCCGGTGGCGGCGCTTTAAAGACCGCCTGGCCACTGTCTCGGTTACCGCTGGTGGTGCCAGTGTGCTGGGCGCCATTTTGCTTATCTTCTTTTACCTGCTCTATGAAGTGTTGCCGCTGTTTGGTAGCGCGGATGTTGAGCCGCGTGCCGAAGTCGCTTCTCCTTTCGCCTCAGCGCCGCTATACCTCGCGGTAGAAGAACAAACAGAAATCGGCTTTGCCGTGTTTTCCAACTCCTCAGGAAGCTTTTTCCAGTTGGACAGTGGAGAAGTTCTCCTGACGTCAGATATGGCTTCGGAGCTGGGTGCGGTAACCGCAGTCGCCGAGGAAAGCCCGGCCAAGCGTATGATCGCGCTGGCGCACGAGTCTGGCGCCGTGTCCTTGTATGCGCATGAGTATCGACTGAGCTATCCGGATGGCAACAGAGTCATCACCCCAAGAATTGAGCGTTCCTACCCCGCTCTGGATCTGCGCGTGGCCAATGCCCCGGTGACGCAGCTCGCAGTCGGCGAAACCGACGATGCCCTGGTGCTCATCTCGCTAAATGCGGTGGGTGTGTTGCAGGCGCAGCGCTTTAACCGCTCGGAAAACTTTATGACGGGGGAGGTAAGCTTTGATGCCGAGCTTCTCACCCTGCCGCCTCTGGCGGGGGAAACAGCCGCTTTTCATGTAGACGAAGACTTGCGCTGGCTTTACCACATTGATACCAAGGGCGGCTTCACGGTTATCAACCTGCGTCAGCGCGACGCCATGGGCAAGCTGGAAGTGGCTAGCCGCGGCGAGTTGTTTGACCGTGGTGGGCAGCTCAGCGAGAGCGCCATGTTGCTGGGTGGTATTTCGCTGTTGGTTGCTTCCGACCGCGGTGAGCTCGTGCAGTATTTTATGGTGCGCGACGGAGAGGGCGGCCACCATCTGCAGCGCGTGCGAGAGTTCGATACCGATGGCATCGTGATTACAACGCTGCTGCCAGAGCACCGACGCAAAGGTTTTCTCGCTCTCGGCCGGCAGGGCGAAGTGCAGGTGTACCACACGACCGCGCATCGGCGGCTGCTCAGTGAAAGCGCCTTGCCCCTGGGCGGTGGCGCAGCGGCGATTTCGCCGCGCGCCGACGCACTACTGTTGGTCGACTCCGACGGCAGCTTGCGCAGCTGGCACATTGACAATGAACACCCGGATATTTCTTGGTCCGCACTGTGGACCGAAGTGTGGTACGAGAGTTACGACGAACCGGAGTATGTTTGGCAGTCTTCCGCATCGGACAACGATTTCGAGCCTAAATACAGCTTTGCGCCGCTGGCGTTCGGCACGCTTAAAGCCGCGTTTTATACAATGATGATTGCCGCCCCGCTGGCCATTTGTGGCGCCATTTACACAGCGTATTTCATGGCGCCTGCGCTGCGCCGCAAGATCAAACCCATGATTGAGCTGATGGAGGCACTGCCCACGGTGATTTTGGGGTTTCTTGCGGGCCTGTGGCTGGCGCCGCTGATTGAAGACAAGCTGACCGCGGTGATCACCCTCATGTTGGCGCTACCGTTCGGGGTTATTCTTTTTGCGTTTTTATGGTCGCGCTTGCCTCGTGCGATACGGTCATGGGTACCCGAGGGTTGGCATGCGGCTGTTTTGATTCCCGTCGTGATTTTTATAGGCTACGCCAGCTTTGCCAGCAACGACGTTCTCGAGCTCTTGCTCTTCAACGGCGATATGCGCAACTGGATCACCTCTGAGTTGGGTATATCCTTCGATCAGCGCAATGCGCTAGTGGTTGGCATTGCCATGGGTATGGCTGTGATCCCCACGATCTTTTCTATCTCTGAAGATGCTATTTTCTCGGTGCCCAAGCACCTTAGTTACGGCAGCCTGGCGCTAGGTGCAACTCCCTGGCAAACGCTGGTCGGTGTGGTGATACCTACGGCCAGCCCCGGCATTTTTTCCGGGCTGATGATCGGCCTGGGCCGCGCGGTAGGTGAAACCATGATTGTACTCATGGCGACAGGCAACACCCCCATAATCGATATTAATATTTTTGAAGGCATGCGCACGCTATCGGCCAACATTGCGGTGGAAGTGCCTGAGGCTGAGGTAGACAGCACGCACTATCGTGTTTTGTTCCTTGCGGCGTTCGTGCTGTTTATGTTCACGTTTATGGTGAATACGGTGGCCGAGTTGGTTCGTCAGCGTTTGCGTATCAAGTATGGATCATTGTGATGAACAAGATGATCGACGAACAAGAACTACACAACGACCAGGCGCCTGGCGTGAAAGCCTGGCTACGCAGTGGCGATCCCTTAATCTGGCTTAACGGCGCAGCTGTCAGTGTTTGCGTGATAGCCGTTGTCGGGCTGCTACTGCTGCTGGCAGTGCGCGGCCTCAGTCATTTCTGGCCGGCCGATGTGCTTGCGGTCACGGTCAGCTATCAGGGCCAGTCTCGCGAGTTGTTGGGTGAGGTGGTGGAAGAGGTTGAAGTATCTGGTGGCCAGTTGCGCGAGGCGGGTTTTGAGCTGCAGGGCTCGGGGCCATTTTTTCAACGCACGTTGTTGAAGCAGGGAAACCGTGATTTTCTCGGCACCGACTTCACCTGGCTAATCGATGAGCAGTTTGGCGCTCGGCGATTTCCTGCCGACCTGCTGGTTGTTGAGCGTCTGGAGTGGGGCAATTTTTATGGCTATTTGCGCGGTGTTAACCGTTTGGGCGAGGCGCCGATAACCGTTGCGGAACAGGGCGAGGCCACGACGCTGGCTGCTCTGCAAACGCTGATTGCCGACACAGTTGCGGTACGAGAAGAAATCGACCACATTGAACAGGGTGCAATTGGTACCATCAACTACGATTTGGAGCGTCTGCGGCTGCGTGAAAGGGGCTTGGAGCTGGAGGGGCGCCTGGACGCCTTGGCTCAGGCTGAACTGGCCAGCGAGCGGGCTGAGCTAGAGTTACGTTTCCGTGAACTTCAGGACCAGCTCTACGTCCTGTACGACAGCATCAAGGATCACAGTTACAGCGCGGAGCTGGCGGATGGCCGCGTGGTCACACTGCCCATTGCCAAGGTAGTGCGCGCCTACCAGCCCAATGCCATGAACGTTCCGGCCAAGATGGCGATGTACGGAAAGCGGCTGTGGGAATTTCTGTCTCAGCCGCCGCGTGAAGCGAACACCGAAGGCGGCATTTTCCCGGCCATGTTCGGTACGGTGTTGATGGTGATTCTCATGTCAATCATCGTTACGCCGTTTGGTGTGGTCGCGGCGGTGTATTTGCGTGAATACGCCAGCCAGGGTTTTGTTACGCGTACCATTCGCGTTGCGGTGAATAATCTCGCCGGTGTGCCGTCCATTGTGTATGGCGTATTTGGCCTGGGTTTCTTCGTGTATTTTGTGGGCGGCGAGCTTGACCAGCTGTTTTTCCCGGCTTCTTTGCCGCGGCCTACCTTTGGTACCCCTGGCTTGATGTGGGCCTCTTTAACACTGGCCTTACTCACATTGCCGGTGGTGATCGTGGCCACAGAAGAGGGCTTGGCGCGCATTCCCTCAACGGTACGTGAAGGCTCTCTGGCGCTGGGCGCAACGCGCGCGGAAACGCTGTGGCGCGTGGTATTGCCGATGGCCAGCCCAGCGATGATGACAGGGCTGATTCTGGCGGTTGCGCGGGCGGCAGGCGAGGTGGCGCCGCTGATGCTAGTGGGGGTAGTGAAGCTGGCACCCACCTTACCCTTAGATGCCAATTACCCCTATTTACACCTTGACCAGAAATTCATGCACCTTGGCTTCCATATTTATGATGTTGGCTTTCAGAGCCCTAACGTTGAGGCGGCACGGCCGTTGGTTTACGCCACTGCATTTTTGCTGGTGGTGATTATTGCCTTGCTGAACCTCACAGCCGTAAGCTTGCGCAACCGTCTGCGCGAGCGCTACAAATCGCTAGAACATTAGACAGGACTTCACTATGCAAACTCATGCTTTGGATATTCAGGCCCTGAAACGCGATCAAACGCGCTCCGCGAGCCCTGCGGCGCCCGCGGCAACGAGCCTGCGGATGGAGAATCTGAATTTGTTCTACAACCAGCGCTCGCAGGCGCTGTTTGACATTAACCTGGAAATACCGCGACAGCGGGTGACGGCGTTTATTGGCCCCAGCGGTTGCGGCAAGTCCAGCCTTCTGCGCTGTATTAACCGCATGAACGACCTCGTAGACGGTTGCCGTATCGAGGGCCGCCTACTTCTTGACGACGAGGATATTTACGATCGTCGTGTCGATGTGGCCGCACTGCGCCGGCGTGTGGGCATGGTGTTTCAGAAACCCAACCCCTTTCCTAAGAGTATTTATGAAAATGTCGCCTACGGGCTGCGAATCCAGGGTATCAACAAGAAGCGGGTGTTGGACGAGGTGGTAGAAAGGTCGCTGCGCGCCGCAGCGCTATGGGATGAAGTGAAAGATCGACTGCACGAAAGCGCACTCAGTCTGTCAGGCGGCCAGCAGCAGCGTTTGGTCATTGCGCGCACAATTGCGGTAGAGCCGGAAGTGCTGCTCCTTGACGAACCAGCCTCTGCCTTGGACCCAATCTCCACGCTAAAGATTGAAGAGCTCATCTACGAACTCAAGGCGCGCTACACCATTGTCATTGTTACCCACAATATGCAGCAGGCGGCGCGTGTGTCGGATATGACCGCGTTTATGTATATGGGTAAATTGATTGAGTACGACGATACCGATACCCTGTTCACAAATCCGGAACAGAAGCAGACCGAGGACTACATCACCGGCCGTTACGGCTGAGGACACTATCATGCTCCATCAGGACAGCTACAAGCAGCATATTTCGGCTCAATTCAACGCCGAGCTGGAATCTGTGAAAAACCACCTGCTGGAAATGGGCGGCTTGGTTGAACAGCAGATCGGTAAAGCCGTTGAGTCGTTGTTAAACCGGGACAGTGGCCTCGCGGAAGAGGTTATTGCAGGCGACGTGCAGGTGAATCAGTTAGAGATCAATATCGATGAGGAGTGTTCTCGCATTTTGGCAAGGCGCCAGCCTGCGGCCAGCGATTTGCGTTTGGTTCTTGCTATCTCGAAAGTGATCACAGACCTGGAGCGCATCGGTGATGAGGCAAGTAAGATCGCACGTCAAGCAGTAAAGGCCGCTGAAGAGGGCGGCAATGCAGGCAGCAGCTTCGTGGAGATACGCCACATCGGCAGCCACGTTGGCGACATGTTGCGCCGGGCCCTCGATGCTTTCGCCAGGCTGGATGTTGATATGGCGGTGCAAACCGTGATCGCAGACCGGGAGGTGGATTCTGAGTATGCGAGCGCTATGCGCAGCCTGGTGACTTTCATGATGGAGGATCCGCGGACTATTGGCCCCGTGCTAGGGCAGATGTGGGCGCTGCGCAGCCTGGAGCGTGTTGGCGATCACGCCAGTAATATCGCGGAGCACGTGATCTACTTGGTGCGCGGCCTGGATGTGCGGCATGTTGAACCCGATGACCTGGTCGCACAGGTTGAAGAGCACCAATAAGCTTTAGATTGTCTGTCTGTAACAATAGTGTCATAAAAAAAACATAAAATTGACATTTAACTGTCATGCGCGGCAGCGCTGACACAGACAGATGAGGCAAAATCATGAACAAATTCTCTCTGGGGTGGGCAGTGGCCGCGGCCTCCACTACGCTTGTGTTGTCGTCCGCCGTAGCAACAGCTGCCGTCAGTGAAAGCGATTTCGCACAGCTTAAAGTACAAATGGAAGGGCTCTTGGCGCGCGTGGCGCTGCTGGAGAACGAAAACGCCGAGCTTCGCGAAAATACCGCCAATGCGGTGTCGGAGATTCGTATCACGCGAGAAGAGGTTGCCGCCGCCCCCCGGCCTGTCGTGCAAGATACTGGCATGGATAGTTTGCGTTTTTCCGGTGATTTCCGCTATCGCTACGAAGAAATAGACGTTGGCCTGAGTGATGTTCGCACTCGCCACCGAATTCGTGCGCGCGCGGGCTTTGAGGCGCAGCTGCCGCGCGATGTTGAAGTTGGGTTGCGGCTCGCCGCAGGTAATGATTCGCCTGTATCGGGGAATGCCACGCTCGGTGATGGAGGAAGCAGTAAAGAAATATTCCTCGATCAGGCTTGGGCAACCTGGCGTCCCTTCGATGGCGCCTATGCCACCATCGGGAAAATGAAGAACCCCTTGTTCCGCCCGGAAGGGTCGGGATTGCTCTGGGACTCGGATTACACGCCTGAAGGCGTGGCACTGGGCTGGGGCAGTGACAATGTTTTCGTCAATGTGGTTGCTCACACGCTGAGCAGCGACACGGCACGCGCTAACAGCGTTTTTTATCATGGTGTGCAATCGGGCTTTAAGTTGGGCCTCGGAGAACAGTTGGGGTTAACCGTTGGAGCCAGCTACATTGATATGCCAGTAAGGGGAAAGAGCAGCTTTTTTGACGACTTTGATGTGTTTTTTGGCAACAGTTTTTCCTGTGACAGCGACCGGCTCACTCTCTGCACTTACGACAATAACTATGAAGAGCTTGAACTCTTCGCTACGCTGGATATTAAAGGCCTTGGTTTGCCCGCAGCGTTGTTTGGGCAATACGTGCAGAACCTGGACGCAGACGAGGAAGACACAGCGTGGGTAGCCGGTGCGCGACTGGGCAAGGCCAGTGCTGCAGGCAGTTGGCAGGTCACCTACGAGTTTGCCTCTATTGAGGCGGACGCCTTACTGGCTCTGCTGAGCGATTCCAATATCGGTGGCGGTGGAACCGATGTTCGCGGTCACCGGTTTGGTGCAGTGTACGCCATCGATAAACAGTGGCATGTTGGCATCACGGCCTTTGTTCATAACGAGACACCGGGTAGTCGGCTGGATGATCCTATCGACTATGATCGGGTGATCTTCGACACCTCGTTCAAGTATTGATGACTGCGTAACGTAAGCCTTGCTGCTGTCTGTGGAACCGCTATACGATCCGCGTGTGCGGTGCTGCGAAGGCGCATAGCTTTCGAGCGTTGCGTTGCTTTGTGCGATGCTGCTTGAGTACAATACGGGTCTGCGTTAAACCAATGCGTCTATGTCCCCTTCGTCTAGTGGCCTAGGACACTGCCCTTTCACGGCGGTAACAGGGGTTCGAACCCCCTAGGGGACGCCACTTATCGGAACTGCCCATGAGTCGTTACTGGAGTGACGTTGTTCAACGTCTAACGCCCTACGTACCCGGCGAACAGCCGCAGCACCCGCGGCTGATCAAGCTCAATACCAATGAAAGCCCGTACCCACCGTCACCCCGTGTGCTCGATGCGATCCACAGTATCGACGGCGATGCCCTGCGGCGCTACCCCGACCCTGAATCCAGCGCGCTGCGTGTAGCGTTTGCGGAAGCGGCTGGCCTGCAGCCCGAGCAGGTGTTTCTTGGCAACGGGTCTGACGAAGTGTTGGCGCATGTGTTCCTCGGGTTGTTACGGCATGATGCGCCGCTGCTATTCCCGGACATCAGCTACAGCTTCTATCCCGTTTGGTGTGACCTTTACGGTATTACCGGAGAGACGGTGCCCCTGCGTGACGACTTCAGTATTGCGGTGGTCGATTACACGCGTCCTAACGGCGGCATCATTCTGCCTAACCCGAATGCCCCCACTGGCTTATTGCTTGGCCTTGATGATGTTCGCACGTTATTGGAAGCCAACCGGCAAAGCGTGGTGGTGATTGACGAAGCCTATATCGACTTTGGCGGAGAGTCGGCGGTGAGGCTGGTGGATCGGTATGACAATCTGCTGGTGGTGCAAACACTATCCAAGTCGCGGGCACTGGCCGGCTTGCGGGTTGGCGTGGCTTTTGGGCAGGCGAAGCTGATCGATGGCTTACAGCGGGTTAAGAACTCGTTTAACTCCTATCCTCTGGATGCGGTTGCGCAACGCGCCGTGTTGGCGTCATTGGGTGACGGGCGCTGGTTTCAGGAATCCTGTGAGAAAGTCATTGCCAGCCGGGTGCGGCTAACGGCGGGCCTTGTGGAGCTGGGTTTTACTGTCGTGCCGTCTAGCGCCAACTTTGTGTTTGCCTCGCCGGGAGCGGGGCGCGATGCGCAGGCGCTGTTTTTGGCCTTGCGCGAGCAGGGCATCATCGTGCGGCACTTTGCGAAACCGCGCATCGGTGATTTCCTCCGCATTACCGTTGGCACCGATGAGCAGTGCGATGCGCTGCTCGACGCTTTATCGGGCCTGTTAGCTGCGCTGTAAAACGACGCTGCCAATGCTGTAGCCGGCGCCAAAAGAACACAGCACACCCAAGTCACCGCTGACAAAATCGGCACGGTGTTTGTGGAAGGCAATAACGGAACCTGCTGAGCTGGTGTTGGCGTACTCATCAAGTATGGTGGGCGCCTCATCGGCTGTGGCGTCACGGCCCAGTACTTTACGTGAAATAAGCTGGTTCATGCTCAGATTGGCCTGGTGCAGCCAGAGCCGTTTGAGCTGTTCGGGTGCAATGGCCAAGTGCTGCAACTGGTCACTGATTTGCCGAGCCACCGCCGGGCAGACCTCCTTAAACACCTTGCGCCCCTCCTGCACAAAAAGCTTGTCAGTGCTGCCAATACCCTCTTCGGCGGCGCGGTTAAGAAAGCCAAAGTTATTGCGGATGTTGTTGGAATATATCGTTTGCAGGCGGCTGTCCAGAATGCGGTAGGTGTCGTTGGTAGAGGCATCTGCCTCACGCTCCAGGATCAGTGCGGTACAGACATCGCCGAAGATGAAATGCGAATCACGATCGCGAAAATTCAGATGGCCGCTGCAGATCTCCGGGTTCAAAATCAGTACACAACGCGCGCTGCCGGCGTTGATGCTGTCGCGCGCCTGCTGAATGGCAAACGTCGCCGATGAGCAGGCGACGTTCATATCGAAACCGAAGCCCTCAATGCCCAGAGCATGCTGCACTTCGACTGCAACGGCCGGGTAGGCGCGCTGTAAATTGGAGCAGGCTACGATGACCGCGTCGATATCCGCCGGCTGCTTGCGTGCTTGATCCATCGCTTCGCGCGCAGCCGCAACGGCGATTTCACATTGAATTGACGGGCTGCTGTCGGGCCGCTCTGGAATGCGGGGCACCATTCTTTGTGGGTCGAGAATGCCTGCCTTGTCGATGACGTAGCGCGACTTGATGCCTGAGGCTTTTTCGACAAATTCCGCCGAGGAGGGCTGCATGGGTGCCAGCTCACCGGCTGCGATCAGCGCGGCATTTTCGGTATTGAAATGTTCGACCCAGGCATTAAATGAGTCAACCAGCTCGACGTTGCTGATGGATTGGTCGGGCGTAAATAACCCCGTGCCGCTAATGACGACCTCGCTCATGACGTACCGATTTCCTGTGGCTGCGCGTTAATGGGCCAGTGTAACCAAAAAAGGCCGCTGCAGGGCGGCCTTTTACAGCTGAAGCAGGCGTTCAGCCGCGCTCATCCAAAGAGACGAAGTCGCGCTGGGTATAGCCGGTATAAAGCTGCCTTGGGCGGCCTATACGATAGCTGCCGCTGATCATTTCATTCCAGTGTGCGACCCAGCCCACGGTGCGGCCAACCGCAAAAATGACGGTAAACATGCTGGTTGGTATGCCGATCGCCTTGAGGATGATGCCGGAGTAGAAGTCGACATTGGGGTACAGCTTGCGCTCGATGAAGTATGGATCCTCCAGTGCAATTTGTTCCAGACGTTTGGCTATTGCCAGCAGTGGGTCGTTATCGATGCCGAGCTCAGCCAGCACATCGTCCGCCGCCTCCTTCATGACCTTCGCCCGTGGATCAAAGTTCTTGTAAACCCGATGGCCAAAGCCCATCAGGCGGAAAGGGTCGTCTTTGTCTTTGGCGCGTGCGACAAACTCATCGATACGGGACACGTCGCCAATCTCTTCCAGCATTTCCAGCACGGCTTCGTTGGCACCGCCGTGAGACGGGCCCCATAAAGCCGCTATGCCTGCAGCCATGCAGGCAAAGGGGTTCGCTCCGGAGGATCCGGCCAGACGCACGGTCGAGGTAGAGGCATTCTGTTCGTGGTCGGCATGCAGCAGGAAGATTCGGTCCATGGCTTTCGCCAAAACCGGGCTCACGTTGCTGGGCTCGCAGGGGTTGCCGAACATCATATGCAGGAAGTTTTCAGCGTAGCCCATGGTGTTATCGGGGTACATAAAGGGCTGGCCGATGGAGAATTTGTAGCTCATGGCCGCCAGAGTAGGCATTTTTGCAATAAGGCGGAACGCGGCAACCTGGCGATGATGTTCATCGGAGATATCCAGAGAGTCGTGATAAAAAGCGGACAAAGCGCCGACAACGCCACACATGACCGCCATTGGGTGGGCGTCGCGGCGGAAGCCGTTAAAGAACGTACGGATTTGTTCATGCACCATGGTATGGCGCTTGACCGTTGTGACGAAGGCGTCTTTTTCCTGCGCGGTGGGCAGCTCTCCGTAGAGCAGGAGGTAGCAGGTTTCTAGGTAGTCGCTGTGTTCGGCGAGCTGGTCGATGGGATAGCCGCGGTGCAGTAAAATGCCCTTTCCACCATCTATATAAGTGATCTTCGATTCGCAAGCCGCCGTGGATACAAACCCCGGGTCATAAGTGAACATGTCGCCGGCTGTTAGGCTGCCAACGTCTATGACGTCTGGGCCCAGCGTGCCAGAGTAAACGGGAAGTTCAAAGATCTGGTCGACTCCGTCTACCTTCAGAGTTGCTTTTTTGTCGCTCATGAAAGTCCTGCGATGTGGTTCTGTGGGGTGCACAACTATAAAGTCTCGACAGCTTTTGTCAATTAATCTGGCTCCATTTGCGATCAACTTGACGCTTTTGGCGGCTAAAGTCACCTATCGCGAAAGCCGAAGATCGGCGACGTTCGCGACAGCGGGTCTTCCAGTGGTGTGCCCCGGTGAGAGGTTTGTAATTGATCACGCATCGCCCTATAATTCCGCGCGCTTTCTCTCTAGGGTTTTAGCGAAAAACAAGAGCGCCAGGCTGCTTCGGCCGGCCCCATTAATCGCCCTTGTGGCGTCTGTAACGGTGGTGAGTGAACTGTGAAAGACAAACGTCCCGTCAATTTGGACATCGGCAGTATGCGGCTTCCCATAACCGCGTGGGCATCTATTACCCACCGAGCATCCGGTGTTTTTCTTTTTGTAGCTATGGTGTTTTTGTTGTGGGCCTTGGATATGAGCCTTAGCAGCGCCGAGGGTTTTGCCCAGTTGCAGGACACCCTCAGTGGCCCGCTGGCCAAGCTTGTTTTGTGGGCAATTTCGGCAGGACTGATCTATCACGCCCTGGCGGGTGTAAAACACATTGTTATGGATTTCGGTATCGGTGAGAGTTTTGAAGGCGGGGTGCTGGGTGCGCGCATCGTGATTGTCTTGGCTGTGGTACTGACTATTCTTGCGGGGGCGCTGATATGGTAACTGCAATCACGAGTTTTGGCCGTTCTGGCACTTCAGACTGGTTAGTGCAGCGCGTCAGCGGTGTTATTTTGTTGGCATACTTTGTGTTTATCGCTGCGGTGGTAGTGACAGGCGTCGACTACGCTGGCTGGAAGGCTCTGTTCGGTCAAACCTGGGTGCGTGTGTTCAGTTTGATGGCCGTGTTGTCGCTGGCGGCTCACGCCTGGATCGGGTTGTGGGCGGTGGTCACGGACTACCTGACTGAACGCATGATGGGCACCTCCGGTAATGTGCTGCGTATTTCTGCACAGCTTGTTATTGCATTGATTCTTTTTGTGTACGTGGTCTGGGGCGTGCAAATCCTCTGGGGATATTGAACTATGACAGCATTGCGAACGATTTCATTTGATGGCGTGATCGTCGGTGGCGGCGGGGCGGGTATGCGTGCTGCGCTGCAATTGTCGCAGTCCGGGTACAAGACTGCGGTTATTTCCAAGGTGTTCCCGACGCGCTCACACACGGTGTCTGCGCAGGGTGGAATTACCTGTGCGATTGCCAGTGCTGATCCCAATGATGATTGGCGCTGGCACATGTATGACACCGTCAAGGGTTCTGATTATATCGGCGACCAAGACGCCATTGAGTATATGTGCAGCGTAGGTCCGGAAGCGGTTTTTGAGCTTGAGCACATGGGTCTGCCGTTTTCCCGCACGGAAGAGGGGCGTATTTACCAGCGGCCTTTTGGTGGTCAGTCCAAGGGTCCTGGTGATTCGACGCAGGCGGCACGTACCTGCGCTGCGGCAGACCGCACCGGTCACGCACTGCTGCACACGCTGTACCAGGGCAATATCAAAAATGAAACGGTGTTCTTCAACGAGTGGTACGCCACCGACCTGGTGAAGAACCAGGACGGCGCGGTTGTTGGCGTGATTGCCATTTGTATGGAAACCGGTGAAACGGTCTATGTAAAAGCCAAGGCAACAGTCTTTGCCACCGGCGGTGCGGGCCGTATTTACGCCTCTACTACCAACGCTCACATTAATACCGGTGACGGTATCGGTATGGCGCTGCGCGCAGGCTTCCCGGTGCAGGACATCGAAATGTGGCAGTTCCACCCGACCGGCATTTATGGTGCGGGTACGCTGGTCACTGAAGGGTGTCGTGGTGAAGGCGGCTATTTGATTAACAAGGACGGCGAACGCTTTATGGAGCGTTATGCGCCGAACGCCAAAGACCTCGCGGGCCGTGACGTTGTGGCACGCTCCATGGTGCTGGAAATACTCGAGGGCCGCGGTTGTGGACCCGAGGCCGATCACGTCTTCCTGAAGCTCGATCATCTCGGCGAAGAGGTTCTTGAATCGCGTTTGCCGGGCATATGCGAGTTGTCTCGCACCTTTGCACACGTCGATCCGGTGAAGGCGCCGATTCCGGTAGTGCCTACCTGCCATTACATGATGGGTGGTATCCCCACCAACGTTCACGGTCAGGCGCTGACCGTCGATGCGCAGGGCAAGGATCACATTATCCCCGGGCTCTATGCCTGCGGCGAAGTGGCCTGTGTGTCTGTGCACGGCGCCAACCGGCTGGGTGGTAATTCCCTGTTGGATCTCGTGGTATTTGGGCGTGCATCTGGCCTGTTTATCGAGAAAGCGCTGCGTGAGGGCATCGACATGCGCGATGCGTCTTCGTCAGACATCGAACAGGGCATGTCGCGCCTGCGTCGCCTTGACGCGGCCACCGGCAGTGACAAGTTCCCGGACCTGCGGAAAGAATTGCAAAACGTTATGCAAAACTACTTTGGCGTATTCCGCAAAGGCGAGTTCATGCAGGAAGGCATCCGCAAGCTGGCTGATTTGCGTGGCCGTATCGAAGGCGCGGCACTCACCGACAAGAGCAACACGTTCAATACCGCGCGGATTGAAGCGCTGGAGTTGCAAAACTTGCTGGAAGTGGCGGAGGCGACTGCCATAACCGCGGAGGAGCGCAAGGAAAGCCGTGGTGCCCATGCGCGTGACGACTTTCAGGAACGTGACGACGAAAATTGGCTGTGTCACTCCATGTATTACCCCGAGGACAAGCGGGTTGGCAAGCGCGCGGTGAACTTCAAGCCACGCACTGTGCCCACGTTTGAGCCTATGGCTCGTACGTATTAACGTCTGTATAGCGACTCAGAGGTCATTAATATGCTGCAAGTAAGCATTTATCGTTATAACCCGGAAACTGACCAGCAGCCCTACATGCAGGATTTCCAGTTTGATACCGAGGGCAAAGACCTGATGGTGCTGGACGTGCTGGAGCAGCTCAAGGCGAGGGATAGCTCGGTCACCTACCGGCGTTCTTGTCGCGAAGGCGTGTGCGGCTCTGATGGGCTGAACATCAATGGCAAGAACGGTTTGGCGTGCATCACGCCTTTGTCGGATACAGTCAAGAACAACAAGCTGGTGATTCGCCCGCTGCCCGGCCTGCCGGTGATTCGCGACCTGATCGTCGACATGAGCATGTTTTACGCTCAGTACGAAAAAATTCAGCCCTATTTGCAGAACAATACGCCGGCTCCCGCTATTGAGCGCCTGCAGTCTCCTGAGGACCGTGCCAAGTTGGATGGCCTTTATGAGTGCATTCTGTGCGCCTGTTGCTCAACCAGCTGCCCCTCGTTCTGGTGGAACCCCGACCGTTTTATCGGCCCGGCTGGCCTGCTGCAGGCCTACCGCTTTCTGGCCGATACGCGAGACACGGCGACGGATGAGCGTTTGTCGCGGCTGGATGATCCGTTCAGCGTTTTCCGTTGTCATGGCATCCAGAATTGTGTCAATGTGTGCCCCAAGGGTTTGAATCCGACCCGCGCCATTGGCCATATTCGTACGATGCTGCTAACCCGGGCAACCTGATTTTAAACACGGTGTTATCAGCCGGAACGCCACCGGCCTAATCCAATCCCGGAAGGGCATAATGCAAGAGAGTCCGATGGAGCTTCTGAGAAGGAGCTCCCATATTTCTGGCGGCAACGCCACCTATGTCGAGGATTTGTACGAATCCTACCTGCGGGACCCGAAAGGGATTCCAGATCAGTGGCGAGACTACTTTGATCAGTTGCCTCGTGTGGCATCGGCGACCGCGCAAATGCACGATGTGCCGCACTCTACCATCCGTGACCGCTTTGCTCAGATCAGCAAGATGCGCGTGCGCACCGAAGCGACGGTTGCGCATGATTCGCAAGCCACGGAGTACGAGCGTAAGCAGGTTAAGGTGGTGCAGCTGGTGTCTGCCTACCGGCAGCGCGGCCATCAAAAAGCCAGCCTGGATCCTTTGCGTCTGCACGTGCGAGAACCGGTCCCGGATCTCGACCTGTCGTTTCACCAGCTGTCTGCCGCTGACCTGGATACCGTGTTCCAGACGGGCAGCATGTATATTGGTAAAGCCGATGCAACACTCGGCGAAATAGTTGATTCCCTCGAGTCCACTTACTGCCACACGATCGGTGCGGAGTTTATGCATATCGTGGACACTGAGCAGCGGCACTGGATCATGCAGCGCATGGAGTCTGTGCGCTCCGCGCCCGGCTACTCGGACGAAGTGCGCAAACAGATTCTGCGCCGCCTGATCAAAGCGGAGGGGCTTGAAAAGTCACTCGGTTCCAAATACCCGGGTACCAAGCGCTTTGGCCTTGAGGGCGGAGAGTCACTGATTCCCATGCTCTCTGAAATGGTGCAGCGTATCGGGTCCTATGGCGCCAAGGAAATCGTTATCGGCATGGCGCACCGTGGCCGCTTGAATGTGCTGATTAATATTTTTGGCAAAAAACCCTCGGACCTGTTTGCGGAATTCGAAGGGCGTGTGGTGTATGACAAGTCCGGTGACGTGAAATACCACCAGGGCTTTTCCTCCAATTTGATGACGTCGGGCGGGGAGGTGCACTTGGCGCTGGCCTTCAACCCCTCGCACCTTGAAATTGTGTCGCCGGTGGTGGAAGGCTCGGTGCGGGCACGCCAGGAACGGCGCAAGGATGCAGAGGGCGATACGGTGGTGCCTGTGGTCATTCACGGGGACGCGGCTTTTGCCGGGCAGGGCGTGGTTATGGAGACGTTCCAGATGTCTCAGACCCGCGCCTACAAAACGGGCGGTACCCTGCATCTGGTGCTCAACAACCAGGTGGGCTTTACCACCAGCGACCGTGAAGATGCACGCTCCACAGAATACTGCACCGATGTCGCCAAAATGGTGCAAGCGCCAATTTTTCACGTCAACGCAGACGACCCGGAAGCGGTGCACTTTGTGACACAGCTGGCCGTGGATTTCCGCAACACCTTTAAGCGCGATGTTGTGGTTGACCTGGTATGTTACCGACGCCGTGGCCACAACGAGGCTGACGAGCCTTCCGTCACTCAGCCGCGCATGTATGAGCGTATTCGTAAGCAAAAAACGACGCGTGACCTGTATGCCGCCAAACTGGTGGAGCAGGGCGTACTCACTGCTGAAGAAGACGAATACCTGGTTAACGAATATCGTGAGTCACTCGATCGCGGTGAGCCCTTGGTCAGTGGCCTTGTGTCTGAGTCAGATGCGAGCCTGTTTGTTGACTGGAACCCATACCTGGGCCACGAGTGGACGTTGCACTGCGACACGCGGATGGATATTCAGGCGCTGCAGCAGCTGGCGCAGGAAACGAATACGGCACCCGCCAGCTTCCCCCTGCAGCGTCAGGTGAGCAAAATTCTTGAAGACCGCCGGAAGATGGCTGCAGGTGCCATGCCCTTGAACTGGGGCGCCGCTGAGACCTTGGCCTATGCCAGCCTCCTGCAGGCGGGGTATCCGGTACGTCTGACGGGGCAGGATGTAGGGCGCGGGACGTTTTCTCACCGCCATGCGGTACTGCACAACCAGAAAGACGCATCGCGGTACGTACCACTGCAACATATCAGCAAAGACCAGGCGCAGTTTGGTATTTATGATTCCCTGTTGTCTGAGGAGGCTGTGCTGGCATTTGAGTACGGTTATTCCACCACATCACCCACCGGTTTGGTGATTTGGGAGGCCCAGTTTGGCGACTTCGCCAACGGCGCGCAGGTGGTGATTGATCAGTTCATTACCAGTGGCGAGCACAAGTGGTCACGGCTCTGCGGCTTGACCATGTTGCTGCCGCACGGCTATGAAGGGCAGGGGCCGGAGCACTCATCTGCACGGTTGGAGCGCTTCCTGCAAATGTGTGCGGAACACAACATCCAGGTGTGCGTGCCGACCACCCCGGCTCAGGTGTTCCACATGTTGCGCCGCCAGGCTATTCGGCCGGTGCGCAAGCCGCTGGTGGTGATGTCGCCGAAGAGCCTGCTGCGCCACAAGGAAGCCGTGTCCTCGCTGGAGGACCTTGCTCATGGGCATTTCCATAACGCGCTTGACGACCCGGAAGCTATCGACAAAAACGCGGTGACGCGCCTTATTCTGTGCAGCGGCAAGGTCTATTACGATTTGGTCGCCGCGCGTCGTGAAAGGGGTTTAACCGATGTGGCCTTTATCCGGCTGGAACAGCTCTATCCGTTTCCTGAGGCTGAGCTGTTGCAGGTGCTGGGCAGTTACCCCAACGTCACTGATGCAGCCTGGTGCCAGGAAGAGCCGCAAAACCAGGGGGCCTGGTATTCAAGTCAGCATCATATGCGGCGCGTAATGTACGCCCACAAACCTGATGTTTATTTGCGTTATGCTGGCCGAGATCCTTCTGCGGCGCCTGCGGCGGGCTATATGGCCCTGCACCTGGCGCAGCAAGAGGCGTTTATCAATGAAGCGCTGGCCCCAACATGGCTGGCCCAGAACTAGCACTTTCCAAAGGAACTGAAATGGCTATCGAAATCAAGGCCCCATCTTTCCCCGAGTCTGTTGCCGATGGGGAAATTGCGACATGGCACAAGCAGGAGGGGGAGTCGGTCTCGCGCGATGAACTGATCGTGGAAATCGAGACAGATAAAGTGGTGATGGAAGTGGTGGCGCCGGAAGACGGCGTCATCAGTAAAATCCATGTCGCCGAAGGCGAAACCATTCAGAGCGAGCAGTTGCTGGCGTTGCTGGAGCCTGGTGCCGCAGCGGCTAGTAAAGAGCCTGCGGCCGCCGCAGCGCCCGCATCGGCCAGCGCGCCAGCGAACACAGAGGGCGCTGATGCGCAGGGCCTCATGGGGCCCGCAGCGCGGCAGCTGGTAGAAGAGCACAAACTGGATGCCGCCTCTATTGCGGGCACCGGCAAGGGCGGCCGAATTACCAAAGAAGATGTACAGGCACATTTAAAAGACAAGCCGGCTGCAGCTGCCAGCCCCGCCAACGCCCCCACAGTCACTGCAGCGAAAGCCAAGGACATGCCTCAGGTGCCGGCCGCCCCTACAGGCGAGCGCATCGAAAAGCGCGTACCGATGACGCGCATGCGCGCACGCATCGCTGAGCGGCTGATGGACGCCACGCACGGCACGGCCATGCTGACCACCTTCAACGAGGTGAACATGGCGCCGGTAATGGCGCTGCGTGAGAAGTATAAGGAGCAGTTCGAGAAGGTCCATAACGGTACCCGTCTCGGGTTCATGGGCTTTTTTGTTAAGGCCTGCTGTGAAGCTTTGAAGCGCTTCCCAGAGGTGAACGCGTCCATCGATGGCACCGATGTGGTCTACCACGGCTATCAGGATATTGGCGTCGCGGTTTCTGCCCCGGGCGGCTTGGTTGTGCCGGTGTTACGCGATGCTGACTTCATGAGCCTTGCGGACGTTGAAGCAGCGATTCGTGATCTCGGCTTGCGTGCGCGCGATAGCAAACTGACTATTGACGATATGATCGGCGGTACCTTTACTGTTACCAATGGCGGCGTATTCGGTTCCCTGCTGTCCACCCCTATTCTGAACCCGCCACAGACGGGTATTCTAGGCATGCACAAGATTCAGGAGCGGCCCATGGCCGTGAATGGCGAAGTCGTTATATTGCCAATGATGTACCTCGCGCTGTCCTATGATCACCGGCTGATTGACGGCAAGACCGCAGTGCAATTCTTGGTGGCAGTGAAAGACCTGATCGAAGATCCGGCTCGCATCCTGCTGCAGCTGTAAGCACACGACGGAGTAGCGAAGACAATGGCTGATAAATATGATGTAGTGGTAATTGGTGCCGGCCCCGGTGGGTATGTGGCTGCAATCAAGGCCGCCCAATTAGGTTTATCGACTGCCTGCGTTGAGCAGTGGGTTGACGCAGAGGGCAACACGCGGCTTGGGGGAACTTGCCTCAACGTGGGCTGTATTCCGTCCAAAGCGTTACTCGATAGCAGCCAGAAATTTGTCGAGGCCCGTGATCACTTTGCGGTGCACGGCATTTCCGTCAACACGCCGAAAATGGATATTGCGGCGATGATGGCGCGCAAGAACAAGATTGTCGACCAGCTTACCGGCGGCATCACCGGTTTGTTCAAGCACAATGGGGTGACCAGCATTCAGGGCCGCGGCAAAGTGCTCGCGGGCTGTAAAGTGGAAGTGACGGATAAAGACGGCAAGGTGAGTGTGGTGGAGGCGAGCAATATCATTATTGCGGCCGGTTCCAGCCCCATCGCCATACCGCCCGCTCCGGTTGACAATGATTGTATCGTCGATTCTACCGGCGCATTGGAATTCGGTGAGGTGCCCAAGCGGCTGGGCGTCATTGGTGCCGGCGTTATTGGTCTCGAGCTAGGCAGCGTTTGGGCGCGCTTGGGCTCCGAGGTTGTGATGTTGGAGGCGCTGGATGAGCTGCTGCCAATGATGGATGCACAGGTGGCCAAAGAGGCGGGTAAGATCTTCCGCAAGCAGGGTCTGGATATACGCCTTAGCACCCGCGTAACGGGTGCCGTAGTCAAGAAGGGCAAGGTTGAAGTCACCTTTACCAACGCCGATGGCGAGCACAAGGAGGTGTTTGACAAGTTGATCGTCTCCGTGGGGCGCCGTCCGCGTACCGAAGATCTGTTGGCAACGGACAGCGGGGTCAATCTGGACGAGCGCGGCTTTATTTATGTCAACGACCACTGCGCCACCGATGCACCGCACGTGTTTGCCGTCGGTGATGTTGTGCGCGGCCCCATGCTGGCCCACAAGGGCTCAGAAGAAGGGGTGATGGTGGCTGAGCGTATTGCCGGGAAAAAGGTTCAGCTGAACTATGACTGCATTCCCTCGGTTATCTATACTCATCCCGAGGTCGCGGCGGTAGGCCGCACCGAACAAGAGCTGAAGTCGGACGGGGTTGATTACAAGGTAGGCGTATTTCCGTTTGCCGCCAGTGGCCGCGCGCTCGCTGCCAATGACACTGACGGTATCGTGAAAATAATCGCCGATGCCGACACCGACCGGGTGCTGGGATGCCACATCGTGGGCCCCTCGGCTGCCGACCTGGTGCAGCAGGTGGTTATTGCGATGGAGTTTGGGTCCAGCTCGGAAGATCTGGCACTGACGGTATTTGCCCATCCAACTTTGTCGGAGGCGGTACACGAGGCCGCACTGGCGGTGCATGGCCATGCCATTCACGTCGCCAATCGCAAGCCTCGGAAATGAATTTTGCCCGTCGTGCGCGTATAAAAACGATTCTTGCGCAGACGAGGCACTAGGGGGTGTGGGCCCGTGAGGGCCCATTCCAGGACACTACGCAACACAGGATAGACCATGAACCTTCACGAGTATCAGGGCAAGCAACTGTTTGCCGAGTACGGCTTGCCCGTATCCAAGGGTTATGCTGTCGATTCGCCGGAAGAGGCGGTTAAGGCAGCGGAAACCATCGGTGGTGACATGTGGGTCGTTAAGGCCCAGGTGCACGCAGGCGGCCGCGGTAAAGCGGGCGGCGTCAAGCTGGTGAAAACAACCGACGAAGTACGCGACTTTGCTGAAAACTGGCTGGGCAAGAACCTGGTGACCTACCAGACCGACGAAAATGGTCAGCCGGTCAGCAAAATTCTGGTTGAGACCTGCACCGATATCGCCGAAGAGTTGTATCTCGGTGCGGTAGTGGACCGTGCGACACGTCGCATTGTCTTCATGGCTTCGACCGAAGGTGGCGTCGAAATCGAGAAGGTTGCGGAAGAGACCCCGGAAAAAATCCTCCGCGCCATCATTGATCCTTTGGTGGGCGCGCAGCCTTACCAGGGCCGTGAACTTGCGTTCAAGCTGGGCCTGCAAGGCGATCAAATCAAGCAGTTTGTTAAGATTTTCATGGGCTTAGCGCTGTTATTTAAAGAGAAAGATCTTGCGCTAATTGAAGTGAATCCGCTGGTGATTACCGAGGCCGGCAACCTGCACTGCCTGGATGCCAAGCTGGGCGTTGATGGCAATGCCCTGTACCGCCAGCCCGGCCTGCGCGAAATGCACGACCCCTCTCAGGAAGATGCTCGCGAGGCGCATGCCGCCAAGTGGGAACTGAACTACGTGGCTCTGGACGGCAACATCGGCTGCATGGTTAACGGCGCTGGCTTGGCCATGGGCACCATGGACATCGTCAAGCTGCACGGTGGTGCGCCAGCCAACTTCCTGGATGTTGGCGGCGGTGCGACCAAGGAGCGTGTGTCTGAAGCATTCAAGATTATTTTGTCGGACGATAAAGTGAAAGCTGTGTTCATCAATATCTTTGGTGGCATTGTGCGTTGCGACCTGATCGCCGAAGGCGTGATCGGCGCGGTACAGGAAATCGGTGTGAAGGTTCCGGTGGTTGTGCGTCTTGAGGGCAACAATGCAGAGCTCGGCCGCCAAGTACTGGCCGACAGCGGCCTCAACATTATTGCCGCAACCAGCCTCACCGATGCTGCCCAACAGGCAGTTAAAGCCGCTGAAGGAGTCGCCTGAAATGAGCATTCTTATTGACAAGAACACCAAGGTGATTTGCCAGGGCTTTACCGGCTCCCAGGGCACCTTTCATTCCGAGCAGGCTATTGCCTATGGCACCAAGATGGTCGGTGGTGTAACGCCTGGCAAAGGCGGCCAAACGCACCTTGGTCTTCCCGTGTTCAACACTGTGGCCGATGCCGTGGCAGAAACGGGCGCCCATGCGTCCGTCATTTACGTACCTGCTGCGTTCTGTAAAGACTCGATTCTTGAAGCCGCCAATAGCGGCATCAAGCTGATCGTGTGCATTACCGAAGGTATTCCAACGCTTGATATGCTCGACTGTAAGGTCAAGTGTGACGAGTTGGGTGTGCGGCTGATCGGGCCTAACTGCCCGGGCGTTATTACTCCCGGCGAGTGCAAAATCGGCATCATGCCCGGCCACATCCACTTGCCAGGCAAAGTGGGCATCGTTTCCCGCTCCGGTACGCTCACTTATGAAGCAGTCAAGCAGACCACTGATGCGGGCTTTGGTCAGTCTACCTGCGTTGGTATTGGTGGTGACCCCATTCCTGGGTCTAACTTTATCGACATCCTGGCGATGTTCGAGAAAGACCCCGCCACGGAAGCTATTGTGATGATTGGCGAGATTGGTGGCACAGCTGAGGAAGAGGCGGCTGCATTTATCAAAGCCAATGTGACCAAGCCGGTTGTCTCCTACATTGCAGGTGTTACGGCGCCAAAGGGCAAGCGTATGGGCCACGCAGGCGCCATCATTTCAGGGGGTAAAGGTACGGCGGACGAAAAGTTTGCGGCACTGGAAGACGCGGGCGTAAAGACTGTCCGTAGCCTGGCAGACATCGGTAAGGCACTGGCTGAAGTCACCGGCTGGAAGTAAATCCCTGGCTGCAGGCCTGCCGTTTTGGCGGCTGTGTTGGAACACAAAAAAGCCCGCTAAGCGGGCTTTTTTGTGACCGACTGATGCAGGTTACGGCACCTGCGACTGCCATTGCAGGGGCGCCACGGCACGAATGCGCTCGGCATCTTCAGGCAGCAGGAAGCCGCCTTCGAGTGCACGGTCGAGTGATTCCGCCACCGCAGCTTCGTAGCCGGCCTGGTCGACATACAGCGATGCCATGCGCGCCGCATCGAACAGCACGGTAGTGCCAAACAGGAAGCACAAGCGGTCGCCGTCCTGACCCTCACCCGACAGCACAGCAGCCGGCGCATCAACCCACGGCGTGCGCACGCCACCTTGTACGTTGCCCTGATCATCCTTGATAAATGCTGTGCCGCTATCGTTCACCGCAAGCAGCTCTTCGGTGGGCGGTGGTGTGCCTTCGCGCACCCAGGTATCCAGAGAGCGCAGTGCGGCGCCGAACGTCCAGGCCATCGGCCCGGCATTCACCGGGCGCGCACAGTTCAGGAAGCCGGGAATGCCGTTGGCTTCTTCTACCAGCATAAAGCGTGGGTCTACCCCGCTGTCCTCGCGGCCGATGATAAAGGAGTAGTAGTCTCCGTGCGCTGTACCTGCTACCTCCCACAGGCGGAAGAGGTCGGTATCGGGCTGGCGGTCATTGATGGCGCCCAGCAGCAGAACATCGGTTTCTGTTTGGAAATTGAATACCGGGGCATTCAGGTCGGTGCGAATGCGCACGCTCTCCGGTGTTCCTATCTCTGTTTCCGGTTCTTGCGACAAAGGCGAGCTGCCGTCACCACGGCTGTGCACCATATAGCCATCAAAGGTGTTGTATAGCGGGTGCACGGCGTTGATGTAGGTCACCAGGCGCCCTGCAGACTGCGATTCGCCCAGCGCCAGTATGTAATCTACCTGCAAGCCATCGAGCATGTCGACCTCACCGGGGCTGCGCAGAGCCCGCGCGGCCTGCGAGAACATGTCGTAGGAGAAGCTGTCACCGGGGTGCTCCAGGCTGCCATAGCGGGCAGGATTTATCGCTTTCAGGTGTAGCGGTGCAACCGGTGTACTCGAGCCCTCAATGCCAACGCGCTGTGCCGATACGCCCACCCAGACGTGGCCCTGACGAAGCATTTCAACATGGCCGGAACCGTAGGAGGGCCCCGTGTCAAAACCCGCCGTGACGTTCAGCCACTCGAGCAATACGGTGCCACTGAACTCGGCATCGTTAATAGGGCGGTAGATCACCACGCGCGTGCGGTAGTTTGCGCTGCCGGTCGGTTCAATTTCCCAAGCGCCGTCGCTGCCGAGCTCATTCAGGTTGCTGAACCCCGTTGCTTCTCCCGACAGGAAGAACTCTCGCTGCTCGTAGCCCACGTCTGCCAGGTCAAAGGTTGTTGAGAGCAGGAACAAATCACCTTCTGCGGGCGGGTCGGACACTTCAGGCTGAGCGATAGGAAGGAAGTCAGGCTCTACCGGCGGCGGTGGCGGCGGGGGTGCGGGCGCCGTATCGTTACTATCGCTGCAGGCGGTTAACAGTAGTGTAGACAATCCCAGGGCAAGGGCCCAGCGGTTGGCAGTCAGGTTCATTGCGTACTCCTCATTGTTATCAGGCTAATATGCATTAGCATGACTTGAAATACCAGCTTCCAGCCCCCATCTGTCCAACTTGCCAACGGCATTATTGTTATCAACCTGCCACTACTCGCGAGGGACCTATGACTGCGGATGTGAAGAAAGAAACCCTTGGCTTCCAGACGGAAGCGCGTCAACTGCTACACCTGATGATTCACTCTTTGTACAGCAACAAAGAGATTTTTCTTCGTGAACTGATTTCCAACGCCTCTGATGCCATCGACAAATTGCGCTTTGCCGCACTGTCAGACGACTCATTGCTCGAAGGGCAGGGCGAATTTGCTGTGCAGGTGGATGTCGACAAGGAAGCCAACACCATTACCTTGAGTGACAACGGTATCGGTATGACCCGGGCGGAGGTGATCGAGAACCTGGGTACCATCGCCAAGTCGGGCACGGCGGCCTTTCTGGAAGGGTTAAGCGGTGACCAGAAGAAGGACTCCCAGCTGATTGGTCAGTTTGGTGTGGGTTTTTACTCGGCTTTCATTGTTGCTGATCGGGTGGAAGTGCATACACGCAAAGCCGGCGCCGATGCGGATACGGGCGTGCTTTGGGAATCGCACGGTGAGGCTGAGTTCACGATAGAAGGCCGCAGCAAAGACACTCGTGGCACTCGAATTACCTTGTTCCTGAAGCCGGCCTGTAGCGAGTTTGCCGACGACTGGCGCGTACGCAGCGTGATCAAAAAATACTCCGATCACATTTCCGTACCCGTCATGATGCTGGAGGCGGTAACGCCCGCTGACGGTAGCGAGGCAGGAGAAGAAGCCGACGCCGAGCCAGCAGCAGCGCCCGAGTACAAGCCAGTCAATGAGGCCACGGCGTTGTGGACACGCTCGCGCAATGATGTCAGCGACGAGGAGTACACCGAGTTTTATCGCCATGTGTCCCACGACTTTGATCAGCCTTTGAGCTGGAGCCATAACAAGGTGGAGGGCAAACAGGAATACACCAGCCTGCTGTATATTCCACGCCGGGCACCGTTTGACCTATGGAACCGCGACATGAACCGCGGCCTCAAGTTGTATGTGCAGCGCACGTTCATCATGGACGACGCCGAGCAGTTCCTGCCACTGTACCTGCGCTTTGTGAAAGGCGTGGTGGATTCGAATGATTTGCCGCTAAACGTGTCACGTGAAATTTTACAGCAAGACGGCGCGGTGGATGCCATGCGTAGTGCTTTGACCAAGCGCGTGCTGGATATGCTGGCCAAGCTGGCGAAGAAAGAAGGCGACGACTACGCATCCTTCTGGAAAGAGTTTGGCCAGGTGTTGAAAGAAGGCCCGGCAGAAGACTTCGGCAACCGCGAAAAAATTGCCAGTTTGTTGCGTTTCAGCACGACGCATACTGATCTGCCAGAGCAGGGCCAGTCGCTAGCGGCGTATGTTGAACGCATGCAAGAAGGGCAGGAGAAGATCTATTACGTGGTTGCCGAGAATTTCAACACGGCACGCAAGAGCCCGCATCTAGAGGTGTTTCGCAAGAAGGGTATTGAGGTGCTGCTGCTGTGCGACCGCGTCGATGATTGGTTGATGAATCAGCTGCAAGAGTTCGATGGCAAGAAGCTGCAGGACGTTGCACGCGGCGCGTTGGACCTGGATGACGATTCCGAAGAGGCAAAGGCCGAGCAGGAGAAGGTCAAGCAGACCAGCGAAGCGCTGGTTGAGCGCCTGACCAGTGCACTGGGCGAGGCGGTTTCGGAGGTTCGCGCATCAACAAGGCTGACTGAGTCGCCAGCGTGCCTGGTGGTAGGCGATTTCGACATGGGTGCGCAGATGAAGCGCATTCTGGAGGCGGCTGGGCAGCCGGTGCCGGAGAGCAAGCCCATTCTGGAGATCAACCCCTCGCACCCCTTGCTGCAGATGTTGGATGGCGAGCAGGACGAGGCACGTTTCGGTGACTTGGCCTTGGTCATTCTGGACCAGGCGACTCTCGCTGAGGGCGGTCAACTGGAAGATCCTGCAAGCTTTGTCAGCCGTCTCAACAGCCTGTTGCTGCAACTGAGCAAGAGCTGAACTCTCTCTGTGCCGGGGGCGCTGCTTGCCACGTCCCCGGCACAGTGCCAAGCTGCTGTAAAGCCGGGCCAAGCAGAATCAGGGAGTACGCTATGCCGCGATCGCATCGAGTCGCCGTTCTGGGAGGGGGTAGTTTCGGTACGGTTATCGCCAATATCGTAGCCTGCAACGGGCACCGCGTTGCGCTTTGGGGTCGGAATGTCGAACGCGTCGCTACCATCAACGAAAAGCACGAAAACACCGACTATTTGCCCGGCTATCATCTCGACTCGCGTCTTCGCGCAACAACCTCACTGGCGGATGCCGTGACCGACACGGACATCGTTTTTGTCGCGGTGCCCAGTGCTTCGTTTCGCGAAATTGTGCGTGCAGTCTACTCGTTGGTGAGCCCGCAGACGCTGTTGGTAAGTTTGACCAAGGGCATTGAGCCGGGTGGTTTTCGCTTGATGAGCGATATTCTGCGTGAGGAAATGCCCAACAATCCACGGGCGGTGCTCAGCGGCCCCAACCTGGCCAGTGAAATTGCCGCGGGGCACGTGACGGGCTCGGTGGTGGCGAGTGACAGCGATGCGCTGAATGAGCAACTGCATGACCTGCTCCACAGCGAGCGTTTTCTGGTGTACGCCTCGCGTGATATGTATGGGGTTGAACTGGGTGGCGCGCTGAAGAATGTGTACGCGATATTGGCTGGCTTGGGCGCTTCGCTGGCGTTCGGAGAGAACACAGTGGGCATGCTACTTACCCGTGCCTTGGCCGAAATGTCGCGTTTTGCGGTGCAGATGGGCGCAAACCCCTTAACCTTTCTGGGGCTTGCTGGCGTGGGTGATTTATTTGTGACCTGTTCTTCACCTTTGTCACGTAATTACCGTATCGGTTTCGCTGTGGGCAGTGGAGAATCCTTGACCGCGGCGTTGGAGGGCATGGATCAGGTGGCGGAAGGCATCAATACGCTGGCATTGCTGAAAGCTGAAGCAGATCGGCGGGCAGTGCACATGCCGCTGGTCAATGGTTTGTACGGCATTCTGCATGAGCAGCGGCCGGTGTCAGAGATCTTCAGTGATATGATGTCACGCGAGCAGGCTCGGGACGTCGAGTTTGTCGTGGGCGAATCTCGCCCAGCACAGTCGGCAAGGAGAAACGGTTGAAGTTTACCGCGCACTATTGGAACACAGCAGGCTTGTTGCTGATTTGGGCTGTTGCTTTTGGCGCGCAGGCCGAAAGCCGCGAGGCCTACCATCCTGAGGCGCTGCTGGGAGAAGTGGCATCATTTCCTCATGCACTCCCTATCGCGCGCAAGGTAGAGACGGCGCGTGATCATGAGATTGGCCTGGGGCCTATTCAGAAATTGAAGGGCGACTGGGTGTTCCGCAGCAGCGTGCGCCTGGACGGCGAGTTGCAGCGTGTCACCTGGCAGATCGTCGACGGATTCGCCTCCCGTGAGCTGCTGCAGCGGCTGGAGGCCAGCCTGATGCAGCAAGGGGAGGCGTTGCTGCTGTTTGCCTGCGACGGCCGCTCTTGTGGGTCGGGTTCACAATGGGCTAACCGCGTGTTTGGCCAGCGTCTTTTGTATGGGCGAGCTGACGACCAAAGCTATCGAGTGTATGCGTTGGATGGGCCCCATGGGGGTTACCGGGTGTTGCTGTATAGCGGCGCACGTTCAGCAGACAGGCAGTACCTGCATGCTGAAATTCTCACTTTGGCCGTCGGCGCCACCGACAGTGCACTTTAGCGGCGTAGCTGCAGCAGGGACAGGAATTCATCTCGCGTCTTTTGCTCGGTTCGGAATGTACCGAGCATGGCAGAGGTTTTCATTACGGAGTTCTGCTTTTCCACGCCGCGCATCATCATGCACATGTGCTGTGCCTCAATAATTACGCCCACACCCTCTGCATCAGTCACGTCCATGATGGTTTGTGCAATTTGCGTTGTGAGGGATTCCTGAATTTGCAGGCGTCGTGCAAACACATCCACGATACGCGCTACTTTCGACAACCCCAGTACTTTACCGGTAGGGATGTAAGCTACGTGGCATTTGCCAATAAAAGGTAGCAGGTGGTGCTCGCAGAGCGAATACATCTCTACATCCTGCACCAATACCATTTCACTGGAATCGGAAGGAAACAGTGCGTTGTTGACGACATGCTCAACCGACTGATGGTAGCCGCGTGTGAGAAATTCAAAGGCCTTGGCGGCACGCTTTGGTGTGTCAGTAAGGCCCGGGCGCGATAAATCCTCGCCGATTGCCTTGATGATATTTGCCCATTCTTGTTCCATGCGTCTTCTCCCCTGACTACCGCCTTATCTGCGGGTCGGCGATAGTAGCAACCGGCCCCAGTGAAGGCAAACCGAGAGGCTACTTCCGTCGCAACGGATGGATTACACTCGCGCCATCTTGAAGAGTCCGGTACGCATGAACAGCATTAAAAGCGCGAGTACGGTTGGTGAGGCACTTGAGCAGGTCATGGCCGCGTTGCAGGGCTCTGAGGCGTATTATGGCCACGGTACTGACAATGCGTGGGACGAAGCGGTGCAATTGGTGCTCTGGAGCGCTGGTTTGCCGGCAGACAGTGATGACAGCGTGCTGCCGCTGCCCCTCTCCGCGGCGCAGGCCCTCAGCGTGGCAGAAGTGTTGCGGCGCCGTATTGAAGAGCGTGTGCCGCTGCCTTATTTGACGGGTGAAGCTTGGTTTGCGGGTTTGCGCTGGCAGTGCGACCCGCGCGCTATCATTCCCCGGTCACCCATCGCTGAGTTACTGCAAGCGGGCTATCGACCTTGGTACCGGGGCCCCAGCCCCTCCCGTATTCTGGACCTGTGCTGCGGGGGCGGCTGCATTGGCCTTGCCACGGCCTGGTATTTGCCCGATGCGCGGGTAGACCTGTTGGATCTGGACGCCGAGGCGCTCGCTCTGGCGGCGGAAAACGCGCAAGCGCTCGGGCTGACAGATCGCGTGCGGCTGCTACAGTCTGACCTGTTTGCGGCGGTGCCCGGTGAGCGGTATGACATCATCGTCAGCAATCCACCTTACGTCGATGACGCAGACCTGTCCTCCATGCCCGCTGAATATGCGCATGAGCCTGCGCTGGCCTTAGGGTCCGGTGCGGATGGCCTGGACTTGACTCGACGCATTCTCGCCCGTGCCGCGGACTATTTACAGCCACACGGCTTGCTGGTTGTGGAAGTGGGAAACAGCTGGGAGGCGCTGGAGAAAGCCTTTCCTCAGCTACCGTTTACCTGGCTGGAATTCGAGCATGGTGGGCACGGTGTCTGCGTTCTCAGCGCGCAGGAATTACGCCAAAATCAGTCAAGCCTGCAGGAATAGCGTATACTGCTCCATTTGCGTTTTAGAGTGATAAACAATGTCCGGCAATACCCTCGGCAAGCTGTTCACGGTGACCAGCTTTGGTGAAAGTCACGGCCCTGCGCTGGGCTGTATCGTAGACGGCTGCCCCCCGGGCTTGAGCCTGACCACCTCAGATATGCAGCGTGACCTCGACCGGCGTAAGCCGGGTACATCGCGTTACACCACGCAGCGGCGTGAAGCGGATGAGGTACAGATTCTTTCCGGTGTGTTTGAGGGGCGGACAACCGGCACGTCGATCGGCTTGCTGATCGCGAACACCGACCAGCGTTCGAAGGACTACTCGAATATCGCCAACACGTTTCGCCCGGCTCATGCGGACTACACCTATCAGCAAAAATATGGTTTTCGCGATTATCGTGGTGGGGGGCGTTCTTCAGCGCGCGAAACGGCGATGCGCGTGGCAGCCGGTGCCATTGCGCGCAAGTTTTTGTACGAACGCTACGGCATTCTGATTCGCGGCTACCTCGCACAGCTAGGGCCTATCCGCGCCGAAACCCTACAGTGGAGCAGCGTTGAAGAGAACCCCTTCTTCTGCCCAGACCCGTCCAAGGTGGGTGAGATGGAAGCGTATATGGCGGCGTTGAACAAGCGCGGTGATTCCGTTGGTGCGCGCATCAATGTGGTGGCCAGTGGCGTTATGCCTGGGCTGGGAGAGCCGGTGTTCGATCGTCTGGATGCCGATATCGCGCATGCCATGATGGGTATCAATGCGGTCAAGGGCGTGGAGATTGGTGCCGGTTTTGCGGTGGTTGAACAGCAGGGCAGTGAGCACCGTGACTTGCTGACCCCCGCAGGCTTTGTCGGCAATAATGCGGGCGGGGTGCTGGGGGGGATTTCCAGTGGTCAGGACATCACGGTCAGCCTGGCACTTAAACCCACCTCAAGCATTCGCCAGCCCGGTGCCACTATTGACACATCCGGCGCAGCCATGGAAATGGCCACGCACGGGCGTCATGATCCCTGTGTGGGTATTCGGGCAACGCCTATTGCGGAAGCGATGCTGGCCATCGTATTGATGGACCATGTGCTGCGCCATCGCGGGCAGAACATGGATGTTGAGTGTGCGACGCCGGTGCTTCCGGCGTCAGCACCGGCTCGCTAGGCGCTGCTGTGGCGCGCTCCCGGCGGCGGTATGTGCGCACCATTGTCTTGGGTATCTTGGCAATGGTTGCTTTGGTGTGGGGGGCTGTCGACAGCTTTGACGTCCCACTGGAGCGCATTTGGGATTTATTTAAACTGACGTTGACCGTGGTCGGCCTGCTGGTGCTTGCAGCTGCCGCGGCCGCCGCGGCCTGGATTGGCCTGCGCTGCCTGTCACGCAGGGGTTGAGTGAGCGCCTAGGTCTATCTCCAGCGTCATCTGCTCTGCAATGCCGTCCAAGGCATCAGACAACGCTTCCTGAGAAGCTCCGCGAGGAATTTCTGCAAGGATTTCAGCGCGAAATAGCAGCTCTCCGCTCATGGGCGCACTACTCACCTCACTCTCCATCTCGATCACATTGACGTGTTCTGCGGCGAGCGCGCGGGAAATTTCCCGTACGATACCTGGGCGGTCTGGCCCCAGAACTGCCAGCGTGATGCGCCGGCCCTCGGAGGCGGTCACACCGCCGGTGGCTGGTGTAACGCGCACGCTGATGCCGCTGCTCGCGAGGCCTTTCAGCGTGTGTTCCAGGTTGTCGCCGGTATCTTCGGGCAATGACACCAGCACCAAACCTGCAAATTTCCCGCCGAGCTGCGACAGGCGGCTTTCCTGCCAGTTACCGCCACAGCGTTCAATGGCACTGGACAGTTGTTCGACAAGGCCGGGGCGGTCGTCGCCGATAAACGTTACGATGAAAGAAGATTGCACAATCAGGCTCCACATTCGCTGCCACAGCCCGTATATTACCCTGCAACCCCCTGTGGCAGAAGGAAGCTAAGATGAAATATGTAGTGGCATTGCTATTGGCTGCCGTCCTCGCGCCGGCGCACGCGGCTGTCGACTGGGATACGGCGCTTAATGGCGAGCAGCGCAGCGCAGAAAACAAGGCACGGGATAGCTTCCGTCACCCTCGCGAGACTCTGGAGTTTTTCGGTATCAAGAAAGGTATGACCGTGGTGGAGTTGTCGCCAGGTGGTGGCTGGTACACCGAGGTACTGGCGCCACTGGTTACCGGCAACGGCCAGCTCTATGCAGCACATTTTGGCCTTAACGCTTCATCCAATGCCTATTTCCGCAATGCCTTGGGTGGCTTCCTGCAGAAGCTGGCGACAAATAACGACCTGTACGGCCCTGTTCAGGTAACTCAGCTGGCACCGCCTGCCGAGACCACCGTAGCGCCTGTGGGCTCTGCGGACCTGATTGTGGCGTTCCGCAACATTCACAGCTGGCTGCGTATGGGTAGCCTAGACGGCACGCTGGCAGCGGCGTTCACTGCGCTCAAGCCCGGTGGCGTATTTGGCGTGGTGCAGCACCGTGCGCCTTCTGGTGAGGACGTGGAAGCGATGGCCCGCACGGGCTACGTGACCGAGGCTTATGTGATTGCCGCAGCCGAAAAAGCCGGTTTCAAACTGGACGCTCGCAGTGAAATCAATGCCAACCCGCGGGATACCGCCGATCACCCCAATGGTGTGTGGTCTTTGCCCCCTGCGTTGCGCGACGATGATGAAAATCGCGCCAAGTTCGAAGCTATTGGCGAGAGCGACCGGATGACCCTGCGTTTCATCAAGCCGGAGTGAGCCTTGGCTGACCTGCTAGAGATACCGCCCGCGCGGCTGTCACCGGACGTGCTTAACGCATTGCTGGAGGAGTTTGCCAGCCGCGATGGCACCGACTACGGTGCGGTAGAATTGAGTTTGGCGGCGAAGGTGCAACAACTTCGCCGGCAACTCGATTCCGGGCATCTTGCTCTGCTGTATGATGGCAATAGTGAGGCGTGGGATCTCCTTCCCAAAGACAGCGCACAACTGCTGCTGAGTGGCGGCACACTGCCATGACCCATCTTAACGCCGATCATGAGCTGGACGTCACCGGGCTTTATTGCCCCGAGCCCGTGATGCTATTGCACAATTGTATTCGTGACATTAGCGCCGGTGAAACGGTGTGCGTAGTGGCAACGGACCCTACGACGCTGCGCGATATTCCCAAATTCTGTTCCTTTCTTGGGCACGAATTGCTCGCGGAAACTGAGGAAAACGGCAACCTGCTGTTCTTGCTGCGCAAGGGCGCCTGAATGCGCGCACACGACCCGTCGAAGGATACACGTGAAGCCTTGTTCTGCGCTCGGCGTGTGGAGTGGGTGTTTGCGCAGTGTTTCCTGCACAGCGAAAACACGCTGCTGTGCGGTGGGGCAGAAGAGCCGCTGTACGTGCCCTCAGCGGCGCCGCATGAGCCGCACCGGCTCTGGTTTCGCGACAACTTCTTCGCCAGTGCGCTGCATGAAACGGCACACTGGTGCATTGCCGGCGTTGAGCGCAGGCAGCAAGTCGATTTCGGCTACTGGTACGCGCCAGAAGGGCGCGATGCAGGTTCACAGGCTGCCTTTGAGGCGGTGGAGGTGAGGCCGCAGGCGCTGGAGTGGTGTTTTTCCCTGGCCTGCGGCTTTCCTTTTCGCGTCAGCACCGACAACCTTGCCGCGCAGGCTGGCGAACCCGCTGACCACAGCGCCTTTGAACAGGCGGTGCGGCGCGAGGCATTGCGCCTGGCGGGCGCCCCTCTGCCGCGGCGCGCCGATATCTTTTACCATGCGTTGCAGGCCGAGTTCGGCAAGAGTGCGGCGCTCACGCCCGCCTTGGTGAGGGCCATGTCTGCACCTGCGGATGCTTCCCGCTGATGCGTATTCTTGCCGACCAGAATATTCCGGCGTTGGAAGCCTGCTTCGGCCATTTTGGCGAGTTGCGTGTTGTTGAGGGCCGTACCATCGCCGCCGATGACCTGCGCGCTACAGATGTGTTGTTGGTGCGTTCTGTGACCCGCGTTGACGAGGCCCTGCTGCGGGGCAGCCCGGTACAATTTGTGGGCACGGCCACCGCTGGGCTCGACCATGTGGATGTGCCGTGGCTGACTAAAGCGGGAATAGAGTTTGCAGCGGCGCCCGGCGCGAATGCGAATTCGGTAGTGGAATACGTGCTGGCAGCGATGGCTGCTCAAGCCGGTGTGCTGGAACGGCTGCTGGCGGGCGGGCGAGTGGGCATCGTTGGTTACGGCCATGTGGGGCGCTTGTTACGCGAACGGCTTGGTGCCTTGGGTATTGCCAGCCTGCAATACGACCCCTGGCTAGCAGAGCAGCTATTGCCGGAGCCCGCGCAGCTTGCCGACATTCTTGCCTGTGATGTCGTTAGCCTGCATACATCGCTCACCCACACGCCTCCTTGGCCAAGCCATCATTTACTGGGTGCGCGTGAATTATTCGCGCTACAAGGCACCACGTTGTTAATTAACGCCAGCCGCGGGCCGGTGATTGATGGGGCGGCTTTGCTGGCGCGGTTGAGCGCGGCGGATGCGCCACGGTGCGTGCTGGATGTGTGGGAGTTCGAGCCTTCCGTCACCCCGGCGCTATTGGAACGGGTGGTGTTGGGTACACCGCACATTGCGGGGTATAGCGTTGACGCAAAGGTCGCTGCTACCCGGCAGCTGGCGCAGGCGCTGCAACAGTCGCTACAACAGGCTCCTGAGCAAGGCCCGCAAATAGACGCTGAGTCGGCGCAACAACCAGGGCGTCTGCAGCCCTCGCAGCTGCCACCCGCGCTGCGCGTAGGAGAGCTGCGCGATACCGCATTACTGCGCTATTTGTGCACAGCGCGGTATGACATACACGCCGACGATCGTCGCCTGCGTGAAGCAGTGTTGGGCGCTGAGGAGGACGACGCACGTAGAGCCTTTGATCGTTTGCGCAAAAACTACCCGCTGCGCCGGGAACTGGCGGGCAGCCCTGTAGAAACTGAGTGCGAGGCGCAAATCAAATGGGTGCGGGCATTGGGGGCGATTGCGGTGTAGTTA
>JANQUV010000011.1 GCA_030730585.1 Haliea sp.
AGAACTTCAGCTTCCCAAGCTGATAGCGTGGGTTCGATTCCCATCACCCGCTCCATATATCCTTTACTACATCGCTTCACCCAACTCTGCACACTAGCGAGTACGCCCACCCAGCAACCGTCTCTGTTCGAGCGCAACACGCAAAGCCGCACGTAACACGGAAAGCGCAGGTTCCACGGCACCGCGTTTACCCAGAGCATCCAGCTGCGCATAAAACCAGTATTGAGCGGCGAAGGTATCCAGCGTCTTCACCGTTTTGAAACGGCGCAGGAAGCCCAGCCACGCCGGCAACAGGCCCAAACCGTCTTCATAGCGTGGCACATCTGCCGCCCCCGCTAGCAGGCGCGCCGGCGCATCGGTTTGCAGGCACATGGGACGGCCCAGGCCAATCACGTCCACCCCGCCGGAGGCCAGCGCCGCCTGCATGGCAGCCCGCGTACGAAAGCCGCCCGTGACCATCAACGGCACATGCAGTTCGCGGCGCATAGCAAGCGCAAAGTCCACAAAGTAGGCTTCGCGCTCCAGCGTGGAAGCGGCCACCTGCTGCGGCTCAGCCGCCTCCAGGCCCTCCACACCCAACAGGCGCGGCTGCTCGTAGGTGCCACCGGAGATCTCAATCAGGTCAACGCCGACCTCTTGGAGCCACTGGGCCACGCGCAGGCTCTCACCAAAATCGAAGCCGCCGCGCTGGAAATCGGCACTATTCAACTTCACCGCAACCGCCCTACCGGGCCCCACCGCTGCACGCACCGCAGCAACCACCTGCAACAGAAAACGCCCTCGATTTTCCAGGCTGCCGCCGTACTCGTCACGGCGCTGATTGCTGCGCGGGCTCAGAAACTGAGAGAGCAAATAACCATGAGCTGCGTGTACCTGAACACCGCTGAAGCCGGCCTCGCACACGGCACCGGCCGCCAGCGCAAAACGTGTTGTGAGGGCCGCAATCTCCTGCACCGACAAAGCCACCGGGCTGCCGAATTGCCCACCGGGCAAGCCCAGCTTCACCGCAGACGGTGCGCGCGGATGAGTATTTACCGACTTCATGGTTTGGCGCCCTGCATGGCTGAGCTGCACCCAGGCCTGATTGCCCGCAACGGTGCTGGCGACGGCCCAACGTGCCAACGCCTCTCGCATCGCTGCATCCGGCTCGCGGTCGATTACCACGTTGCCGGGCCGTTCCAGGTGGTCCCTGTCCACAATGACGTTGCCGGTGAGCAACAGGCCCGCCCCACCTGCGGACCATCGCTCGTAGAGCTGGTTCAAAGCCCGTGTTGGCTCGCCATCAGGCGTCGCTAAACCCTCGGTCATCGCCGCCTTGGCCAACCGATTAGGAAGTTGCAGGCCACAGGGCAAGGCCAAGGGCTGGGAGAGTACGTCGTTCATAGGTTTTGTTCTCTAAAGATTTGGTCACCGTTTTGGCGGGCCCGCGTGGCATACAAGGGCGTTTTTCGTTACGTTGCCTTCCGTTGACCCTGGCAATCACGCAACACTTATTTACTATCTTATAATTACCATAAAGAGCACGCGAGCATGACGCCACCGCTGAGCAATGCCAAACAGACACCCATCGCTGACCTGATCATCCGTTTGGGCTTGGCCGCTATCCTCGCTTGGCTTGCCCTGCGAGTGTTTGCGCCCTTTCTGGCAATGTTGGGTGCATCCTTCACCGATGAAAGGCTGAACACCTATCGAGCACTGATGATGGGGGTGTCGATAGCGGCCCTGTCACGGGCATTCAGTGAAGCGATGCACGAACCGTTCACCTCAAGGGATTAAGCGGTAAACGCTGCATTGACAGCATCAGGGGCAGCCCATAACCTGAAGATATTAGCATCGGCATTTGCACTTTGAAGCGCTGCCAATCACGTTAGAGCACCAGGAGAATAACAATGACATTCCACTGCCCGCCGCTAGCCAGGGGTCTGCTGACACTCTGCACCTCACTCCTGATCAGCGTTAGCGCGTCGGTCCTGGCCGCAGACAGGCCCAACATCCTGGTGATCATGGGCGACGACATCGGCATCACTAACATCAGCAAATACAGCCATGGAATGATGGGCTACCCAACACCCAATATCGACCGCATTGCCAACGAAGGCATGATGTTCACCGACTATTACGGCGAGCAGAGCTGCACGGCGGGCCGGTCTGCCTTTATCACCGGGCAACACCCACTGCGCACAGGCCTGACCAAAGTTGGCGTTCCCGGCGCCACTGTGGGCATTCAGCCACAGGATCCAACCCTCGCTGAACTGCTCAAACCACTGGGTTACACCTCCGGCCAGTTTGGCAAAAATCACCTTGGCGACCGGGATGAGTTCTTACCCACCAACCACGGCTTCGATGAGTTCTTTGGCAATCTCTACCACCTGAATGCCGAAGAAGCACCGGAGGATGAATCCTGGCCTACCGACTCCAACATCACACGCCTGGTAACGCCCCGCGGCATTATTCGCTCAAGTGCTGATGGCAAGGTCGAGGACCTTGGGCCATTGAATAAAAAGCGCATGGAGACTGTCGACGAAGAATTCCTCGACGCCTCCCTCAACTTTATTGACCGTGCCCACGCCAGCGATAAACCGTTCTTTGTTTGGTTCAACTCAACCCGCATGCATTACTACACCCATCTACGAGACGAAAGCAAAGGGCTCTCTGGCCAGGGTTTTTACAACGACGGCATGGTTGAACACGATAACCACGTAGGCGTTTTGCTGGCCAAACTGGACGAACTGGGCATCAGCGACAACACCATCGTCATCTACACGACTGACAACGGTGTGCACTTCAATCAATGGCCGGATGCTGGTATTACGCCTTTCCGCGGCGAGAAAAATACCAACTGGGAAGGTGGTTTCCGGGTGCCGGCTATCGTTCGGTGGCCGGGCAAAGTACAGCCCAACCAAATCTCCAACGATATTATGTCGCACCTGGACTGGGTGCCCACGCTGATGGCCGCGGCAGGAAACCCCGACATCAAAACGAATTTGCTGCAAGGGCACACATCGGGCAGCAAGACCTTCAAGGTGCACCTCGATGGTTACAACTTCTTGCCCTACCTGACTGGCCAGGCCGATGAAGGGCCACGCAAGCTGTTCTTCTACGCCAGCGATGATGGCGACATGCTGGCGGTGCGTGACGGCGACTGGAAGCTGGTGTTTGCCGAGCAACGCGCGCAGACATTCGATGTCTGGCGCGACCCTTTTGTGCAACTGCGTATTCCCAAAATCTTTAACCTGAGACAGGACCCGTTTGAGCGAGCGGACACCGATTCCAATATGTATAACCGTTGGTGGGACAAAAAAATCGGCGCTCGGGGCATACCGGGCGCCATTTTGGTACGCCAGTTTCTTGCCACCTTTGAAGACTTCCCGCCGCGGCAGCGCCCTGCGTCGTTCACCATAGATCAAGAGATGGAGAAGTTCCGACAGGGGGGCGCGAAGCGCGCCGGAAAACAATGATGAAATCTGTTTGCCTCATCAGCCGTCGCAGTGGCAGCACGCCCGAAGCGTTTCGTGACTATTACGAAAACCATCACTCGCGGCTGGGCAGCCGTTACTTCCCTTTCACCAAGTATGTGCGCAATTATCTGGTATCAGCTTCACCGTCGGTAGATTTTGACGTCATTACCGAGTTTTTCTTTGACCCGAACGTGAACGTGGCGGGAGTGCACAGCGGACGGGTGCGGGAAATTCTCGACGAGGACGAACGCAACTTCATGGAGCAGCAGCTCATCAGGCCAGCAGGGGCAGACGAAGCGCTGCTGGCAGGCGCACCGCGAGAGGTTGAAGGGCCGGGGCGCCAGCGGCAGATATTTCTGCTAAACCCGGCAACCGGCGCGAAAAGCGATTTTCGTGAGGCGGTGGCAAACTGGGGCAGGCAGCTTGGCGACAACCCGGAGCTGCTGCGCGTCACCGTGGACTACACGGCGGCGCAGCCCGCAACCAACGATAGCGGCTTTCCCTACCAGGCGCTGCTCAGCTTGTGGTTGTCTGGTGATGAGAGCGCAACGTCACTGTCTGCGCCTGTTGGCATTCAGGTCTGCTCAATCTTGCTCACTGAAGTCTACGAAAGCACACCGGAGCTGCTGGCCGAACTGTATTCACCTGAGCCCGACTAATCCACACTGTCACAGAGGGCTTCTAACAATGCATTGCACGCGCCGTCTTCTCGACCCGTTGAGCGACCTTGGTGCGCTTTAACCGGTTTCACACCACGGCCATTTGCTCCCCCCTCGCGGGATGCACTGCCTACCTGCCTACCGTCTGGGACTCGCATGCGGGTAACGTTAGGACCGCGCTTACCTCCTCCAGCACTCTTCCAGGTCACCATGGTGTATTGCCGCTACAATCGCCGAGACTCTTCACCTAACCGTCGTCTAAGGGGAAATCAGCCGATCGTGACAGGCTCGCCCAGCGATCCAGGTTGTCCTGCACAGCGACCAACTTCTCCCGATAGCTTAGCAGCACACCCGCACCGAGCAGCAGCTGTACAGGCGGGTCGTCCATAGTGTAGAGGTCAACGATGATCTTGGCTGCGCGCACCGGATCCCCGGGCTGTTTGCCATCCATCTGCGCAATCATGTCCAACCGGCTATGCACATGCGCCTCATAAGCATCCAAACGCTGCGCACTGCGCTGCATCGAGCGGCCAGACCAGTCGGTTCGAAACGCGCCCGGCTGCACAGAGCTTACCCGAATACCCAGCGGCGCCACTTCCTTGGCCAACGCTTCCATCAGGCCCTCAAGGGCATGCTTTGACGCGCTGTAGTAGCCGGTGCCCGGGTTAGCCATAATCCCGGCCTGTGATGAGTTGTTGATGATATGGCCACCACCTTGCTCACGCATCATTGGCAGCACTGCACGCGTCAACGCCAGTGCACCAAAGAAGTTGGTTTCAAACATGGCGCGAATTGCGGCCTCTTCTCCTTCCTCGACCGCCGCCACGTAGCCATAGCCCGCGTTATTTACCAGCACATCGATACGCCCAAAGCCTTCTATAGCGCCTGCAACCGCGGCGCTGATCGAAGCGGCATCCGTAACATCCAACGCAAGGGCGATGGCCTGGCCAGGGTAGGCGCTCACCAGACCGGCAACCGACTCAGGATGCCGAGCGGTCACCGCCACCCGGGCACCCGCCTCTAGCGCAGTGCGAGCAATTTCGCGACCAAACCCCGTAGAACAACCGGAAATCAGCCAGACTGAATCCTGCAATAAAGGCATCTTCATTCCTCCAACCGCCAGGCATAGCTGGCCGCGCGCTCACGCAACTGCTCTGCTCGCATTTCCGTCGTCATGCGCTGGTTGTCAGGAACCTGCGCCAGCACCTCCGTCAATGGCACCAGGCGCTGCTTAACCGAGAGTCCCGTTTCCGGTTCTCCGCTGGCAAACTCCGCCCAACGCAACGTAAGGATACCTTCATCGAGGTCCGATGGGTCGAGCCAGTTGTGCACACCTGGATCCGTCACGCTGAGCACAAAGGTCAGGCTGCCGTCCGGGTTGGCCAGAGCCTGGTGCCGATTCAGGCAACCGGTGCGCTCAGTGATACAGTTGGTCGTACCCCAAATATTGGTGATCGGAGCAATAAAATAATCTGCACCTCCAAGATTGATATCGAGCACCATCGCCGTGCTTTTGTCGGGTAAGCGAAAATAGCCCATGATGTATATCTGGTTGCGCAGTGCACCGTCACTGTCTCGATCAATGGTGAACTCAAAGCCGTTGGCAGGTTTATCCATGGCTTGACGGTTCCAGCGGGTGGTTTCTGTCGCCCAGCGCTGCAGATAGGTCTTGATCCGCGCGAGGTTTTCAGCCTCGCTGAAGGGCGGCCGCAAAGGAGGCGGACCGAGCCGTTCAATGGAGAGCTCGTTAACACGATCCTCCCCCCAGCGTGCGATAACATCGCGTATGTAAAACTCGTGGCTGTCCGGTGGCGCCTGAATGTGATTAGCGCGGCCGTCAGCGGCGCTGGCGTCGACTGTGACTGTAAACAAACCCTCAGCATCCACCTTTAGCTGTTTGCCATCAAGCAAGCCCAACGTTTTCATGGCAGAATCCCACAGTGTGAAGTAGTTTTCGACCAGACGCGGCTCGGATACACGGCCACGAATCACATACCGTTCCGCACCGCTGATCGGTATCACCCGATACACAGAGTCAGGATTATCGATACCCCAGCGGCTGCCAGGAATGTGCCTACCGTCAACTGTATGCGCTAAACGGCTGATAGTAATAACTTTTGGGTAGAGCGGGTCTTGGTTAAGCGCCCACACCGTAGCGCCGAACATAACTTCTTCAAAAGCCCACTCAAAGGCACGGCGCATGGCGGCACTTGGTTCCGCGTGCTCCAGCCAGAACACCCTGACCTCCTCTCGCGCGCGAACGATCTCCGGGTGATTGAAATAGTCTAGCGCCAACAGCTCATGGGCGCGCTGTTCGTCGTTGCCGATTGGGTTATTTGGACGTTGCATACGGGGATTCCTTCACTTGCTCGGCTACACGCCGAATCTCGTTGAATGTGTTTGCCGCGAACATCACGTGGCTGCCGCAAAGAGAATCAATGTAGCACCGGCCTTTACTGAGTAAACCCTCCGTCTGACAGCTGCCAGTATGCATTATCGACCAGGGTCGCACTCTTTTGGTGCCTGCGCGCACACGATGGTTAACGGCATTACCATTGAATCCTTCAGCACTGATACCACAGGCTACCGCGCACGTCTGCTAACGGAGTGGGTGAAGCTCCATGGAGAACACTAAAGCGTTTGGCTCAGTAGGCGTAGCTGAAATCCACTCCAAGGCTGCGCGGCTCTCCCCACACGGCCGAGGCAACCGGGAAACCGGCTCCACCGTTGAAATGCGCTGTGTAGTACTCTTCATCAGTGAGGTTTTTACCCCAAATGGCCACTTGCACCTCTCCACGGGGCAGGGGACTTGACAGAGTCAAACGCGCATTCCAAAGACCGTGGCCTGAATCACATACATTCCTGCATCAATGACAAAGTGACATTGTTCGGATCTGACTGCACATTGACCTGAATGTCTTCATATTCCGACCGGAACAGTGCCGCATTGAGCCGCAAACGACGCTCCAGCCAGTCTGATTTCAGTCCCAGCTCCCAGGACACAAGAGTTTCATCATCGAACCCCTCGCTAAACCGTTGGGGGCTCGTCGCCCGCGCGTTGAAACCGCCGCTCTTGTAGCCCTCCACAACCTTGGCGTACAAATTAATAGCTTCGTCAGCGTGCCAGGCGATTACAAAGGATGGACTGAAATTGTCGAAATCCCGTTCGCCCTCACTGGGCTGTGGGTTCAAGGTCACTAGACCGGTCACGACGTTTTCTATCGCACGATCCAGCACCGCCCGGCGTTTATCCTCGGACCAGCGGCCGCCCATAGTCACTTCTAGGCGCTGGCCCAGAATCGGGGGTGTCCATGCAAGTTGCCCAAAGACTGCGCGAACGGTGTTGCACAATTGCGGCATTACACCCCACGATGATTCTAGTAAGCTCGGGCCAGGGTTCCAAGAAGCCGGAGACATTGCAGTATGCCCCCACCTGATAAAGAAGACCTGCGCCTGAACGGCGTTTATGAGAGCGGCCTGCTGGACTCGCTGCCGGAGGATCGATTCGACCGAGTCGTCAGGCTGGCCACTCTGGTGCTGAACACTCCTATGGCGGCTTTCTCCCTGGTTGATCGTGACCGCCAGTGGTTCAAGGCGTCAAGTGGCCTGAACGTGCAGCAAACTCCACGTAATGTATCCTTTTGCCAGCACACCATTGCGACGTCAGACGGCATCATGATCATCCCTGACGCCATGCTGGACGAACGGTTTCGAGACAACCCTCTGGTCCTCAGCGAGCCGCATATCCGCGCCTATGCCGGCATCGCGGTAAACGATTGGCAGGGCCGTCGCCTGGGAGCACTTTGTGTACTGGACACGCAGGCCAGAAACTTCGCACCCACAATCCGGCAGACTCTTGAGGACCTCAAGGCAATAATAGAATCAGAGTTAAAGGTGGTGGAGCAGCAGGCTCACCTGGCCTTTGTAGAACGCTATCAGGAGGCAGAGGCCTCCATTGTTCAGTTATTCCGCCTCTCCGACCAACTCATGGCGGTGCTCGACGGCAACGGCTACCTCGAGCGGGCCAATCCGGCAGCATGCCGCATGCTGAACTATACGTCGCAAGAGCTGACCGCAAAACCATGGGTAGACTTCGTGCATCCCGACGACATTGACGAAACGGTTACCGTAGCCAATGTCATGGTCAAATCACAGAACGTTGCAGTACATAAAGTCAGAATTCGACACAAGGACGGTCATTACATTTGGCTGCAGCTTAGCGGAGCGGCTGCACCAGACGGCAGCAGGATATACCTGGTTGGCCGCAACTGTACAGATGAACAGAAGCTCACAGACGACATCAAATCCGCTAATCACATGCTCAGTTCCATCAACGACTCACTGTCAACGTTTGTCGCAGACCGGACCAGCCGCAATCCGTTCGAGATTCTGCTCGAAAGTCTGCTGCAAGTATCTGAGAGCGACTACGGGTTTGTCGGCGAGGTTATCTTGGACGAGTCAGGCGCGCCCTTCCTCAGAAGCCATGCGCTGACCAACATTGCCTGGAACGACGCCACTCGCCTGCACTATCAGACCTATGTCGATACCGGCTTGGAATTTCGCAACCTTGAGACACTTTTTGGCAGAGTCATGACCAGTGGCAAGGTGCTGATTGCAAATTCAGCTCCCACCGACGAGAGGCGTGGCGGCCTGCCTGAAGGTCACCCCCCCCTGAACGCTTTCCTTGGAATCCCCATCTACAGCGGTGGTGTCATGGTGGGCATGGTCGGCCTGGCCAACCGCCGTGAAGGCTATGAAGAGGCTCTCATCGATAAACTAGAACTGTTACTGTCGACAGCCGGCAATCTCATCATGGCCTACCAGGCAGAGGGCAGCAAACTGTCCGCTCAGCGCGCCCTTGCTAACAGTGAGGCTCTTCAGCGGGTAACCATGGACAATATTGCCGATGGTGTGGCGACCATTGACGAGAGCGGACGCCTACGCTCCAGCAACAGGGCTCTCCAGGAAATGTTTGGCTTGGACAATAGTCAGCTCCTGAATAAAACGCTGCCCGACCTGATCGATGTCAGCAACACCCTGCAGACGCTCACACCCCGGCACAGCACAAGCGATGGCGGAGAAATAACAGAGCGCGTCTTAAGCTCTGCGCTACATAGCGCCGGACACCATTTCGATGTCGAAGTTGCACTTTCGTCCATGCAACCGGAAACAGGGCTACGCTGTGTCGCTGTTTTTCGCGATGTCACTGAATGGAAGAAAACCGAATTAGAGTTGCGTGCGGCGAAGGATCAAGCAGATGCCGCCAACACTACGAAAAGCTTGTTTTTAGCCAGCATGAGCCACGAATTCCGAACGCCGCTAAATGGTATTGTTGGGATGTCAGCGCTGGCAATGGATCTGGCAATCATCGAGGAACAAAGAGACTATTTGCAAACCGTTATTGAATCCTCACACACACTGACGAGGCTCGTCAATGATGTCCTAGACTATTCCAAGATTGAGGCGAACAAGCTCACGCTCGAGCACTTCGAGTTCAACCCCGGGCTCATCCTCGAGAACATTATTGACCATGGCATCCTCAGGGCCCAGGAAAAAGGCATTGAATTCGTGGTCGACGTTGATGACAGACTACCCGAAGGGGTCATTGGTGACCCCACGCGCATACGCCAAGTGTTGCTGAACCTGATCGACAACGCGATCAAATACACTGACCATGGCTCGATAAAGGTTGAAGTATGCCAGCTGACGGAACAGGCCGAAGAAGGCGTGACGATCCACTTCGAAGTAAAAGATACCGGCAAAGGCATTGTTGCAGCGCAAAAATCCGCGATATTCGAGGCCTTTGTCCAAGCCAACAACTCCGATACACGCCTATACGGTGGAACCGGGCTGGGCTTGGCAATCTGCACAAGTCTTTTGCAACTGATGGGTTCCGAAATGCAATTGGAGACTGAGCTGGGGATTGGCAGTGCCTTTAGCTTTAACCTCAAGCTACCATTAGCCAACGGCAAAAATGACTCTGCGTCTCAGACCGACCTAATCAGGCCACTTACGCAATCTGCGATTACCAACACCGTCGCCCCAATGCGGCCACTCCTTATTTTGCTGGCAGAAGATAACCCGGTAAACCAGAAGGTCGCAACCATTATACTGACGTCGCGCGGGCACACAGTGGTGTTGGCGGAAAATGGCGAAAAAGCCGTTGAGCTCGCAGCAAAACAGAACTTTGATATCATTTTAATGGATATTCAAATGCCCGGCATCGACGGAGTAGAAGCCACAGCACGAATCCGTGCCAGTGAGGTGGGGCGCCAAACCCATGTACCCATACTGGCCCTCACCGCACATGCCCTGCAAGGTGACGGGGCGCGTTTTCTTGCGGCGCGTATGGACGGCTATCTGTCCAAGCCGTTTCAAGTCAACGAGTTGCTCTCCACCGTGGCGAGTGTGGTCTCGCACAGCTCGGGAGAGTGACAGAGGGCTGCTCATCGTTAGCGGGAAAATTGATGGGCGATTTCGATACCTTCAACCCGGATTCTGAGCAGGTTACACCCCTGATTGAATAGCATCCTCACTGAAGCTCCCTCAGGCATTGCAGGAACAGGGCATTGTTGCCTTCCGCTCAGAATCCGGGCCGAGCGCCTTGTTGAGAACGGCTAATCTCCCCAGTGACAGAGCCGATCAGGTCTATATTTGCAGCTCCCCGCGTCCAGGCCACATGAGCATGGACGTCAGGCTCCCAATGAATACTATGCAGGCCATTAATCTCTAGTGCGCTGCGGTCCTGACTCCTGTCCATGTTAGGACTCAGGTCAAGCGGAAAGGGCGGAATTTTCCACATCCAGTGACTGGGTGATTTGTCGGCACAGCCAGATGATTCGCTCAAACAGCGTGGTGGCATAGAAAACAGCGGAATCCGATTCCAGCTCGGCCGAAGACCCGGAGCGATAGGTCAGGCGCACCCGCTCCATCAATTCACC
>JANQUV010000012.1 GCA_030730585.1 Haliea sp.
CCCTTGAAGCACGCGCGCAAGCACCTGCAAAAATGGATGAAACCGCAGAAGCGGCCCACCATGTTCCCCCTTAACCTGTTGGGTGGGCGCTCGCGCATTGAGTACCAACCACTGGGCGTAGTGGGGGTGATCTCGCCCTGGAACTTCCCGGTCAACCTGACCTTTGGGCCACTGGCCGGCATTCTCGCCGCAGGCAACCGCGCGCTGATCAAACCTTCCGAGTTCACCCCGGCAACCAGCGAAGTCATGGCGGAAATGGTGGCCGAGGCCTGGGACGAGAAAGAAGTCGCGCTGTTCACTGGCGGGCCGGAGGTTGGGCAGGCGTTCTCCGGGTTACCTTTCGACCACCTGTTATTCACTGGCGCAACGTCAGTCGCTCGGCACATTATGGCGGCCGCGGCACGCAACCTGGTGCCGGTCACGCTGGAGCTGGGCGGTAAATCACCGGTAATCCTCTCGCGCAGCGCAGACATCGAGAAAAGCCTGGAACGTATTATGGTTGGCAAAACGCTGAATGCTGGCCAGATCTGCTTGGCGCCCGACTACTTGATGGTGCCCGAAGAGAAGCTCGAGGCGGTGATTGCCGCGGCACAAAAAGCGGTCAGCGCAATGTACCCCACCATTCTGGATAACCCGCAGTACACCGCAGTGGTGAACCAGCGCCACTTCGAGCGCCTCCAGGGTTACCTGCAAGAAGCCCAGGAGCGCGGCACGCGCACGGTCGTCATCAACCCGGCGGGAGAAGATTTTCAGGCACGCGAAGGCAACCGCAAGATACCGCCCACGCTGATTTCCCAGCCCGCAGACGATCTCAAAGTCATGCAGGAAGAGCTGTTTGGGCCATTGCTGCCGATCCGCACTTATCAGGATTTCAACGAGACCATCGATTACGTGAACGCCAACCCGCGCCCGCTGGCCGCCTACTACTTCGGCGAAGACAAAGCCGAAGAGGAGGCCGTGCTCACGCGTACCACTTCCGGTGGCGCCTGTGTCAACGATGTCATCATGCACATCATGCAAGAGGAGCTGCCGTTTGGTGGCGTCGGTCCGAGCGGCATGGGGGCCTATCATGGTGAGGAAGGCTTCCGCACTTTCAGCCACGCAAAGTCGGTTTATCGGCAGGCCAACGCTAACGTCGGCAAGCTGGGCGGGATGTTGCCCCCCTATGGCAAGGCCACCGAAAAAACCATCAGCATGCAGGTGAAAAAGTAGCCGTTGGCGGCGGCAGGCAGCTGCGCGTGGGCGCCGGTCTCGCACTGATTGCCGCTATCCTGCTATCATAGGCGGCTATGACAGCCGCCGTTTTATCGCCCATCGTGATCGCCCACCGCGGGGCCAGTGGCTACCTGCCGGAACACACTCTTCCCGCTAAAGCGATGGCGCATGCCATGGGCGCCGATTTCATTGAGCAAGATGTTGTGCTCACGAAAGACGGCATACCCATCGTACTACACGATATTTATTTGGAGTCCACCACCGACGTAGCACAGCGCTTTCCTACCCGGGCGCGCGCCGATGGCCGCTTTTACGCGATTGATTTCAGCCTCGCAGAGGTTCGCAGCCTGCGAGCGCACGAACGGCTCGGCAGCGATGGTAAAGCAGTGTACCCCAACCGCTTCCCGGCGGACTCAGGCGATTTTCGCGTACCCACCTTGGCGGAAGAAATCGACCTTATCAGCGGACTAAACCGCAGCCGCAAACGCAGCACCGGGCTTTATGTGGAGTTCAAAGCGCCGTTGCTTCACCGCAGTGAAGGCCACGATATCGCCGTGGCCGTGCTTCAGGTGCTGCACGCGAAGGGCTACGACCAGCGCCCTGAACAGGTTTTCCTGCAGTGTTTTGACGATGTCACCCTGCGCTACTTACGGCATGACCTGAATACCGTGTTTCCGCTAATTCAACTCATTGCAGACCCCAGCTGGGGGGAAGACAGCGCCGTCGACTACACCTTTTTGCAAACCGCGGCTGGGCTGGATGAAGTCGCTCGCTATGCTGACGGCATCGGTCCCTGGTTACAGCAGATCTATCTTGGACGCGACGCACAAGGCCAAGCCGAGCTCACTGAGCTAGTGTCGCTGGCGCAAGCTCGCGGCCTGCAAGTTCACCCTTATACCTTTCGCGCTGATGACCTGCCCGCAGGCATCGACAGCTTTACCTCGCTCCTTGCGCTGTTTTTCGATGAGATCGGGGTCGACGGGGTATTCACCGACTTTCCCGACCTCGCTCACGACTACCTGCAAGACCTCCGCCGGCATAGGGACCTACCGTGACACCCAGAGTTAATCGACGCACCAAGATTGTGGCCACCATAGGTCCGGCCAGCGAATCAGAGGATATGATTGCCCGCCTGATCGTCGCCGGGGTCAATGTGTTCCGTTTGAATTTCAGCCACGGATCCTCCGCACAACACGCGTTGGTTGCCCGGCGCATTCGCAAGCAAGCCGCTCTGGCCGGCCGCTATGTCGGTATTTTGGCCGACTTACAGGGCCCCAAAATCCGCATTAGCACCTTCCGCGATGGCTCGGTTAAATTGGCCAACGGTGACCGTTTTCGGCTCGACCTCGCACTTGCTGAGGGTGAGGGCGACGCCACCTGCGTGGGGATCGACTATCAAGAGCTGACCCGCAGTGTTTTTCACGGCGACACCCTGCTACTGGACGACGGCCGCCTGCGGCTGCGCGTAGACGAGGTGCTGGACAACGCCGTGGACTGCACCGTCGTAGTAGGCGGGATACTTGGCTCACGCAAGGGCATCAACCGCCTGGGTGGTGGACTTGCAGCGCCGGCCCTTACACCCAAAGATATCGCTGACATCGACAGCCTGGCAGAGGTGCGCCCGGACTTCGTCGCCGTCTCTTTTGTTTCCACTGCCCATGATATTTTCCAAACCCGTGATTTATTGCTCGCTCACCAGCTGACACCGGCCATTATTGCGAAGATTGAACGCGCTGAAGTGGTTGCAGATGACGATACGCTCAACGGCATTATCGATGCCTCGTTTGGAATTATGGTGGCCCGCGGCGACCTGGGCGTCGAGGTAGGCGACGCCGAATTGATCGGCCTGCAGAAAACGCTGATTTCTCGCGCACGCAAGATGGACCGAGTGGTGATCACCGCCACTCAAATGATGGAGTCGATGATCAACAGCGCGATGCCAACCCGGGCGGAGGTTTTCGACGTCGCCAATGCGGTACTCGACGGCACCGACGCGGTCATGCTGTCGGCAGAAACGGCGGTGGGCAACTACCCGGTAGAAGTCGTTGCTGCGATGGCGGACGCCGCACTGGGCGCAGAGCGCCACCCCGTTGCCCGGACCTCACGCTACCGGCTCGACAAACAGTTCGGCAGCGCGCAGGAAGCCATCGCGATGTCTGCGATCTACGCGGCAAACCACTATCGCGCCGTACGCGGCATTGCCTGCCTGACCGAGTCAGGAAGTACTCCTTTGCAAATGTCCCGGCTCTCGTCAGGCCTGCCGATCTTTGCTCTCAGCCAGCGCAGCGAAACACTGCAACGCCTGTGCTTGTGTCGCGGCGTGGTGCCGTTATTCTTCGACGCCAGCGTATTCGATCGCGAAACCGTTGAGGCCAGCGCCATTGAGTTTCTGTGCGACGAAGGTCAGTTGCAAAAGGATGACGCCGTGTTGCTGACCAAGGGCTCGGTGATGGGCCGGCCCGGCTCCACCAACATCATGAAGATTCTCTCGGTGCCTTGAAGCCTTTAACACACAATCTACGGCTGGTGGCCGATGTCGGCGGCACACATACACGTATCGCCTGCTTTGATCCGTCCAGCGCCTGCCTGCAGTCAGTTCGCGAGTATGAGAACCGGCACTACGCGGGTTTTAAGGAGGTTCTCAAGGCTTGGTTTGCAGAACTGCAAGGCGAACAACCGGTCGAGGCCTGCATCGCGGTAGCCGCTGCTCTGCAAGGAGATGAGGCGCGCATGAGCAATATCAGCTGGCATCTGCGCGGGACCGCACTGGCGCAAAGCTTCAAGCTCCAGCGGGTCAAACTGATCAACGATTTTCAGGCAATTGCCTACGCCGTTCCCTGGCTGTGCCCCGACGACTGCGTCACTCTTCAGCATGGCGCGGCCAAGCCAAACCCCAGCCGGTTAGCGGTGTTTGGGCCCGGCACCGGGCTCGGTGGCGCGGTATTGGAGCAGGGGCTAATGCCGTCAACACGGTTCTCGAACCAGCCTTTAACACCTTCCTCTGCGCACCGTTCGACAAAATCGGCCAGCGTGGTTGCCTGCGAGCCCGGGCAAATGGACTTGGCACCACGCGGCGAACTGCAGGGTGCGCTGTGGGCGGTGCTGCAACAGGAGCACTCTCGAATCTACGCCGAGTTACTGCTCTCTGGCCCGGGGCTGCGCAGAATTTATGCGGCACTGTGCATAGCCGAGGGTTGTGTAGCGGAGGATCTGCCGGCTGCTGAGATCAGTGCGCGAGCCCTGGCCGGCAGTGATGCGCTTTGCGTGACCACTTTGGCTGTTTTTTGCGATCTATTGGGTGCCGCCAGCGCCAACTTTGTAGTGGCAACAGGCACCTTCGAGGCGCTGTACCTGGCCGGGGGTATTTTACCCAAAATCCTGCCACTGCTAGAGCACAGCAGCTTCCTCGAACGCTTTCAAGAACGTGGCCCACTCCGAGGCCACCTTGCGGGCACCGGGATTGCGGTCATCCGCCACCCACAACCCGGGCTGCTTGGCGCAGCACACGTAAGCCTTGATTAGGGATCAGGCAGCCCTCAGCTGCCGAAGCACAAACGCGTAATATTGCCCAAAATATTTGCACGACCGCTCATCCCAGCAGCAAAGCCCGGTGCTACACTCATTGAAGCTGAGTGATCAGTGGTATTTATGCGCGCGGTCGAAGTTCCCTCAAGTTCCTCGGTACCTTGAACATAAATAGTGACTAACCCCCGGGGCCCTGAACTGGGCTTTCCTCAAGTTATACAGGTAACACATATGTCTACAGAAACCGGCACCGTCAAGTGGTTCAATGAAACCAAGGGATTCGGCTTTATTGAGCGCGAAAACGGCCCCGACGTATTCGTACATTTTAGCGCAATCAAGGGCGACGGCTTCAAGACGCTCACCGATGGCCAAAAAGTACAATTCACCGTAACCACCGGCCAGAAGGGCCCTCAAGCCGAGAATGTGACTCCGGTTTAAACCGCAGGCACTTCAGGTCCAAAAAAAAGGAGCGCTCAGGCGCTCCTTTTTTTGTTGTCAAAGCTGCTCAAAGCAGCCACGGTTTTAGCCTTGCTGAATCTGCTTCTGACGATCCAACTCGGAATCCATATACTTTATCCACTGAGCGGCTGGCTTGGCAGAACGCTCATCACGCGCCGCAGCCTTGAATGCCTCGCGCGCCTTGTCGTACTGCTTGTCGTTAAAGTAAGCCATACCCAACACCAACCGCGCGGTATCAGGGCGCTTTACGCCACCGCGCGCCAGACCCTTGGTGATGGCGTCGATGGCCTTCTTGTAATCATCCCCATCCAGGTAGATGTTACCCAAGCGGGTAAACAGCTCGCCATCCTCAGAGCGGCTAGCCGCCTCTGCCATTGCTGGTATGGCTTTATCAATTTCCTGGGCCTGCCGATAGGCGTTACCTAATACTTCGTAATTGCGCGATGTGGCTTCGACGGACTTGTCGCGCAGGCCCTTGTCCATCACCTTGGCCGCCTTGTAGGGGACTTCAGCGTTCAGGTATAGATACGCCATAGTGACCTGCTCAGAGCCCTTGTCCAGCATGTTCTGCACGTAAGCAGCTTCCATCGCAGAGAGCTGGTCCCCTTCGCGCTGTTGCTCACCGTACATGTGCGACAGCTGCACCCAGTACTGCTTGTCGGGATAATGCGTCAGCAACTCTTCGAGCACGCGTACCGCGTTTGTCACGTCGTTCTTATCGAAATACAGGAAGCGGGCCAGGTTGTACCACTGCTCCTTCGGCACTTTGCCCTTTTCCTTGTAGAGGCTGATGGCTTTTTCTACGTTGGTGAGTGCTTTGGGATAATCGTTGAGCTGGTAATACCCCTGACCCAGCAAGACGTAAGAATCCTCTGAGGGATTCTCAGTCATCGAGAACCACGCAAGTAGGGCATTCACACCCTGCTGCCACTGCTCTTGCACAAAATACAACTGCGCGACGGTGTAGCGAGTGTTGATTTCCATCGCCAAGGGGATGTCGGGCTGACGGATGACGTTTTCGTAGGCCTGCAGAGCCTTTGGATAGTCTTCACGCGAGTAGTGGATGAATGCGTACAAGTTATACACGTTCGCCAACTCGTAACTGTTCAGCTCGTTCTTGCCACTGGTGCTGATCATATCGTCCAGTACCCGAGCCGCACCGGCCAGGTCCTGAGCCTCGGCAGCCGCTTGTGCCTCCGCCAGCTTTTCGTATACCGCATTACGCAATGCGGGGGTACGGCGAGTTTCGCGCTGGTCACCACCGCTTTCCTGCGCAATCGCCGCCGATAAGGGCGCCAGGCCAAATTCAACTGCAGCCTGGTCGAGAACCAGCGGCGCGGCCGCCAACGGCAGCACCAATAACGCTGAGCGCAACCAGCGTGTCGGATCGTACAGTTTCATAACGCTCACTCTTCCAGCTCATAAGTGAATTTGTTTTGCACACCGCCCACTTCAATCGGCTCACCGTCAACAACGCGTGGCTTGTACTTGAATTTCTCCGCCGCTTTTACCGATGCAGACTCAAAAACACCCGATGGTTGACAATCAACCGCCCGAGGATCGCGAATCGACCCGGTGCGGGTGACCGTGTATTCAACGATGCAATAACCGCTGATGCCACGCGTTTGAGCGCGCCGCGGATACACCGGGGCTACTTTTACGATGGGCAAGTATTCACCATCACCTGTAGACATACCCGTAGCATTGATGGAGATATCGACACTGGCACGAGGTGCGGTATTCACGACGTTCAAGTCCATATCCATATCGACATCGGGGGTATCCAGCTCCGGCGGCGGCTCCTCGGGATCTTCCACCTTCTCTGGCTTCTTTTGCGCCACGTTAACTTCAATTTCCGTTTCCGGAACGACGATATCAGCGATTTTCCGGCTCTCAATATCTTCTTGCTGATACTCACGGCTAATCAGGCTCTGCATCACAAAGAACAAGCCAACTGCCACAGGAATCGCTACCAGCGCGCCAAAAAATAACCTCACAAAGCTGCTGCGCATTCCGTTTACCCCTCGTCATCGGTTGAAATACAGGGCGGGGCCGTCATCAGCGGACGAATCTCATCGACCAGCTGCTCCACTGCAAATGCGGGGGTATCACGGTCTACCTGTATCACAAAATTCGCCTGTGGGGCCTCTTTTTTAGCACCCTCAGCCAAGCGAGCCGCGCGATCAAGGGATACGCGGTTCTTGTCATAGAAAATCTCACCGCGGTCGTCTACCGCGAAAATGATCGTTCCTCGCTCACAGGCTTCTGTTGTCGTCGCCTGCGGCTTGAAAAGCTCAACACCAGGCTCCTTGACGAAAGAAGAGGTGACGATAAAAAAGATGAGCATAATAAACACGACGTCCAACATGGGCGTCAGGTCGATGTTGCCCTCGTTCGCCGCGGCCTTTCTCGCTCCGCTATCTCGAATGCTCATGGATCCTATTTCCCTTCGCTGGCCCAGTTGACCGCGCCAGCCCCGGCTTCACGTGCTGCGTCGGCTACATCGACTACTGCACCGGCCTTGGCACCTTTTTCGACCTTTATGGTCACCCCTTGTTCTGGATCATTGGCCAACAAACGCTGAATATTTGCCCGTACAGCGCGGGCATCAACGCGCCGGTTTTCCATCCAAATCTGGTTGTCACTGCGAATGCTCACCAAAATGCTGGTGGCATCGCTGGGGTCTGACTTCGAGGCGTCTGGCCGGCTGACCTCAATACCAGCCTCCTTGATAAATGAAGCGACAACGATGAAGAAGATCAGCATGATAAACACGACGTCCAGCATAGGCGTCAGGTCGATCTCCGCTCCTTCATCTTCCTGCTGTTTTGAAAGTCTGCGCATCTGTTTGCTACCCGTCAGCGGCCGATCAGTGATCGGACGTCAAATTGTCCTGTAAGTATTCCTGCTCCCGCGTGGCGACGCGGCTCAGATAGGTATTGGCGAACAGCCCGGACAGCGCAGCAACCATGCCCGCCATAGTGGGGATAGTGGAACGTTCCACGCCGCCCGCCATGGATTTGGCATCGCCACCACCGGTGACGGCCATGACGTTAAATACCTCGATCATCCCCGTCACCGTACCCAGCAGGCCCAGCAGTGGGCACAAGGCAACCATCGTCGTAATAACCGGGAGGTTGGCGTTGATGGCCTGGCGGCTTTCGGACAACAGCCGTGAGCGAATCTGTTTCGCATTCCAGGACTTACGCTCGTTGCGACCCTCCCAGGCGTTAATGATCGTAAACGCCTCTTTGCGCCAGGCAAAGGTGAAGTACCACAAGCGCTCGAAGATCAACGTCCACATCACGAAGACGAGGATGGCGATAAGCCAGAGCACGTTCCCGCCTTTATCCATAAAGGCGAGAATGGTGTCAAAAATTCCTCCCGACATTAGTCGAACCTCTGCTTATTTGCCTTTACCGCTGGATTCAGAGTGCTCAGCAACAATCCCCGTCGCCTGCTCATTCAATACGTGAATGATGCGCTGGGCGCGGCCATTCACGACGGTGTGCAGCAGAACGGTAGGAATGGCAACAAGCAGACCCAGTACCGTCGTTACCAGAGCGGAGGAGATACCGCCCGCCATTGCCTTGGGATCACCGGCACCGAAAATTGTGATCGCCTGGAAGGTGATAATCATACCGGTAACGGTACCCAGCAGACCCATCAACGGTGCGACAGCGGCAATGATCTTCAGCAGCGTGAGGCCAGATTCCAACTTCGGCGTTTCACGCATAACGCCCTCGGACATCTTGAGCTCCAAAGTCTCCGGATCCATGTTCGGGCTGTCTTCGTGAATTTTCAGCACACGGCCAAGCGGGTTGTTGGTGTTAGCCGTTTTGCTCTTCAGCTGGCTGCTCACCTTGGCGCTGATGGTAGACAGTACGATCAGGCGGAAGAGCGCAAGAATAAAGGCAAACACACCAACAGCCGTAATGGCGTAGCCGACCGCGCCACCCTGGTGCCAGCGCTCTTCCAGTGTGGGGCTGTCAATAATGGCTGCCAGGAAGGAGCCGCCCGTTGGACCTGTGGGGTCGATACCAAACTGGTGCATGCCACCACTGGCATTCGCCAACTCTTCCGACCAGGCATTGTAACGACCTGAGGGCTGACGTGGCAGCACGCTCAGGTTGCCGTTGTTGAAGGCGAGGTAGTTGCCCTCGGTGTCGATGACGTTAAAAGCACCAATACGCACCACTTCGCGATCGGTGCGCTCGCCAGTCGCCGTCGCCACTTCGGTGGTGTAACGCACCACTTTGCCGGTTTCAGTGATTTCACGCAGCATTTCGTACCAAACACGCTCGATTTCTTCGATGCGCGGCAACTTGTCCGAGCTGCTCATCTTATTGATCAGCTCTTTCAGGAACACTTCTCGATCCGGGTACTCTGCCGAGACCAAAGACACCTCGATATTTGAGGACAGGTCGCCCGCAGCAGCGGTCAAATGGCCGAACAACTCTGTTAGGGAGCCAAGGCGCTCACGCAACTGCTCTTGCTTGGCTGATACAGCGAGCTCATTAGCCTCAAAAGTGGCCTCCAGCCTGGTGGACAGCTGCTCCTGGCGAGCACGCTCAGCCTCGGCGTCTTTGACCATCTTTGCCTGGTTAGCTTTATCGGCGGCGAAGCGACGCTCACGCTCAGCGTTCTCGCGACCCTCTTGAGCCTGGCCTTGCTTCACCAAGCCCAGCAGTTCTTCAAGGCTTGCAGCGTCACGTGGTTCAGCGTCCTGGGCAACTGCAAAGCCGGAAACCGCCAGCGCACCACCCAGTACCAGGGCAGAAAAAATCGTATTAAGCGCTTTCATTATTTTGCCTCCGGTGCGGCAACGGGCATGTTAAGAAGTTCGATGGTCGCCTGACGCTTGGCAATGCGCACACCCTTGCGGATGGAGTTCGCATAGTCGCCGGAATCCAAAGGCTCCCAGCTGCGCGTTTCGTTGTTCCACACACCGCTCTCGGTGCCATCGGTGGTTTGATACACCAGAGCGAGCCGCCCAATGCGCAGGAAGTCGACGTCGCGCGTCACACCATTGATATCAATAGCGTCGCTGTAGCTGTCGAAACCGCGGCCATACTGGAGCTCAATGTTGTAGGCCTCAAGCACCTGCCGGAACTTTTCCGCCACAGTCAGATCCGAGCGATCCACGTTGCCGCGCAGGAAAGCGATGCGTTCACGCCGCTCCTCCAGGTTAAAGGGCACATCCAACTCCACGAACTGCTCAAGCCCGTCGATCATGCGGATCACCAGTGGCGTCATCTGACGCTGAATCACCGTCACCTCATTAATCGACTCTTCGATGTCCGCAATGCGGGCCATCTGGCTGTCGATTTGGCGCTGCAAACGCGCGTTGTAGACTTTGAGGCCGTCGACCTGCTTCATGACCGACTTGTAGTCCGTCAGCAGGTCACGCGTCTCATCGGCCAAACGGTCGATTTTTTGCTGCGACTTGCGCGCTGCTTCGTTGCGGGCTTCCCCCACCTCCAAAACGGAGCCGAGGGTATTGGCTTGCACTGCCGCTGCAGAACCCGCGAGGGTACCGGTAGCGACGAGCACTGCGATCAATACGTTCTTCAATCGATGCATAGTCATGGGAATTGTGCTTCCTATTTCCAACAAGAGTGATTCAG
>JANQUV010000013.1:0-6741 GCA_030730585.1 Haliea sp.
TGCAGATGACTGTGGAACGTATCCTTGAGAAAGGCATGCCAGACGACGCCGATGCGGCGAAGTGGGCATACCGGGTATGCAGGAACGCGTGGATTGACGAGCTTCGCTCACGTGAAGTGCGTCAACGCTATCCCCTGCAGATGGCATGGGACACGGAAGAAGCGCCATCGGCCGAGGAAGACGCCGCTGTCGAACGTGCTCTGGAAGCCGTCTCTACAGCGCTGGATGCGTTGCCGCCAGAGCAGAGGATGGCCTTGTCCCTGGTGGCAGTAGAAGGCAAGAGTTATGCCGAAGCTGCAGACATATTGGAGGTGCCGGTGGGCACCATTATGAGCAGAGTTGCCCGCGCCCGGGCACAGTTGCTCAGGAACCGGGATAGCCCGGATTGAGGACAGCGTGACAAGCACCATGAATGATCAGGATTGGCAACTACTCTCCGCCTACTTAGATGACGAATTGTCGCCCGAAGCCCGTGCTGATTGTGCACAACGTTTGCAGCAAGAACCTGCCTTAACAGCTGGCCTGCAGGCACTTGAGGCTCTGCAAACTGAACTGCGGGGAACCCTGCACAGCGCCGCGGCAGCGCAGCCAGTGCCGCCGCACATCAAGGCACTGCTCGATACCGCCCCGGTGTCCATAACATCCCTGCCCCATCGCTTGCAAAACTTTACCGGCGCCAGAGCCCGCGGCTTTGCAGTAGCCGCATCGTTAGCCGCAGCCGCCGCACTCCTGCTCTTGCCACAGTGGCAAGGCACTCCCAATGGCACCCCGCACGACACTACCGACTTACTTTCTGCCACGCTGGAGCAGCTGCCTTCCAGTGCAGACCGCTGGGAAACTTTGGCTGATGGCAGCGAAGTGCGCGCCATTCTGAGCTTCCCAATCCATGACGGCACCTGGTGTCGGGAATACCTGCTGCGCAGCAGCGAACAGTCCGTTCGAGGAATCGCTTGCCGCGATAATGGCCAGTGGGAGACGCGCGTTGCGGTTGCACAATTGATGCTACCCGCGGGTGAAGAAGTCGCCTATCGGCCCGCCAGTGCGTCAGATAGCGACCAGATCGCAGCCTTCGTGGGTATCAATGCGAGTGATGATGTTGCGGGAGAGGAAAGAGAAGCAGGGCTCATTACCAGCAACTGGCAATAAACCCTGTAGTTCCAGGGCTGGGGGGCTAGCGGTCCCCATCCTGTCCTGAGGCGTCGATTGCCCCATCCCCTTCACACCCAGCCGGTTGGTTAGCACCTTCTGTTCGCTTCAGGTTCAGCGGACTTTCAACGAAGTAGTGTTTCACTCCACTTACAATGCTATGACGTGTGATCACCTGAGATTATTCCCGCCAAGGCCATTTTTTTGCCGGCCTGGGCACAAACAACACTACAAATACCAACCTCGCCCTGTTCGCTGCCATGGTGCCACTATGAGCCGGCATAACACACGCAAGCGACGCACAGCTCATGCGGCACAGGATGCCGACACTGGCGGGCTTCGCCATGGATAACTCAGAGCGCGCTGCACTGTAACAGACGTGCATCGATCGAGGACGCCTGCCGCGCCAAGCCTTAGGCTTCGGCGTCAGGCGTCAAACCTTCCGGGTCAGGCGTTAATCTGCGGGATAAGGCCGGCAAACTTGTCGATCATCGGCATCACTTTCTCAGGCTGATCCCACATGTCCACCGCTACACCAATCACCACACGCTCGACCCCCAGGTCGCGATAGCGCTTAAGCGTATCCAGATCCGGCGTGATCAAGGTCTGCAAGGTCACCGGCACCGCGCTCGGGTCCCGACCGTTGGCTATCACCTGCTCGCGGAAGGCCCGTAACCCTTCCGCGACGTCACCCATAGCAACATCCACCGGCATCCAGCCATCGGCCCACTGAGCAGCGTGCTTGACGCCCAACGGCCCCATGGCGCCAAAAATAATAGGGGGCCCACCGGCCTGAGCCGGTTTGGGGTCACACCACACCGCATCGAAATCGATATAGTCGCCGTGGAACGCGGGTTCAGCCTCACGCCACAGGGCCCTCGTCGCCATCACCGTTTCACGCATTACCCCGTAACGCTTGCTCCAGGGCTGGTGTGTGCAGTTGGTAAATTCTTCTTCGTTCCAGCCAACCCCCGTGCCAATCATCAGCCTGCCACCGCTCAGCCGGTCGAGGCTGGCGATAGTCTTTGCCTGCGAAAACAGCTCACGCTCCATCAGCAGCGCAATGCCCGTACCGATCTTCAGGGTAGAGGTTACCGCGGCCGCCGCCATCAGCGTGAGGTAAGGGTCACCCATCAGCTTATAGGCTTCCGGCAATTCGTCACCCGCTGGATAGGGCGTTTTACGCGACACCGGAATATGGCTGTGCTCGCCCGTCCACAGTGATTCGAAGCCGCGTTCTTCCAGAGCTCGCGCCAGGTCGCGCGGGTCCGGGTCGTGCGGCGTATTCATGAAACTAAAGCCCAGATGCATGGGGACTCTCCTTCCCTCTCGGTTATTGTGCTGACACAACCCGGGCGGCGCTGGGAGCGCGCCCGTTGTTGCAGAATACTGAACCTCAAGGCTGCTGCACAGGGGGTGCAGAGGCCTTTAGTCAAACAGGAAATCGCCAGGCTCGGCATGCCGGGTCATTTTCCAATAGTCGATAATGCGAAACGGTAGATTGGCGGTCACTCGCCCGGTCTCGTTCTTGTACCAGTTGTTCACCAGCGGGGAACCCCACGCGGTACCGGCATTCACCTCGTCAACCCGCTGATTATAAGCGTCGTGAACGTCTTGCCGGCATTCCAGGCTTTGTTGTTCGCCCTCCAGCAGCAGGCGTATGCACTCCAGAATGTAGTGCACCTGTGACTCGGCATTGTGGGCGATGCTGCCCGCCACCACGAGGTTGGTGTTTGGGCCGTAAATGCAAAACAGGTTGGGGAAGTTGGGCACAGTGATACCCAGGTAAGCGCGGCCGTTCGTTTCCGACCACTGCTCGTTGAGCTGCACACCGCCGCGCCCGCTAAAGTGCATGGGAAAGAGAAACCGATCCGCGTGAAAGCCGGTGGCGCAGACGATGGCATCCACCGCGTGATGCACACCATCGTCAGTCACCACGCCCTGCGCATCGATGGCACGAATCCCCGTAGTGACCACCTCCACGTTGCTGCGCTGCAGGGCCGCCAGGTAGCTACCGTTATCCTGCAGGATTCGCTTGCCGAAGGGGGGATAGGTCGGCAGCACCTTGTCCAACAGCTCGGGGTCGCTTATCTGGGAATGGATCCAGCCGCTCAAGGCCTCACGCATCGCCTCATTGGATGCGCTGACCGAGCGCTTACTGTGCCAATCCGGATCGACCAAGGTCTGGTTGTACACACCTTCAACCGACGTGTAGAACAGCCAAAAGCGGTACCACTTGGAATAATAAGGCAGCTTTTCCAAAGCCCAACGTTGCCCGGCACCAACCTCCATGTGATAGCCCGGGTTGGGAAACATCCACGCCGGAGAGCGCTGCAACGCAACCAGCTGGAAAGCCGTTGCGGCCAGTTCAGGAATAATCTGAAAGGCACTGGCACCGGACCCAATCACCGCAACACGTTTGCCAGCCAAGTCCAGCCCCTGAGGCCAGGCACCGGAATGCACAACAGGCCCGGAGAATGATTCCAGCCCGTCGATATCCGGCATTTTTGGGCGGTTCAACTGGCCGACTGCGCTAATGACTGCGCGCGCCTGCAGCACTGATTCCTCACCCTGCCCGTCTCGCACTCGCACCCGCCACAGCGCGGCGGCCTCATCGTACTCAGCGGTCACTACTTCGGTATTGAACCGAATATGCGGCGTTACCTCAAACTGCTGCGCGCAGTGGTCAAAATAGGCGCGAATTTCGTCCGCGAGCGGAAAATGGCTGCTCCATGCGTGATTCGGCGCAAACGAATAACTGTAGCTGTGCCCTGGCACATCCACTCGGCAGCCGGGATAGCGGTTTTCATACCAGGTGCCACCCACACCCGGGTTTTTCTCCACGATGGTGTACGGAATACCCGCTTCCTGCAGGCGGATACCCGCCAGCACACCACCCATACCCGCGCCAATAACCACCACCGGGAAGGCCGCAGCGCGAGCCTGTAAGGCGGGGGCCTCGAGCTGTAGTCCGCGTCGGTCGACGCCATCCAGCGCGACTTCTTCATCAATGAACTCGAGGTATTCAGGGTCCACATCGGCACCACACATGAAGTGGTACAGCGACTGGATCATAGCGGGGGTAAGCTCAGGGAGTGCGCAGCCGCGCGCCTGCCAGTCAGCAATTGCAGCCTGCGCCCTACGGTGCAGGTCAGCCACCTGAGCTGGGGTATAGCCGCCCTCCAGCAACTGCTCTCCGCCCTCTGCCCCGGCAGCCACCACATCCAAAGTCCGTGGCGTGGGCAGCTCGTCCAACAGGCTGGTGTCCCCAGTCATGTGCACGACCGACATAATCAAAGAGGCCGTATTCAGTTCCTCGAGATAGCGGGCGATTAACTGCGGACTTTCGGTAATCGGTTTCAGCTCGGGGCTGGACTGCAGAACCATGCACGGCACTCCTGAACAAAATAACAACGAACCATAATGCCCGCATAATGGCTAGCTTGTCCTCCTTCATTTGGGTGAGGGGTGCGCCAATATGTCGCATTCCGCTGCTGCCAGGCGTCTCTATAATTGGCCCCCTGAAATTGCCAAGGATATATCGAACCATGCAACACTCCTTCACTCCGCGGGCGCTAACACTGGCCGTTGTATTCGCAAGCGCGGCAGTTGCCGTGCCCACGCGAGGCCATGACCTCGCCATTGAACTGGTCGAGGTGACGGCACAGGCCGACCCGCTGGGGCACAACACACTACTCAGCGAAGCGCCAATTACACGGCCTACACACGATGCAGGTGAGTTGCTGCGCTCTGTCACCGGCATGACCGCCTTGCGACGCGGTGGGCGCGGATTTGACCCAATCATCCGTGGCCAGAGCCAGAGCAGCCTCAACGTGGTGGCCAACGGGGCTTACAGTTACGGTGCCTGCCCCGGCCGGATGGATCCGCCAAGCACCTACATTGGTGTCGATAGCTTCGACTCTGTCTCTGTTATCAAGGGCCATCGTTCCGTCATATACGGAGCCGGAGGCAGTGGCGGCACGCTTATTTTTGAACACCTGCGGCCCGAACTGGGCAGCAGCGGCTTCACCGGTTCCGTCACCACCGGCTACACCAGCAACTCAGACCTCGGCAGCCTGAGTACTGATTTCTCCGCGGGCAATGAGCGCGGCTATGTGCGCGTTTTTGGCGCCCTGCGCGACTCGGGCAACTACGAAGACGGCAACGGCCAAGCGGTAGCATCGGCCTTTGAATCGCGCAGCGCCGGACTGGTTGCGGGCATCGACCTGCTGCCGAACAGCTACCTGGAGATCAGCCATGAGCGCGCCAACGAAGACGATGTCTGGTATGCCGGCAACGGCATGGATGCCGTCTTTGCAGACTCAAGCAGCACCAGTGCCAAATGGCTTCAGCAGTCTCTGGGGCCCATCGATACACTGGAATTGAGCGCCTATCGCAGTGATGTCGACCACCTGATGGACAACTACAGCGTGCGCAACCGATCCATGATGCCCGCTGGCGCCGCTGCGCCGTCGCGCTCTGAAACCTGGGGAGGCCGTTTGCTGGCCACCTTGGCCATTGGCCAGGGGGAGCTGCGCAGCGGGCTCGACTACCGCGCCAACGATCGCGGCGCCGAGCTGTATATGGACAATGGCAAGGATGGCAGCTACGACATGCTGCTCGCGCGCATGTGGCCCGATGCGCAACAGCGCCAAGCAGGCGTATTCGCAGAACTCGATTACCAAACCAGCACAGCCGACACCTGGCGCCTCGCACTGCGCGCTGACCGCTTTGAATCACAGGTACGCGAAGCCCAGCTCAGCGCCGGCATGACGGGCAGCGCTACCCCAACGCATCTTTATCAACAGTTTTACGACACAACCGACACCCGCAACGATGACAACGGCATCAGCGCAATATTGGGATGGGATCGGCGCATTGACGACGCCAACCTTATCAGTGTGAACCTGAGCCGCTCAGTACGCACCCCCGACAGCTCAGAGCAGTGGATCGCGCGCAGCGCGGGCGGCAACTTCTGGGTGGGCAACCCGACGCTCAATGCGGAGATCCATCAGCAGCTTGATCTGACCATGATGCACGAAGGCGACCGCGTGGACTGGAGTGCCAGCCTGTTCGTAGACGATATCAACGACTATATCGAGCGCTATGCAGTGGGTAGCGCAGACCTCTATCGCAACATTGATGCCACGCTCTTCGGCTCTGAAGTGGACGCGAGCCTGCAGGTCAACGAGCGCCTGCGGGCCCGCCTCGGAATCGCCTACACGCGCGGCCACGGCGACAATGGCGACCTCGCACAAATTGCGCCGCTGGAGGCACGAGCCAACCTTGACTATCAGCACAATCGTTGGGCGTTGGGTCTTGAGTGGGTAGCGACTGCGCGACAAAGCCATTTCAACTCAGCGGTAGACGTTGACGCCCCTACTCCCGGGTTTGGCGTTGTGCACCTTTACAGTCATTGGAACGTCAGTGGGCAGCTGTTGTTAGAGGCTGGCATCGAAAACCTGTTTGATAAGGCCTATTCCTATCACGTCAATGCGGGCAATCTCGACCCCTTCAACCCGGAGGCCGTGCGCGTCAACGAACCCGGGCGGCAAGGCTGGGTAAAACTGCGTTACAGCTTCTAAAACTGGCACC
>JANQUV010000013.1:6841-10553 GCA_030730585.1 Haliea sp.
GAAGCGTAAGCACGGCAAACCGGGGACTTTCATGGCGTGATTGGCTATCCGTCAGCTTAACGCTGGGCCCTCTACCAATGACTCCCCTCAAGCTGCACGCGTTGCAGCAACACGGCTGCCACGGTAACAAATTCTTTCGGGCTATAACTGCTTTCAAACTCTACTGTTCTGAACCATGCCGCAATATCGTCATCGGACAGCAAGCCGTCATTGAGCTCTGCGTTCAAGTGGCTAACTGTCAAAAACAAATTAAACGAATACGAAAAATAGCTGGCTTTTTCACTGGTGGCCAAAATTAGAAACCGCTCACGGACTCGCAGCAGATCAGCACGCGAAAGGGTTCGGCCCACCAGTGCCTGCCTGACATCTGCAAGCGTTTCTGCTAGCGCACGCTGAGTACTCGCAAGGTCCTGACGTTTCATGCCAGCGGCGAGCACGAGTTCATCCAATCTCTTGAGAGCAAAGGAAGCGCCGTCGACATCAAGCGTAGCAGCAATGTCAAGAAACAGGCGTATAACGGTATCGTTGAGCCGCACGGAACCGGAGGGGAACATGGATTGACGATAACTGACCCCACGAGAGGACTGATCAGTTTTTTTATGACATCCATCACACTGATAGAGCGCAAGCTCAGGGAAGATGGAGTCCGCATCAAACGGCGCATCACGCAGTAGATCAAGCGTTGCAATAGCAGCTTCACCCATGCCATGAAGCCAGTCATCCGTGGCAGTATAGTCCCCTTTGCGTTCAATATAATCAGCATCTATCGCATAGTGCATAGGCTGATTTGCAGAAAAACTGGACAATTCGAACAGCAGTTGCGGATGACCTGCACCCATAATGTCATGTGAGGCAAATTTACTGGAATTCCCCAGGTGGCAGGACAGGCAGAGCGCCGCCTTGGCCTCGGGTGCCGCCGCAGGATACATCCCCTTGTTCAGATTTTCGGTATAGGGAGTGCCGTCACGTGTGTGCGAGGAAATCCAGTCCTCGGACCCACCGTGACAAGCTTCACAGCCAACACCATCTGATAGCTGAAAACGTTGCCCGCGACGCTCGACAGCGACGTTATCCGAATGGCAATCCAGGCAGACCTCGGCGGTAAATGCATCCTCAAGGCCCAGTTTTTGGGCAATAACCGCAGACTCCTGCGATAACAGGGTATCGTAGGCCGTGGCGTGCGGGTCTCTTACCTGCCATATTCTGAACTCCGTCAACCAGACACGGCGCGTAGATGAAGCTTCCGCCTTGCCATGACAAACGCTGCTGGCACAGCTCGCCACCCCGAGATGGGCCGCTTGCGCCTCCTGCGGCAACACAGCGCGGGGCCCTTCTGGAATCTCCGCCAGAGCCACGCGCCCAAGCAAAATAAGGGCAACTACGGCACTCAGAACGATCAGTTTTCTACGAACCATGGCTTCCCATCATCATCCAGATACAGACGTTTCATTTCCGCTTCGTTCAATGGCCGGGAACCAATGCGGCCAAATACAGCAATTTGCCCACCAGTTTCATCAACCCCACGATCCCGCTCCAGCCCGCGACTCAGTGCCAGTGCTGACGAAGGCGTTTTATACCTTGCAATAAGCTCCGGCGATGGTTTTGGACTGAAACCGTAAAAATTGGGCTGGCTATCCGGTGACATCAATTGAAACACCTTTAGGCCTTCCTCTCCATCTGCCACATAGGCGAACAGTGAAGCGTTGGTACTTGCAACGGTCACGTCGTGAGCATCCGAAAGTCCCTCAGCATACTTCTCTAGCAACTGCATCGACGCCGGATTTTCAATATCGACAATCGCAATGCCTTCATCGCCTGCAGCGACATAGGCATAGGTTCTGGCGAGGTGGATACGCCTTGCTGATGTCAACGCCACCGTATTGTTACCAATTAACACCGGCGTAGCTGGGTTGGTCACATCAATCACCTTTAAACCCTGAGCATCAGTAACAAACAAGTAGCGGAATTGCAGTGCAACAGAGTGGGCGTCAACCAGTGGCAACCTGGAAACCAGACGCGGCGCCAGAGGATCATCCATATTGAGAATGACCAACCCGGAGTTGGTAACGAGATAAGCGTACCTGCCTCCAAATACCAAATGTCTAGCGCCAGCGAGTACACCGCCCTCGTTCCAGGTCAAGGCTCGAGACAAATTGTTGTTTCGCGGATCACCATCCATCAAGGTATCAATATCCACAAGGATGAGGCCTTCTTCCGCATCGGTTATGTAAAGATACTGATACATTGGGTGGAAAGGCTGCTCCAGGTTGGTATAACGCATTAGATCGCCGGTGTTGCGCGAGGGCTGTATAGGCTGGTTTGTTGGCAGGACCGCACAGCTTGCGTTCTTGCTCTCTATCTGAATGTCTTGCCCAAGAAGACTGAAGGGCGCCGAAATGATTTTTTGCGAAACACCTTTATTGGCGATGCTGGCCACGTCGTAAACACGAGTACCCTTGGCACCTTCAGAAACGAAAAGATACTCTCCTCGCAGCTGCAAGCATTGAACGCGCCCGCTGTCGTGATGGCCAGCAGCCGTCAACTCAAGACCCCGCGCTAAATGCTCTGCATAATAATCCGGGTAGGCATAGCGCTGCAGGTAACTACCCTTCACCGCCTGCGGCTCGGTCCACTCGGTAACCGTAACTGCGGAGATATCCTCAACGCCTCCGACATACGCGTTGTGGCCCAGAAAATTGACAAATCCTGTACCGTACATAAGAAGCTGCGACATGATTGCATTGTTGTCGTTATTCTTTGAGAGGTGGCAGTCCTCACAGGTTTTGGTCTCTGTCTTGCGAACGGTATGGGCGAAGTGCGGATTGAAGGCCTGGCTGCTATAGCCACTGGACGAAATCGGCGGCTGCTGGGTGTAAATGACTTCACGATTTGCGTTTGAAGAGCTTAACACCAGTGCTGAGGTTGATCTTACAGGAGCTATTTTGCCCCCCTTCGCCAATTCCCTGCGCCCGAGCAGAAACATTTGATCCCGCGATACCTGGGGGTTATAGGTGGCGTAATTGCGGCTCTCGCCACCATCATAATGCAGCTTCTCGGTTTTCTGATTGGCTTCAATAGGCAGGTGGCAACCTGCACAGCTTGTGGTCCATGATGTGTGACAGGCATAACATTCCATTTCGTCGTCGGAGTGCGCAAGCTCCGCCGCAGCAAGGGGCTCACCCCAACTCTGAGAGCTAGTGTCCTTGCTCATCGACTTGGCACGCGCCGATTTCTCGTTATAGCTCGGATGGGTTTTATCGACGCTGTCTTTGACCAGAGACACCTTCCACTCAAGGCCCTCGGTTAACACCGACCTTTGAATCAGCTCACCGTTAACCCACTGGAAGCGCTTGCTACCATCCGGATTTCTTATGGCTGCCATGTCCGTACCCTTCACCAAAGCCGCTGGGCCGGAGGTCTTGAGTGTAGGATAGGCGGTAATCGTGCCGTGGCAATCCTTACAGTCAATCTCTACGGCGGCGGCAACTTCACCATAAATATGGCCGTTACCGTGAGTATCCTGAGCATAATGGCAGTCTACACAATGCATTCCCGCATCAAGATGGATAGACGACATGTGCACCGCCTTGTCAAACTTCTCCGGGTCATCAGCAGCGACTTCAGCCCCGTCTGCATCCAGCAGGTTACCCGCGCGATCTCGCTTGAATACCGCCCTGAAGTTCCATCCATGACCGTGATAATCAGCAAACTG
>JANQUV010000014.1:0-5844 GCA_030730585.1 Haliea sp.
CAGAAGTGACGGTAGCCGGTAGCCAGCGACTCGAAGCCCGGGCACAGCACACCAGCCCCCTCAACCACATCACCGATTCGCGTACAGCCTATGGGGACCTCAGCGCCCGGGGGCAGGCAAAAACACAATTCGTAGTCGTCACCGCCGGCCAGCGCCCAGCCCAATGCCTGCGCGCGATTCGGGTGTGCCTGCAAAGCCGCTGACAAGGGCAAGGCTTCTGCGTTGATGCGCAGCTGCACACCACTCGCCGCAGCAATGTGCCCGGCATCCGCCAGCAACCCATCGGACAGGTCAATCGCCGCCGTAGCGCTGTTTAATAACAGAGCCCCCAGCGCGAGCTGCGGCGTGGGGCGAAAAAAGCGTTGCTCCAGATATTCCGCAGCGGCAGGCGCAGCACGGCACTCACCCTGCAGCACTGCCAAACCAGCTGCCGCATCGCCCAAGGTACCGGACACGTACACCACGTCCCCAAGCTGCGCGCCGGCACGTGTGAGCGCCAAGCCCGCGGGCAAAGCGCCCAACACCTGCACGGTAATGGACAGTGGCCCGCGAGTGGTATCACCGCCCACCAGCGGCAGGGAAAAGGCAGCAACCGCCGCACCGATGCCCTGGCTAAAGCTGTGCAACCACAGCTCATCCGCAGCCGGCAACGTGAGCGCCAAGGTCATGCCCAGCGGCCGGGCACCCATGGCCGCGAGGTCCGAGGCCGCCGCCGCCACGGCGCGGTAGGCCACGTCTTCCGGGAAGCTATCGACAGGAAAATGCACACCCTCGAGCACCGTATCCACCGAGGTTGCCAAGCGTTCCTGCGGGCCAAGCTGCAAAATCGCGCAATCATCCCCCACCCCCAGCGCTACGGCAGGGCCTACGCCGAAGGCGGAGAAATAGCGGGCAATCAGGGAAAATTCGCCGGCCGCCATCAGGTGCCGGCGTCGGTTTCGGCCTTGCGCAGCTGGCGGGCCAATTTGTCCAACACACCATTGATGTATTTAAAGCTATCGGTGGCGCCAAACTTTTTCGCCAGTGAAACGGATTCGTTAATCACCACTTTCCACGGCACGTCGATACGCTGCTGCAGCTCGAAAGTCCCCATACGCAGCAGTGCGCGCTCAATGGGGTCGAGGTCATTCAGCTTGCGGTCGATCAGCGGCTCGATTAGCGCTTCAAGCTCGTCGACACACCCTGGTATACCGTGTAACAGAGCCTGAAAATATTCCAGATCGACATGGCTGAAATCGTAGTCGGCGCGGAACTCTGCTTCAATCTGGTTGATCGGCGCCTCCGCCATATGCCACTGATACAAAGCCTGCAGCGCGTAGTGCCGGGCCTTGTGGCGCTCTGCCGCCAGGGTGTTAAGGGCTTGTTTGCTCACGGCAGCAATCAGCTCCCGATCCGGCCCAACAGGCTGACCATTTCCAGCGCCGACAGCGCGGCTTCAGCCCCCTTGTTACCGGCCTTGGTGCCAGAGCGCTCAACCGCCTGCTCAATGGAGTCCACGGTCAGCACGCCGAAAGTAATGGGGATACCGTATTCCAGGCTGACTTGCGCCACGCCTTTGGTGCATTCGCCCGCCACGTACTCAAAGTGCGGCGTGCCGCCACGAATCACCGCGCCCAGCGCAACGATAGCATCGAAGCCACCTTGCTTGGCAACGCGCTGGCAGACTAATGGAATTTCGAAGGCACCGGGTGCGCGCACTACGGTGATCTGATCGTCCTTCACCCCGTGGCGGCGCAGAGCATCAATAGCTCCGTCCAGCAAATGTTCAACCACAAAGCTGTTCCAGCGGCCTACGACCAGTGCGTACTGGCCGCTGGCGCTGGTGAAATCCCCTTCGATCGTTTTGATGTTTGTCATGCGAGTTCCTTGTTCATGTATGCCCGGCGCTAGGGAGCCAGGTATTCGAGCACTTCCAGGTCAAAACCGGAAATGGCATTGTACTTGATGGGCGCACCCATCAGGTGGATTTTTCCCACGCCCAGATCCTTGAGAATCTGCGAGCCCAGGCCCACTTTGGTGTAGGTGTCGGGCAGGGCGCCAGTGCTGGACGGCGCCTCACCCAGCGCCATATCGATACTGTCGAGCAGCTGGCTGGCGCTTTCATGGCCGGCCAACAGCACAATGACACCGCAACCCACTTCCGCCACGCGCTGCAGGCAGGCACCAAAATGCCAGGAAGTACGGACATCCAATTTGCTGGTCACCAGGTCGCGCAACGTAGCCGCAACGTGCACCCGCACCAGCGTGGGTGTTTCTGCGTCAATGTCGCCCCGTGTAAGAGCAAGGTGCACACCTCCGGCGGTGTTATCGCGATATGCTATGAGCTTGAACCGGCCATGTGCTGTGTCGATCTCACCTTCCCGAACGCGCTCAATAGTGCGCTCATTAACCATGCGGAAATGAATCAGATTGGCAATCGTGCCGATTTTCAGGCCGTGGGCCTTGGCAAACTCCACTAAAGCGGGGCCGTCTGCGAGCAAACCTTCCGGCGTCAAAATATCCGCAATCACCGCCGCAGGCAGCAGCCCCGCCAGCGCTGCATAGTCGCTACCCGCCTCGGTGTGGCCGGCACGAGTGAGCACGCCACCAGGCATGGCCGTGAGCGGGAAGATGTGGCCGGGCTGCACGATATCAGCGGGCACAGCCTGCGGGGCGACGGCTGCGAGCACCGTGCGCGCTCGATCCGCGGCTGAGATGCCGGTATCGATACCGACAGTCGCTTCAATAGATAAGGTAAAGTTCGACTTCTCTCCGTGGGCGGCCGGCACCATAGGGGGCAGGTCGAGCTGGCGGCAGCGCTCCTCGGTCAGCGTCAAACACACTAAGCCACGCGCCTGACGGGCCATGAAATTCACCTGCGCGGCCGTGACATGCTCTGCGGCGACCATCACCACGCCTTCGTTGTTGCTGTCATCATCGTCATCCATCAGCACGACCATACGGCCCTGACGAATATCACTGATCAGTTCATCTACGCTGTTTACTTGCATGCCTTTGCGATCCTTGTGGGACGGTGTGCGCTTAACCGCGCAGATAGCCGTTTTCCGCCAGCGTGGCGAGTGAAATGCCGGCGTGCTGGCCCGGCACCGCGGCTGCATCGCCCAGCACCAACCGCTCAAGGTAGCGCGCTATCACGTCCACCTCCAAATTCACGTGGCTGCCCGGGCGATACTCGGCAAACACCGTTTCGGCACGGGTTTGCGGAATAATATTGAGCTCAAACTCTGCGCCATTGACCACATTCACGGTGAGGCTGGTGCCGTCTACGCAAATACTCCCCTTGTGTGCAATGTACTTTGCCAAACCGTCGGGCGCGCGCATCACATAGCGCCAGGAGCGGCCGTCTTCCACCGCACTGACAACTTCGCCTACGCCGTCGATATGTCCGCTAACAATATGCCCACCCAAGCGGCTCGCCGGGGTCAGCGCTTTTTCAAGATTGACGCGGCTACCGGGCTTTAAGCCGCCGAGGGTAGTGAAATCCAGCGTTTCGCGGGATACATCGGCCCAATAACCGTCGCCAGGCAACTCAGTAACGGTGAGGCACACGCCGTTAGTCGCGATACTGTCGCCCAATCCCACATCACTGAGATCGAGCTTGCCCGTGTGAACCCGCAGGCGCAGATCTCCGCCGGACGGTTGCAGTGTAGCAATGGATCCTACTGCCTGAATGATTCCTGTGAACATGTTGTGTCCTGTGTCTTTGTTGCGGCCTGCGGTACGGCGGTAAAACGCCAATCCTCGCCGATCTTGCGCACATCGCGCAGCACCAAGGGCACTTTGTTTGCCATCTCCCCCAACGGTAGCTCCAGCAGGGGCCGCGCCGTACTGCCCATTAGCGTCGGCGCCATATATACGATCAATTCGTCCAACAAGCCCAACTGCAACAGCACTCCCGCCAAACGGGGCCCGGATTCTACCAGAATTTCGTTGCACTGCCGCCTGTTGAGTTCGGCAAACAGGGCCTGTAGGTCAAGGCCGAACTCGGTATGCGCTAACGGCAACAGCTCGGCAGAAGGCGTTGGCGCGGGAACAACGGGCGCCTGTGAAGCCGCGTAGCACCACAATGTTGGCGCTTCGGCGCTGAACACGCGCGCTGACAGTGGCGACTGCTGCCGGGAATCCAGCACCACACGCAGCGGCTGGCGGGCACTGGCACGCGCTGCCTCCGCTGTCGGCAACCCCAATTCGGCCAGGCGCACGGTCAGCGCACAGTCGTCCGATAGCACGGTGCCCACGCCCGTCAGCACGGCGCAGCTCATCGCTCGCAGCCGCTGTACATCATGGCGGGCGGGAGCACCGGTAATCCATTGGCTTTCACCCGAGGCCATCGCCGTGCGGCCATCCAGTGACATGGCCAGTTTGGCGCGCACGCGCCCCCGGCCGCGACGCATGCGCGCCACAAACCCCGGAATAATGGCTTCGGCCTCGGCCTCAAGCAGCCCACACGTCACCTCAACCCCCGCCGCGCGCAACCGTGCGAGGCCGCTGCCGGCCACCTGTGGGTTAGGGTCCTGCATTGCCGCCACCACGCGCACCACACCCGCCGCCAGCAACGCATCGGCGCAAGGGCCTGTTTTACCGTGGTGACTACAGGGTTCCAGCGTGACGTAAGCGGTGGCGCCGCGCGCATCTCCGGCGGCTTGCAGGGCTTCCACCTCGGCGTGATTGCCGCCGGCAGGCTGGGTAAAGCCCTCACCGATGATTTGCCCGTCACGTACCAATACACAGCCCACATGCGGATTGGGCATGGCCGAATAGCGGCCTTGGCGTGCCAGCTGCAAGGCGCGCGCCATTATGCGTCTATCAAAAATGGAATCCGTCATGGTGGAGGATGCGGTTCAGGCAGTGCCGCTCACGCGACGCCGCCACGCTCCGGCCGAGGCTCTGCTTCAAGCAACTCGATGGCATCGCGAAACTCGGCGATATCCTGAAACTTGCGGTAAACCGAGGCAAAACGCACGTAACCGACCTGGTCAAGCTGCTTCAAGTGCTCCATCACCAGTTCACCCAGCACGCGCGAGCGCACTTCCCGTTCACCGGTAGCGCGCAGTGCATGCTTGATGTGATTAATCGCCGCCTCAATGTCCTCGACTGGCACCGGACGCTTTTGCAGCGAGCGCTGAAACCCTGCGCGCAGCTTGCTTTCGTCGAAGGGTTCGCGGTTGTCGTTTTGCTTGATCACCCGCGGCATGACCAGCTCAGCCACCTCGTAGGTGGTAAAACGTTCATGGCAGCTCAAGCACTCGCGACGACGGCGAATCTGGTCACCTTCGGCCACCAGCCGTGAGTCAATCACTTTGGTATCGTCAGCAGCGCAAAACGGGCAGTGCATGGTGTGTCACCTTCAGGACAAGTGCCTGAAGCGTAACATATTTTGGGTTTAGCTAACGCAAGAACAGTGCTGACAGCTGAGGCACCACGACTGCCGCGACGTTAACCGCCAGTAACACACTGTGCAGGCGCAAAGTGCCCTCTACATGGGCGAAGCGCGCGTCGATTTTGGCGTCCTGCTGTGCAAAACGCACATCGAGATAGTCCTTGGTGACCAGATTATCTACGTAGAACCCAAATGCTTCTGCCATAAGCTCCGCCTGCACCTCTGCCTGCTCCTGCGCAACACCCGCAGCCCTCAAGCGCCGCGCGTATTGCAGGGTGTCGAACTGCACTGCTGTCATAATAGCCTCATTGCAGGGTTTTGCCACTCAGCCGGCCAACCAATCAGAACATTGTCTGCCACGACTACAGGTGCAACCACATCAAAACCTGCCTTTTTTGCGTACGGGCGCAGATCCGGTTATCGCAGGGGTGCTTCGTAGCGCGGCCCGATAATGGATGCGCTAT
>JANQUV010000014.1:5944-10355 GCA_030730585.1 Haliea sp.
GCGAACGGCCACTGTCTCGCGATCATCTCCGGGCCGCTGCGCAACTCGGAGGTGATGGAAAACGAGTGGCCGTTCTCGCCCCACCGCCGCACGTCGCCCCGCCATTACGAAGTCCCACCCCCAGCAACACCAACACCAACACCAACAGCAACAGCAACAGCAACATAAAAAAGGGGAGCCGAAGCCCCCCTTTCTCATCAAACTCCAAAACTCAGCGATACACCGGGAAACGGGCACAAATCTCCAGCACCTTCGCCTTCACCTCAGCAATAGCCGCATCAGCAGAACCCTGCTCCAGCGCCTCCAGCACATCACACATCCATCCCGCCAGCTGCACCGATTCCACTTCCTTGAAGCCGCGGGTAGTAATGGCCGGGGTTCCGACACGCAGGCCCGAGGTAATAAACGGTGAACGCGGGTCATTCGGCACCGCGTTCTTGTTGACAGTGATATTGGCATTGCCCAGCGCCTCGTCGGCATCCTTACCCGTATAGGGCTTGCCGATCAGGTCTACCAGCATCAGGTGGTTGTCGGTGCCGCCGGAGACGATATTGATGCCGCGGTCAATAAACGTCTTGGCCATCGCCCGGGCGTTCGCCACCACCTGCTTTTGGTAAGCAACAAACTCGGGGCTCTGGGCTTCCTTGAAGCTTATCGCCTTGGCGGCAATGACATGCATCAACGGGCCGCCCTGGCCGCCGGGGAATACGGCTGACTGGAACTTCTTTTCCAGCTCTTCGTTGGCACGCGCCAGAATAATACCGCCGCGGGGGCCGCGCAGGGTCTTGTGCGTGGTGGATGTCACCACGTCCGCATGGGGAACGGGGTTGGGGTAAACGCCCGCGGCGACCAAACCGGCCACGTGCGCCATATCCACCAGCAAGTAAGCACCCACTTTATCGGCGATTTCACGGAAGCGCGCCCAATCCATCACCCGTGAATAAGCCGAAAAGCCGGCAATAATCATCCGTGGCTTGTGTTCCAGCGCCAGCGCTTCAACCTGATCGTAATCGACTTCACCCGTGCCCGCTTGCAAGCCGTACTGCACAGCGTTGTACATCTTGCCGGAAAAATTGGGTTTGGCACCGTGGGTGAGGTGGCCGCCATCAGCCAAGCTCATACCCAGAATGGTATCGCCTGGTTTGCACAGGGCCTGGAAGACCGCTGAATTGGCCTGCGAGCCGGAATGCGGCTGCACGTTGGCGTAGTCCGCACCGAACAGAGCCTTGGCGCGGTCAATCGCCAGCTGTTCCGCCTTATCGACGTATTCGCAGCCACCATAATAGCGCTTGCCCGGGTAGCCCTCGGCATACTTGTTGGTGAGCACCGACCCTTGCGCTTCCATAACACGCGGGCTGGTGTAGTTTTCCGAGGCGATGAGCTCGATATGCTCTTCCTGGCGGCGTTCCTCTTCCTTGATGGCGGCGAATATTTCGTCGTCGAAGCCCTCAATCGTCATGCGCTGGTCAAACATCGGTATCCCCTGGCAGGCGGGGCCGTGGTGGCCCGTGAAGTAAGCAACGTATTTTACCCAAATTTGCCGCGCCATATAAGTAGAGAGTCACTTGGGAGTGATTCCTGTATTATTTCTGTCACTGTTGTGACATACAGTGGCCGATAAAACGAACATTGCTATATAGGAAACCCCGGTAAACGATGAATATCAGTATTTTTGGCAGCGGCTACGTAGGCTTGGTGCAGGCAGCGATTTTTGCCGATGTTGGCCACCGGGTCATCTGCATGGACGTCGATGCCGACCGCGTGGACCGCCTGCGAGAGGGCGATATCCCTTTTTATGAGCCGGGCCTGTCGCAACTCATCCACAACGGCATAGGCAGCGGCTTGCTGTCTTTCACCACGGATGCGAAAGAAGCCGTGCAGGCCAGCGACCATCTGTTCATTTGTGTTGGCACACCAGCCGGCAACGATGGCTCCGCAGACCTTAGCTACGTGATGCAGGTGGCAGACTCCATCGCCCGCTATATGACCAGCCGCAAGGTGATCATCACTAAGTCCACCGTCCCAGTGGGCACCACTGATAAAGTACACAGGCATATTCTGCAAGCGCTGCACAAGCAGGGCCGTTCGATTGCGGTAGAGGCCGCATCCAACCCCGAGTTTCTGAAAGAAGGGTCGGCGGTAGCCGACTGCCAGAGCCCAGACCGCATTATTATTGGCACCGGGTCTACCCGCGTGCTGGAAGAGTTGCGGCGCATGTATCAGGCTTTTAACCGCAACCATGAAAAAATCATGCACATGGACCCGCGCAGCGCGGAAATGACCAAGCTTGCCGCGAATGCCATGCTTGCGACCAAAATCAGCTTCATGAACGAGATGGCGACGATCGCCGAGGCCGTTGGCGCCGACATCGAACTGGTGCGCCGCGGCATGGGCTCCGACCCCCGCATCGGCTACCAGTTTATCTACCCCGGCTGCGGTTACGGCGGCTCCTGCTTCCCCAAAGATGTGCGTGCACTGAAACATCTGGCCGAACAGCATGGGCATCGGGCGGGCATTCTCACGGCCGTGCACGACACCAACCAGCGGCAAAAAAACAAGCTGGCGGAGCGCGTTATGGGCCGCTTGGGGTCCGACCTCACGGGCAAGACCATTGCCGTCTGGGGTTTGTCTTTCAAGCCCAATACCGACGACATGCGAGAGGCTCCCAGCCGCTACCTGATTGAAGGTATCTGGTCCTGCGGCGGCCACGTCCGCGCCTTCGACCCTCAGGCTACCCAGGCCTGCCACGAAATCTACGGCGAACGCGATGAACTCGTGCTTTGCGAACACAAGGAAGATGCTCTAACGGGAGCCGATGCCCTGGTCATCTGCACGGAGTGGAAGGCCTTCTGGTCGCCGGACTTCGAACTGATCAAGCGCGAGTTGAGCCAGCCACTGATTTTTGACGGGCGTAACCTCTACAACCCGGCACAAATGGAAGAACTGAACATTGAGTACTACGGCATCGGCCGAGGCCGCTCGGTGGTAGCCGCCGCGTGACCACGATGGTCACACTCGGTTGGCGGGAATGGCTAAGCTTGCCGGCCCTCGGCATCGGGCAGATCAAAGCCAAAATCGATACCGGGGCGCGTACCAGCGCATTGCACGCTTTTTACGTCGAGCCCTTTGAGCGTGACGGGGAGCGCTGGGTGCGCTTCGGCATTCATCCCAGGCAAGGTAATACCGAACTCGTAGTCGATTGCGAGGCGCGCGTTGTAGACCAACGCCAGGTAACCGACTCCGGTGGCCACCAAGAGGTCCGCTACGTCATCCTGACCACCATTAAACTCGGCACCGAGCATATCGACGCCGAAATCACCCTCACCGACCGAGAAAACATGCGCTTTCGCATGCTCCTGGGGCGTACCGCCATGCGCGGCTGCTGCCTGGTGGATCCCGGCCAGTCCTACCTGCTCGGCAGGCGGGCACGCACACAGGAATAAAGATAGATGCCGGCAAACGGCAAGGCACTAACCATTGGCGGCCAGGCGATACTGCCTGGCGAGCGCAAGGTCATCGACATCCCCGTCGCGCCCACCTACACCCATGACAACCTGTCCATTAGCGTTCAGGTAGTACGCGGCAAAAAACCCGGGCCGGTCATGTTTGTCTGTGCAGCGGTGCACGGTGACGAGATCAACGGCGTCGAGATTATCCGCCGCATCCTCAAAGACCCGCATCTCGACAAGCTGCGTGGCACGCTGATCGCCATCCCCATTGTAAATGTGTATGGCTTCATCAATCACACCCGTTACCTGCCGGATGGGCGCGACCTCAACCGCTCCTTCCCGGGCTCGGCGCGCGGCTCACTGACCGGGCGCATTGCGCACACCTTTCTGCAGGAGATCGTTGCCCACTGCACTCACGGCATCGATCTGCACACCGGCGCGCGCCACCGCAGCAACTTCCCGCAGGTTCGCGCCAACCTGGCCGACCCCATCGTTCTGGGCATGACCGAGGCCTTCGGCGCACCGATCGCCATCGATGCGAAAATTCGCGATGGCTCGCTGCGCCAAGCCGCGGGCGACCTCGGCGTACCGGTGCTGCTCTACGAGTCCTGCGAAGCGCTACGCTTCGATGAAATCTATATACGCGCGGGTGTAAAAGGCGTGCTCAACGTGATGCGCCACATTGGTATGCTCCGCCGCTCCCGCGCCCGCAACCTACCGCTCACCATCAGCCGCAATACACGCTGGCTACGCGCCCCCGAAAGCGGCATTCTGCGCGTACTGGTGCCATTGGGCGCCGAAGTACAGCAGGGCCAGACCATCGGCTTCATCGCCGACCCCATGGGCGCCCTTGAAACCGACGTTGTGGCAGACACGCATGGTATTGTTATCGGCCGCACCAACCTGCCGCTGGCCTACGAGGGCGACGCGCTTTTTCATATTGCAGAGATTGGGGACAAGGA
>JANQUV010000015.1 GCA_030730585.1 Haliea sp.
TTGCCAGAGCAGCTCGCCGCTGCTCGCATCGAGTGCGTACAGGCCTGGAGCAGGTGTATATCCCGGCCTGTTGCGTTCAGGGTCGGCCACAGGCACCAGCAGCCGCTGGCCCGACAATCCCATGCCCCAATGAATGCCGCCATTGGTGGTGCCCTGGCTGACGCGCTGTTGCCACAACAGCGCGCCGTCTGCGTCCGGGTCCAGTGCGTGAACAACGCCGGATTTTTGCCCCGCCAGCAGGGTTTGGCTGCCATCGGGGTGGTCGGCGATGATCACTGACGCGCCAAAGTCGAAGTCGGGCCCGGGTTTGCTGGGGCAGTTTGCGCCTTCGTTCTGGCAGGCGGCATTCCATACATCGTCCACTGTGGCCTGGTAGCGCCAGAGCATCTCACCACTGCTGAGATCAAGGGCGATAATGGCATCGCTGGTGTCGGTGGCGGGGCGCGAGAGGTTCTGCCCAGTGCCCACGTACAGCCGATTGCGCCGGGTGTCGATGGCGGGCGTGGTCCACACCGAAGCCCCGGACGGGCCATACCACTCGCCGCCGTCGGCGTGGTGGCCCTGCAGCGTTGCCTCAGGCGTTGCGTGCCACGCCCAGAGTTGTTCACCGCTTGTGGCATCCAGCGCAATCACGCCGCCGTGCGCCTGGCAGCAGGCGTGGCCGGTGCCGCCGGCTACCGCAACTTCGTAGGACGAAACCGGCACGTAAAGGCGCCCGGCGTGGTAGCTGATTGAGCCGGTGATGACCGAGCTTTCGAATAACTTTGCGGGCCGTTGCCAAACGGTTTCCAGGCTGCTTGGATTCAATGCGAACACGTTGGCCAATGAGTCGGCGAACACCAGCAGTGGTTGGCCGCTGGCATCGCTGGCTACGGTAATTGCGGAGCGTACACCTGCCATCACTTCACGCTGGCGATGAATACAGCCGCTGCGCCGGTCCAGTGCGTAAAGCATGCCGGCGCGATCACCCAGGAACAGCGTGTCCCCGATGAGTGCCGGCTGCGAACGCATATCTGTGACCCGCGGTAGCGCAAGCGACCAAGCGAGCTCCAGGGAAGCGACATTATTGCGATCTATGCCCGCACTGTCGGTATCGAGAAAGCGTCGGTTGTGCAGCCCGAGTCCCCAATTGCCGATTTTGACGTCACTCGCCGTTGCAGGGGCGGATGGCGCCTCACAGGCGGCACCGGCGAGCCAGTCATACACGCCTTCTGCAGAGTCGGTGAGATGCAGCGCAATCAGGCGCCGTTCTTGCTGGCTCAAGTGGGCTGCCATGGGTTGCATCTTGCCAAACTCCAGTGCGACCAACAGGGCTTCACGAGACTGGTTGCCCAAAGCCTGCTTGGTGGGAGCCTTCATTGCGGGATTGTCGTGGCAGCTGGCGCAGTGTGCTTGGTAAAGTCGCCCGCCATACCAGGCTAGTGGCAGTTTATCGGCGTGGCGCATGGCCAGCGTTTCGGCGCTTTGCAGCGGGTGGTGAAAAAAGCCCTCGCCGCTGAGCCAGAACACCACTGCCGCGGTAGCTGCCAAAGTACCGACCAAGGGCAATAGAACACGTCTTCTCATGGGGGCAATCCAAAGGCGTAGAGGTAGTCGCCGCTGCCGCGACCGAACATGTGGTGGCCGCCAGCGTTGACCACCACATACTGGCGTCCCTGATAGCGGTAAGTCATTGGCGTGGCGGTGGCGTCCACCGGCAGCGTGTAGCGCCACAGGGTTGCGCCGCTGTCGACGTCGAAGGCGCGCAGCTGACGGTCCATGGTGGCGGCGATAAAAAACAGCCCGCCGGCGGTGGCGATGCCGCCGCCCAGATTTGGCGTGCCCCATTCGATATGAAAAGGCACCGGCACCGGCCCCATCTCGTGTACGGACCCTAATGCGGTTTCCCAGATGATGCGGCCGCCATAGAGGTCAACGGCAATCAGTTTGCCCCAGGGTGGCGGGTTGCAGGGCAGGCCCAGGAAGGACTGCAAGCTGCCGATTTCCGCGGCATAGGGCGTGCCCTGCATGACCACACGGAAACGCTTCCCCGCAGTAGGTGGGCCGTTGCCACTAAACGCCTCGGCCGCCAGCGGCACCAGCCGGCCACTGAAAGCGATGTTGTTCACATTAATCAGCAGCGTGCCGCGTTCGGCAAGCAACGCGCCACCGCCCCAGTTGGGCCCACCCAGGCTGCCGGGGTACATCAGCGTGGGTGCTTCGCTGATAGGGGTAAACAGGCCGAGGTTGTGCAGGCTTTCTAACTGCTTGCGGCAGTCGGCGCGGTCCACCGGAGTGAGGCCCCACGCGTCGTGCGGCATCAGAAATGAATCCAGCAAGGGCGGAGGTGCGATTGGTTTCGGCTGGCTGAGTGCAGCGGTTTCACCGGGTACCTGAGAGGGTGGCACGGGCTGCTCGGTCATTTCCCACAGCGATTCTCCGGTGAGCCGGTTCAGCGCAAATACCAGCCCCTGCTTGGTCAGCTGCACCAGCGCCGGCACGCTAACGCCATCACGTTGCCAGTCAAACAGGATGGGCTGTGCTGGCGTGTCGTAATCCCACAGGTCGTGGCGTACGTGCTGGAAGTGCCAGCGCAGTTTGCCCGTCGCCAGTTCCAGCGCCACAACGCTATTGGCGTAACGGCTGTCACCCACACGGCCCGCGCCGTAATAGTCGGGGGAGGGCGCGCTGGTGGGCAGAAAAACCAGCCCTTGCTCGGCGTCCACCGACAGCGGTGCCCACACATTGGCGCTGCCGCTACCCGCATGGCCGGCGAGGGGGTCAAATTCCCAGATAGGCTTGCCGCTGTGGGCATTGAACGCCTGTACCGTGCCGCGCGGTGTCTGCGCTCGAGTGAAGTCGATCACGGTGGAGCCGCTGATGACCACGCCGTTGGCGATCACCGGGGGTGATGAGTTGCTGACATCACCGGGTGCGAACTCAGCCGCACCGTACAGCGCCACGCTGCCACTGTTGCCAAAGCCGGCACAAGGGCGGCCGTCCAGCGCGTCCAGCGCCCACAGATGCCGGTCATGCGTAGACAGATAGATACGATGCTGGCAGTGCTCAGCCGCCGCGCTTTGTGCGTCCTGCGCGTAAGCCACGCCACGGCAGCGAAACGGCCTATCGCCGCCGCGGTTGATCTGCGGGTCAAAGTCCCAGCGCTGTTCGCCGCTGCCCGGGTCAAGGGCAATGACGCGGTTAAACGGTGTGCAGTAAACGAGGCTGCTGCCGGCTGCCTCGGGCAGCAGAATGGGCGTACTCTGGGTGGAGGTGTTGTCCATTGCGGCAGCATCGCGAGCGCTGTCGCCACTGCGAAACACCCAGGCCACTTGCAGGTCGTCAACATTGTTGCGGTTGATGTCCGCGAGCGTACTGTAGTGGCGCCCGCCGGGGTCGCCGCCGTACACAGGCCAGCCTGCAGCGTGCACTGCGCTGGCCACCAGGCTGAGCACAAGGCCAGGCAGCAGATTGCAGCTGACGGAGTGGATGAATCTGCTGCTCATGGTGACAGCGGGGTAATTCGCAATAGCGTGGGTTGGCCGCCCTCGGTTTGCCAGCTGGGGAAGTGCGAATTGCTGGTGTAGACGGCCCCATCCTCTTCGTCTACTTCCACGTCGCGGGTAAAGAATCGCTGCCGTGGTAGCGGGTAGACGCGCCACTGCTCGGTGGCAATGTCAAAGCTGAGTAGCGTATCGGACTGGTTGCCGTTCACCCATACCACGCCACGTTGCCGGTCGACATTGAGTGCATACGGTATCTCGTTGAGCACGGGCAGGGGGTATTCGCTGAACTCGCCGTTGTCCGGGTCGTACTTCACCAGCAGCGAATCCTGGAACGCCACAACCCACAGTTTGCCTTGCGCATCAGCACGCAGGCGGCGCGGCCCTGCGTAGGGGAAGTCCACCATGCTTACCTGGTCGGTTTGCGGGTCGATCACCGCGAGGTCGTTGGCGTATAGGCGGGCGACCCAGATGCGTCCATCGGGTGCCACATCGATGCCGTAGGGCATAGGCAGCCCGGTACCTTCGCGGTCTGGCGCGGGTTGCGGGCGATTCTCAGGATCAATGCTGAATAGCAGCGGCAGGGATTTCAGAATTAGCCATTCCTTCACGCTGCGTGCTGGCAGATCATACAGCGTGAACTGTGCTGTATCGCGTTCGAACCTGGCCACCTGGGACGACAGTGCCAGGGTGAACCACACGCGATCTTGCTCATCGATGCGAATGGTGTGTGGGTAGTACCCGGCATCCATCTCGTGGAGGGTAAAAGCCTTGGTCTGCGGGTTGAACTCGAGCAGTGCCTGCTGCATTGACGGCGTGATGAAGATATTGCCATCGCGGGGTGACACGGCAAAGGAGTGCACGCCCATGGCGTTGTCCATCTTCGGAAACACGGTAAAGCGATTGCCTAAAATGCCGCCGATTTTGTCGCCCGGGCGGTGGGGTACTTTGTACACCGTGTATTGGCCGGTGGCAGGGTCCACCTCATACAGGCGGTCGAACAGGTTGTCGCCGACGTAGATGAAGCCGTTAGGATGCAGCAGAAAGTCGTGCATTTGTGAAAAGCCGTCACCGATGGGCCATTCTGTCATGTCGATTTCTGACAGAAACGCCTCCCAGGGCTTCGGCTCGGGCACGGTTTGCGGATTCTCCCGCAACTCGCGCAGCTCGCGCTGCAGATGCTCTGCGATCTGCTGATGGTCATCGCCCGGCAGTCGCGCACCGTAGCTGTTCATGCGGCTAAAAACGGCCAGCCATTGCTCTACCGTGCGTTCGTTGCGCATAAAGGGCGATGCTTGTTGATGACAGAATGCGCAGTTGAGCTGAAAGGTTTTCTTCAACTCTGCGTCGCCACCGAAGGTCAGTTGCGACAGCCAGACATTGGAGGGAAAGCTGGCGATGTATTGTTCTGGGGTCATGGCATCCAAGGCCACGGTTAGGGTGCTGACACCGGCCGCAGGGGTGACGGTGGCGTCGCGGTAGCCTTGCGCGCGAACCCGGATGTGCTGTTCCTGCAGGCTGGGCAGGCTCACTCGCCCCTGTGCATCGGTAAACCGCGTGACGGTGACCGCAGCCTGGTTAGTGACGCCGTGGGGCGGGTAGCCGTTGTCACTGAGGTCGGCTTTGGGCGCTACAAGCGGGCTGGCAGTGACCATGGCAGTGGGCAATGTATTACCGAGATGATCGGTAACGAGAATTTCTGTGGTGTGGCTGTCCATGACGCGGCTATCGATGGCTTTGCTATCAGTAGCGTCGCTATCGGGAGTGTTGTTATCAGTCGTATGGCCAAGGGCTGCATATAATAGCAGCATCAGCACGGCGGGGATGATTCTGGTCATTATGGTTTCCCTCAATCGCGGCGTGCATTGTACCGCGAGGGTTGGCGTATCTTGAAGCCTCGGCGTCACCCAAAGGCCAAGCGCTCCGTGGTGCAGTGTTACCAGCTCGCTCCCACCCGGCACAGCCGATCCCTGAAGGTTACCGTTTGGTCAGGCTTGCCTGTCGCTAGGCGGACAGGTTAAAGCGCTCGCGTAAAAAGCGGGCTATACCGTCTTCGTTGTGGTGGCCGATAACGGCGCTTGCCGCCGCCTTGACGTACGGCTTGGCATTCTCAGGTGCATAACACTCATCGGCGAGAGTGAACATGCTCATGTCGTTGTCGCTGTCGCCAAAACAGACGACGCGCTGCACACCGAGCTCGCGCTTCAGGGATTCGATGGCATTACCTTTGCTGGCATCACTGTGGTGGATGTCAATCCATTTCAGGGCTGCGCCTTCTAAAGCGTCCCCACTGTAGCCCACCAGGTTGGCGTCGTTCTCAACCATCGCGGCGATGGCCTCAATGCTGGCGGGTTCGCCCAAGGCGCTGATGTTGGTGATGTCCGCATCGGCTGGCATGCGCTCTACCGGCAGTACATCCACTTCTGAGCGTTCCGCAAAGCTGCGCGACAGGCGCTTCTCGATATCGTTGCGAAGTGGTGTGTGGTAAATGGCGTGGTAGTTGCCGGGTGCCAGGGTAAAAATGAAGGGCGTTAGGTTCTGCGCCATAACCGCCTCAAGCACATGCTGTATTTCGGCCTGAGTCAGAAAGCGGGTGTGGCTGTAATCGGTGGCGGCGGGGGACCAGATCATGGCGCCGTTTTTGTAGATCTGTGGCAGGCCAAAACCGTGCCCGTGCAAAATGTCGCGTGCGGCGTGCAGTGTGCGTCCCGTCGCGACCGTGTAGGCAATGCCGCGTTCGGCCAGCATCACCAGGGTGTCGCGGGTGTATGGGCTGATCTGCGATTCACTATTGAGTAGCGTGCCATCGAGATCAAATACAACGAGTTCCAAAATCAGCCCAACCTGCCCTGAGGCGCTAAAAGATATGGGCGAAGAGGATAGCGGTTTGCCGGGGCGCGGTCGAGGAAAGCGCAAGACGCACCTCGACGTGACCGGGGCAAACATCCAGCTTGTGCAGCATCGGCGCAACATAGTGTGCTCCCGATGGGGTGACAACGAAAAGCCAGCGTAACACGTGCTCTACCAGTCGATGGGCTTGTTGTCCCAGTCGAGATAGGCGAGTGTGCCGTCGGCGTTGGCCTCGTGCATGATTTTCAGTAAGCGCTCCGCGACGAAGTGCGGCGTAAACAGCTTGTCTGATGGCACGCGGGATTGAAAGGGACGCGACAGCGGGGTGTCAGTGGTGCCGGGATGGAACGCTATTAGCTTGCTGGCCGGCGCACGACGCGCCAACTCCACGGCGGCCGTTTTCAGCAACATGTTCAGCGCCGCCTTCGATGCACGGTAGCTATACCAGCCTCCGAGCTGGTTATCACTGATGCTGCCTACGCGCGCGCTGAGAACGGCAATCCGGCAGGGCTGCTTGCGGGTAAGCTTGGCAGCCACGGCGCGCAGCCAGAGCATCGGCGTAATGCTGTTGGCCTGCAACACCGCCTGCATCCAGTCGGCGTCAAGCTGCTCCAGCATTTTCTCCGGGCCATGTTCAGCATCATGCAAAATGCCGCTGCAGATAATAATGCGCGACAGCTGCGGAACCGCTTCGCTGATCGCTACACCCGTGGCGGAGATGGCAGCGGGGGATCCGTCGCAGGCTAGCCAACGCAGGCGCGGCGCAGTGCTGCATTCGGCTGGGCTGCACTCAGCTGGCGGTGTGGCCGAACGGCTGATGCCGATGACGCTGGTATAGCTTGGGTCAGCCAGCAAACGCTGCACGAGTGCTGTGCCGATGCCGCCGCTGGCGCCAATCACCAGAGCGCTGTTGTTATCCGACATGGTTGAATGCCTCCTGCACAGCGGTGAGTTCCTTGGCGGGCCAATGCCCCCCGGCAGGCAAGTTGCCCCACACGGGTTGTGGCCAACAGGCGTCGTTGCTGCGGCGGCCCACGATATGCAAATGCAGCTGCGGCACCACATTTCCTAAAGCACCAAAATTCACCTTGGGGTAGCCCCGGGCTTGTTTTAACCAGGCACTCACCTGCTGACAATCGAGCATAGCCTGCTTGAGGGCATCAGCGGGCAGGTCCAACAAGTCAACCGCCTGCGTGTCGGGCACAAGAATGAACCAGTGCAGGCTGGCATTGCGTGATAACAGCAGCCGCCCGGAGGCCAGCCTGCCGAGGTCGTGGCAGTCGGCCTGCAGTTGCGGGTGCAGCTGAAGATGGGGCTTAGGCACCGACGTAACGCTTGATCACCATTTTCCCCAAGGCCATTTGGTGGACCTGGTCTGGCCCGTCGGCCTGTCGGCACCAGCGCGCGTAGTTAAACGCTTCGGCCATGCAGTAGTCCTCGGTGAGCCCGCCTGCGCCGTGAATCTGCATGCAGCGATCAATCACATTCTGCATCAGTAGCGGTACGGTGCTCTTGGCTGCGGCAATGTAGTCCAGGGAACCCTGCGGGGTCAGCTCATCCATTTTCGAGCAGGTTTTCAACAGCAGCAGCCGACCCATCTCGATTTCCGAAAAACAACGGGAGAGGTCTTCCCGTACCGACTGGTGCTGGCTGAGCTTGCGGCCAAAGGTGGTGCGGCTCTCTGCGCGCGCGCAGGCCAGCTCCAGGGACCTTTGTGCAGCACCAATCAAGCGCATGCAATGGTGAATACGGCCTGGCCCAAGGCGCCCCTGCGCAATCTCAAAGCCGCGCCCGGGCCCTAGCAGCATATTCTCGGCGGGCACGCGTACGTTTTCGAACAGCACCTCGGCGTGGCCCAGCGGTGCATCGTCGTAACCCAGGGTGGTGAGAGGGCGTACCAGCGTGATTCCGGGGGTATCGCGCGGCACCAGTATCTGGCTTTGTTGAAGGTGCCGGTTGGCGTTTTCGGGGTCGGACTTACCCATCACAATAAAGATTTTTGTGCGCTCATACATGGCACTGGTGATAAACCACTTGCGGCCGTTGAGAACCCAGTGGTCTCCGTCCTTTTCAATACGCAGTTCAACATTGGTGGCGTCTGAAGAGGCGACCTGTGGTTCGGTCATGGCATAGGATGAACGGATCTCGCCGGCAAGCAGTGGCTGCAGCCAGCGTTCTTGCTGCTGCGGGCTACCATAGCGCATCAGTACTTCCATATTGCCGGTGTCCGGTGCGTTGCAGTTAAAGACCTCTGCAGACCAGAGGACGCGTCCCATCAGCTCTGCCAGTGGCGCATAGTCAAAATTGCTGAAGCCCTCGTGGTCGCAGAATTCTGCCTCATGGGGCGAGATAAACAGGTTCCACAGCCCCGCCTCTTTGGCTTTCGACTTGAGTTCTTCCATCAGCGGCAGCGAGTCAAAGCGCGAGGATGAGCTGTGCAGCTCGTGTGCATGACGCTGTTCATTGGGGTAAACGTGCTCGTCCATAAAGGCCTGCAGCTGTTCCTGGTAGGCGATGGACTGTGGGCTGAAGCTGTACATGTTATGTCTCCAAGCGAAGGCTAAAACGCAGCAGTGTAGCGCCACCAGCGGTATTCGGAAACTTCGGGCAATAACCGGGTATATTCTCGTCGCGTGGCAGAGGAGCCTGAAGAGTGAGCAGGCATAAGTCACGCCGTGTGATCCGCTTTACTCTGCCGCACTAGCTGTGTAGTCTCAGGGAGTCCGGTGCGGACGCGATAACGCAAGCATACTGAGGGGTGGATATATGAAAACACAAAAAGTAGCAGGCGCCTTACTGGCAAGCATTTTGGTATTTGGCCTTTCGGCGTGTAGCAAGGAAGACGCTGAAGCTGTCAGCGATTCGGCTTCCGATACCATGAGTACTATGGCAGAGAAGGCCGAAGCCGCTGGTGATTCAGCTGCAGAAGCCACTGGCAACGCGATGGATGCAGCAGCCGAGGCTATGGACGATGCGGCTGATGCAACGGGTGACGCCATGGATGATGCTTCGTCTGCAATGAGTCACGCGATGCATGGCAGCAAGCAAGCAGCGGAAGATGCAATGCATGATGCTGGCCAAGCTGCCGAGGATATGCAGCACGAAGCTGGCCAAGCGATGGACGATGCCGAGAATAAGGCTGACGACATGGCTGACGAAGCCGACAAAGCTGTTCAGGACGCCATGCAGTAAGCAGTAATCCAAAGCGGCGCTTGACCTATTGTTTGTCAAAGGCTTTTGGTTGGGCGCTGCTTCAGTTTCGTTTGCCATGTGAGCCTGGAGGCGAACATGTTTATTCGCACTATATTTTTCCCCGCTGTATTTTGCGCATTCATCGCCTCTTCTGGTGCATGGGCCGAAAAAATCACTTCCGAGAGCGGTTGGTTGCAGTTGGTTAAAGGCCATCAAGACACTGATTCGGGTATCAGTGTTGATAGCGTTGAACCGGGCGATACTGAGGGTGAACGTAAGATCACCTTGGTCATTCCGAAAGCACGTGTGGCATTCGATCCGGGTGCCTTGGAGGAAGTCGTTGTCGTTGGCCGCCGGCCAGAGCCTATCGATCTGCTTCCTGATTTTCGTTACGAGTGGGTGGCGGATTACGATAACGACCACTACGGCCTGATTATTCACCTCAAAGACGATGGCAGCCTGCCGTTACGCCTGTATATGGAATCCGATACCGGCTTTATACGGTGATGCGCCCTTGCGCTATCCGGTGCATGCCCGTGTCACGGGTTGCCTGCTTTTAAGAGGTTTTTGACCCCCAAGCACTTGACGCAAAGGCCTCCGCTAACTAATATATGCCCCCTCAACGCGCCTGTAGCTCAGCTGGATAGAGTACCTGGCTACGAACCAGGCGGTCGCACGTTCGAATCGTGCCAGGCGCGCCA
>JANQUV010000016.1:0-7792 GCA_030730585.1 Haliea sp.
GCGCCCGCAGTGGAGCAAAAAGAGCCTCCGGGCCCCGGAGCGACGCAGCGGCCCAACGGGCCGCCCGCCGACTCACAAAACGCACGCAAGCCACCGCGAGGCCCAAAGCTCAGCCGGCCGAATCAATCAGGCCAGCAACCCGTCACCATACTCAAGCAAAGCCTCCAGCACAGCGCCCTCCGCAGCCGGGCGCTGCTCCTGCAACAAAGCCTCGACCAAGTCTTGATAGGCCTCCATACCCAAAGCCCCTGCAGCCTCAGGTTCGGTAATCCGCTGCAGCCTGAACTCATCCCACTGGGCATGTTCCGCTGCACTTAAGGTACCCGGGTAATTCCGTGCCCGATACCGGAACAACATTTCCGGCAAACGCGCATCCTCAAAGACAAACGTCTGCTGCCCCAGCGCTTCGGGGCTCGCTGCCCGCACCAACTCCATCGTGCGTTTGTCGGCTGCAGAGAAAAAACCTCCACCATAGAGCATGCGATCGGGGTCAGTGACGGGCGCAAATTCACGGCCGGAATACACGGCCTGCAGTTTCTCCACCATGCCGGCCGGGTCGGCTTGATGCCACTCGCGCAGCAGCGCCAAATGACGTCGGCTGCGCTCACCATCGAGCCCGATTCTGGCGGCTACCTCGGGGGTTACCATCGCCGCCGGGGCCAACACTGGGCAACGGTTGGTGTGCACTGTTTTCAGCCCCGGGCGCTGCTGGCCTGGCGCGAGTGCGTCGCGGCGCGCGTACAGTAGCTCTTGCAAGGCGGGTACCGACAGCTCGCGCAGCGCGGACGGATCATCCTGCAGGTCGGCACAGATCACTTCATTGCGATTCTTGGGGTGTGCTGCCAAGGGCACGATAAGCGCGGTGTTGTGGCGCTGCGCACCGAACATACCGGATATATGGATAACGGGTTTTAGCGGCCCCAGCGGCAATTGACCCTGCACCCAGCGTTTGTCTCGGCTTTGCAGCACCCAGGCATACAAGCGAGGCTGACGCTCACGCACCAGACGAGCCATGGCCAGCGTTGCCTGCACGTCGGCCAGGGCATCATGCGCACCCTCGTGCGCTACCCCGTTAGCTGCGGTCAGCTCTTCCAGCCGGAAGCTGGTGTAGCCATCTTCACGACGCGGCCACTCGATACCTTCGGGGCGCAGCGCCCAGGCCGTGCGCAGCAAGTCGATAATGTCCCAACGCGAGTTGCCGTTTTGCCATTCCCGGGCGTAGGGGTCGAAGAAGTTTCGGTACAGCGTGTGGCGTGTCACTTCGTCGTCAAAACGCAGTGAGTTATAACCGACCGCGCAGGTACCCGGCTCGGCCAGCTCGGCATGGATCCGGGCGATAAACTCGCACTCGGGCACACCCTTTTCCAGCGCAAGCTGCGGTGTAATGCCGGTAATGAGGCAGGCTTTGGGGTGAGGTAAAAAATCATCGGCGGGCCGGGCATAAATCACCAGCGGCTCGCCGATCACGTTGAGTTCGGCGTCTGTGCGCAGGCCCGCAAACTGTACCGGGCGGTCCCAGGAAGGATCCGCCCCGAAGGTTTCGTAGTCGTGCCAGTAAAAAGTCGACATGGGCCGCGCGCCGCTTAAATCAATTGAATCGCCTGCTCCTCAATTTTTGCACGCCATATGCGAGGGCCCTGTTCATGCACGGAAACTCCACGGGAGTCGACCGCCACACTCACGGGCATATCCTTGACTTCAAACTCGTAAATGGCCTCCATACCCATCTCTGGGAAAGCCACTACCCGGGCACCGGTAATTGCCTTTGATACCAGATACGCTGCGCCGCCTACGGCCATCAAGTACACGGCTTTGTGTTTTTTGATCGCCTCAATGCCGGTAGGGCCGCGCTCAGCTTTGCCGATCATACCCAGCAGGCCTGTCTGCTCGAGAATGAAGTCGGTGAACTTGTCCATGCGGGTAGCCGTGGTTGGGCCTGCCGGGCCAACCACTTCGTCGCGAACCGGGTCAACCGGGCCCACGTAGTAGATGAAGCGCCCTTTCAGGTTGACCTCCGCGGGCAAGCCCACGCCACTTTGAATTAACTCCTGCATTTTCTTGTGGGCGGCATCTCGCCCGGTGAGCATCTTGCCAGACAACAGCAGGGTATCTCCGGGCTGCCACTGCCCCGCCTCTTCACGGGTAACGGTGTCCAGATTGACACGGCGCACCTGCGCTCCCACCTCCCAGGTAATGTCCGGCCAGTCGTCCAGGTTCGGAGGCGTTTGCAGCGCAGAACCCGTGCCATCGAGCACAAAGTGGGCGTGGCGGGTGGCGGCACAGTTGGGAATCATCGCCACCGGCAAGGAAGCCGCGTGGGTTGGAAAGTCACGAATCTTGACGTCCAGCACGGTGGTCAAGCCACCCAAACCTTGTGCGCCAATGCCCAATTTATTCACGGCGTCCATGATCTCCAGGCGCAGCTCTTCGGCACGGTTGGCAGGCCCGCGCTCGCGCAACTCGTGGATATCCACCGGGTCCATCAGCGCCTCTTTGGCCATGACCGCCGCTTTTTCCGCCGTACCGCCAATGCCAATACCCAGCATGCCAGGCGGGCACCAACCGGCGCCCATGGTGGGTACCGTTTTTACCACCCAATCGACAATGCTATCGGAGGGGTTGAGCATCGCCAGCTTGGATTTGTTCTCGGAGCCGCCACCTTTGGCCGCCACCTGCACGTCGACCGTATTGCCGGGCACGACTTCCATGTGAATCACCGCGGGTGTATTGTCTTTGGTATTGCGCCGGGCACCCGCTGGGTCTTCGAGTATCGAGGCACGCAATACGTTGTCCGGGTGCGTATACGCGCGCCGCACGCCCTCGTTAACCATATCCGTTACCGACAACGTAGAATCCCAGCGCACATCCATGCCAATTTTCAGGAATACGGTAACGATGCCGGTGTCCTGACAAATAGGGCGATGCCCCTGAGCACACATGCGGGAGTTAATCAGAATTTGCGCCATGGCATCTTTAGCGGCAGGGTTCTGTTCCATCTCCCAAGCGCGATGCACGGCCTGTACAAAATCCACCGGGTGATAGTAGGAGATGAACTGCAGCGCATCAGCAACGCTATCGATAAAATCATCCTGACGGATAACGGTCATGGCAGGGGCCCTTGAAGTCTGGTTACGGTGATGAAGGCGATGACTGCAGGCTTCTCACGGACGACTGCAGGTCAGTAATCGAGCGGTTGATCTGCCCACGGAAAGCATTAATGGAATTGACCCACTCTTCGTTTTCCTGAACCCGTTTGTTGAGTTTGGCCATATCATTATTGACGCGATTTACGGTGTCCGCAACGCGCTCCACCTCGGCCTGGTTGGCCTTCGCGCTGGCCATAAGGCGCTCCAAATCACCTGCTACGCTCTTCAGGCGCGCAATATCGCCCGCTGCGCTCTTGATCTGGCCCGCATTGGCATTTAACGTTTTTTCCGCAGCGGCCACCTTCTTTACCTGGCTGGCGCTGGTTTTTTCCAGTTCTTCAATTGCCGCCTTGTTGCGTCGCCACGCTGACGCCCACAGCTTATCGACTTCGGCGTACAGCTCCTTGATTTTGACCGCCATGGCCTGCGTATTCTGGCTGAGGCCCTCATCGGTATCGGATAAACGGTCCTCAAGGTCGGTAATACGCTTGGCGTAGCGTTCCATCTGCGCATTGCTGCTATCCAGCGTCTGCTGCAACTGGTAAGCCCAGCCGCAAGCGATGCCCGCCACGGCCAAGGCCACAACCAGCGTCAACCGGAGCCAGAGGCTGCTCCCGCCGCCGCTGCGACCGCTGCTGCTGCCATTACCGCCGCCACTCCCCTTCACCGGGGGCCGCGTATTTCCCGCCCGTCCCTTGACGGGCTTACTGCCTCGGGGCTTGGCTGCAAGGGCTTCCTCGCCATCATCCCGAGAAGGAACAATGGAAGGCATTTGGTCAATATCGTCCTGGGACATGGTCGGTCACTGGCGTGAAATGAGACACACATTATACATGGGCAAGGCCCCGGTTACAGAGCGCCCCAAGTCGATGGGTGATGGAATGGGTTGGAAACGCAGAAACAACCTGGCCGGCATTGCACCGGCCAAGCGGGTAACGAGACTCAGTAACTCATCGGGCTATAGCTTACAAGAAGGCCAGCAATGCCCAAATAACACCGGTCAGCAGAATGCTCATGTGAATCACACCAACGACCTTGGTCAGGGGACCCTGCTTGCCAAACATTGCATTAGCTTGCAGTGCCAAAATCAGCAATGCACAGGCAATCAAACCCGTGGTGCTTGGAGTGATAAACGGCGCGTGTTTGGCGCCAAGCATACCGAACAGCATGGGCCCGGAAAACAGCGTGTTGGTTCGCGACGCAAGGCCCGCCTTGGCCGCTGCGACAGGGCCCTCACCTTCCGCCAAGCCCAATACGATCTTTTGATTCGGCCAAATGATCAGCCAAACGTTCAGGAACATCAGTGTGCCCACCAGTGAACCCATCAGGATCAAAGCACTCGCACCCATATTGCCAAACGGACGCACGGCCATCAGCAAGATAAAGCCGGTCAGGAAGGTAAACATGGCGCCCCAGCGGAACCACCACAGTGCCCGCGGTGCGAGCTTCTTCATGGCATCGGCTTTAGCGCCCGCCTCAGCTTCCTTAAAGTACTCGGTTTGCACAAAATTGAAGTAGTAGAGCATGCCTATCCAGGTGATACCAAACAGGACGTGCGCCCAACGAAATACAAATTCAACGATAAACAAGTTCATAGCAGTTCCTTTGTGGTCGTTATCTTACGTGTCAGATTGTACACAATGCAGCGCGGTTCGTAACGCGTCTTGAAAAATGTAGCAGGCAAAAAAAACCCCGCACTGCGCGGGGTTTTTAGAGCTGGGGTAATATAGACGGCTTACATCATGCCGCCCATGCCACCCATACCACCCATGCCACCCATATCGGGCATGCCACCGCCAGAGGACTTGTCTTCTGGCGAATCAGCAATCATCACCTGGGTGGTGATCATCAGCGCAGCAACGGAGCCTGCAGCCTGCAATGCGGTACGGGTTACTTTGGCAGGATCAAGAATACCCATCTCGATCATGTCGCCGTACTCGCCGGTGGCCGCGTTGTAGCCATAGTTACCTTTGCCCTGGCGCACTTTGTCGAGAACAACAGAGGGCTCGCCGCCGGCATTGGCCACGATCTGGCGCAGTGGGTTTTCCATGGCACGCAGCGCTGCCGCGATACCGTGGTTCTGGTCTTCGTTGTCGCCCTTGAGACTGCGGATAGCGTCCACAGCACGAATCAGAGCCACACCGCCACCAGCCACAACGCCTTCTTCTACGGCGGCACGGGTTGCGTGCAGAGCGTCTTCAACGCGAGCCTTCTTCTCTTTCATCTCAATTTCGGTTGCAGCGCCCACCTTGATAACCGCAACACCGCCAGCCAGCTTGGCTACGCGCTCTTGCAGCTTCTCACGATCGTAGTCGGATGACGTGTTTTCAATCTGTACACGCACTTCCTTCACACGCGCTTCGATAGACGCAGCCTCACCAGCACCATCGATGATGGTGGTGTTGTCTTTGTCCATGGTGACGCGCTTGGCGCTGCCCAGGTGCTCCAGAGTCGCGGACTCAAGGTCCATGCCCACTTCTTCAGAGATCACTGTGCCGCCGGTAAGCACCGCGATGTCCTGCAGCATCGCCTTGCGACGATCGCCAAAACCGGGCGCCTTACACGCCGCAACTTTCACGATGCCACGCATGTTGTTGACGACCAGTGTTGCCAGCGCCTCACCTTCAACATCCTCAGCAACAATCACCAGAGGGCGCGACGACTTGGCAACTTGCTCCAGCAAAGGCAGCATTTCACGAATGTTGGAGATCTTCTTGTCAACCAGCAGGATGAAGGGTGACTCAACGTCAGCGCTCATGTTCTCTTGGTTGTTAATGAAGTAAGGCGAGAGGTAGCCGCGATCAAACTGCATGCCTTCCACCACGTCCAACTCGTTTTCGAGGCCGGAACCTTCTTCAACCGTGATCACGCCTTCCTTGCCCACTTTGTCCATCGCTTCGGCAATGATTTGGCCTACCGCGTGGTCGCTGTTGGCAGAAATGGTGCCCACTTGAGCGATTGCCTTGCTGTCTTCACAGGGCTTGGCCGCAGCCTGAATCTCTACAACAGCGGCTGCAATAGCCTTGTCGATGCCGCGCTTCAGGTCCATGGGGTTCATGCCGGCGGCAACCGATTTCAAGCCTTCGTTCACAATGGCCTGAGCCAATACCGTGGCGGTGGTGGTGCCGTCACCAGCCTGGTCAGAAGCTTGTGAAGCCACTTCCTTGACCATTTGCGCGCCCATGTTCTCGAACTTGTCTTTCAGCTCGATTTCCTTGGCCACCGATACGCCGTCCTTGGTTACGGTGGGAGCACCGAAGGACTTATCGAGAATAACATTGCGGCCCTTGGGGCCCAGAGTGGCCTTCACTGCGTCGGCCAGTACGTTAATGCCTCTCAGCATACGCTGGCGGGCTTCGTCACCAAAAATTACATCTTTTGCTGCCATGATCAGAATCCTTTAAATCAAAACTGGGTGGTTAAAAAACGGCTCAAAATCACTCGACGACGGCGAATATTTCGCTTTCGCCCATGATGATCAGTTTCTCGCCATCAACTTCAATGGTGTTGCTACCGGCATACTGGCCGAACACCACTTTGTCACCGACCTTCACAGCCAACGGGCGCAGCTCGCCATTTTCCAGCACTTTGCCGTCACCCACCGCAATCACTTCACCCTGGTTCGGCTTTTCTTTGGCAGAGCCGGGCAGCAAGATGCCTCCAGCTGTGGTTTCTTCTTCTTCCTTGCGACGAACGACCACACGGTCGTACAGCGGACGAATTTTCATCGGTTATGCTCTCCTGATTACAGTGTTATACAGGCCCGCTTTGGGCAGACCCCAAAGGGGCTTGCTCGAGATATTGGGGCAAGTGAAAGGATTTCAAGGGACTTTTTGGCACTCTTTTTTATAGAGTGCCAATTACGCGCCTTCTGGGGTGCCGACAGTGCAGCTCACTCGTCTACGCGCCGGTAATCACCTTCAAGGGTGGCAGGCCCGGCCCTATCCTGCTCGGGGCGATAGACGTCAGGCTGTGGGCCGCTGAAAAGGCGCATCAAGCGGCGCCGCAGCGGCCCAATCATCACCACCAACGCCGCGCCATCCGATAACAGGCCCGGAAACATCAGCAACAGGCCGGCCAGCCCCACAGCCATGTCATCCAACAGCAGCTGAGGCCCCGGAACAACACCCTGCTGGGCCGCCCGCAACCGCTGGAAAATATCCATGCCCTGCCGGCGCAACAACCACCCACCGAGCAGGAACGTCAGCAGCACATAACCCAGCGCCGTCAGTGCACTGGTTTCGATACCCAGTTGAATCAGCGTAAACAGCTCCAACCATGGCAACAACAAAATCAAAAGTCGCATAACAACACTCCTCGCCTGCCAGTATGAGGGCTGACCGGCGAAATACAATGTGTCATACACCGCTCCAGCTCGCCCTCGAGACCATTGGTTGCAAGCCTCCTTGCTCCGCACGCCCAAAAGTCCGACCATAGCACCTGCGTTGCTTAATTCATTGGCTCGCAGCTTAGCCCGCAGGAGCACTACATCATGCAGTCAAGTCTGCCACCGCAGCCACGCATCGCAGGCTTCGCCAATGTCGAAAGCCGCTGCGTTGACCACGATAGCGCCCGACTGTCGTCACGCATTGAAGACTGGCGCCCCGAGCAAGCCTCACAACGCCAGCCTACTGCGGCACTCGACC
>JANQUV010000016.1:7892-10028 GCA_030730585.1 Haliea sp.
GGTCTGCGATGGGTTACCGGAAATAGAGGCCACTGATTTACAGGCCAATATACTGCGCCAGGCCATACACCAGCACGGTGCCCTGCTGGTGCGAAACCTATTACCGCAAAATGTGCTTCCAGGTTTGATTCTGGCTATTGATCGCGTTACGGAAGCCTGCGGCGGCGCTTCACGGGGGCATTACTTTTCTCCACCGGACGCACTGCGAATAAAAATGCCTAAAGGAGAGCTGGGCCGTTCGCGAGCCTTTCACCGCGACTCCGGCTCGATCATGTGCGCCGAGGCACCCAGCGTGGCGGAAACCCTGCTCGAGCTCTACGCCGACTTGGGGTTAAAAGCGTTATTGACCGACTACCTTGGGGAGCTCCCCTGCCTGTCGGTGAAAAAATGGGTACTGCGGAAAACGCTGCTACCTGTGCATCAGGCAGGCTGGCATCAGGATGGTGCTTTTATGGGCGCAGATATTCACAGTATCAATGTGTGGATACCGCTTACTCGCTGCGGAGGAGACACCGGCGCACCCGGCATGGATATGGTGCCCGCTCGGCTGCACAACATCGTCTCAGCCGATGGCGCACTGTTCGACTGGTCGGTCAGCCCCGAGTCGGTCACCGAGCAATTTTCTGACACACCCCCAGTCGCGCCGGTATTTAACCCCGGCGATGCGCTGCTGTTCGATCACTTCTTCCTGCACCGTACACAATACCGCAGCGACTTCCAGCGCCCGCGCTACGCACTTGAAACATGGTTCTTTGGGCAAAGCGCCGCGCCCCTGAACCAGGTGCCTATCCGCTGGTAACGCTCAGAGCGATGCGCTGAATCTGTAGGAGTCGCCAGCCCGTCAAGGCAAGGGGCAAGCATCGTTCAGCTGCCCTGTTGGGGAGCACCTCGGGTGCGGAAACGACGCTGCCGCATGCGCTCGTAAATCATATCTTCGCGCAATGCCTCGTCCCAGTGACCCGGCGGTAAGGCGTGCAGGGATTCATCCCACGGCACGACGGTGAACTCCCGATCGCGCCAATAATGCTGCAGCGTAGATGAGGACCAACCCGCGTAAATCTCCTCCCAGGACTGACGGGCGAAATGCGGCAGCAACGACTGTGCGGTAAGCGCTTCTCCCGCAGGTTGGTAGCGAAAATCGACCGACAAGCGCATGCGTGAGGGATGCTGGTTGGGCAGCGCACGGTGCACCGTCAGCGATGGAAACAACAGCACGTCACCTACGCGGAAATCTTCGGTCACCCAGGCTGTGCCCGCCATCTGCTGCGGAAGCACAGCCTGACGGTTTCCAGGCCCCAGGTGAAAGGCGAGCGGCAGCACGCCACTGCGCTGCGACCCGGGCAGAATCGCCAGCGGGCCACAATCGCGGGGGCAATCCATCAAGGGTATCCAGGCGGCTGTTAAGCGTGGCGTGCCCTGATTATTGCGATAGTCCTGATGCGGCGGGGTGGTCACTTCCGGGTTGTCGGGAAACACCAGACGCATAACACCCAAGGGATGAGGAAAAGCCCCTTCGCCCAGCAACCCGGCCATGAGCTGTAACAGGGCAGGCTCGTGCGCCAGCGCGTGAAAGCGCTCCAGCCGCTGGATGCGGTCCAGCGCCTCAAAATAGCGGGGCTCACCTTCACGACAAGGCAACACCTGTGACTCGGCAGCCAGCCGGTCTGCGCCGCCACGAATCCAGCCAATATCGTGCAATACCGCCGTCACATCGTCCCGCAGGGCCGCTAACACCGCGTTGGGTAAAAGCCCCCGAAAGAACAGATACCCATCTTCGTCCATCTGTGCCTGCAGGGCGCGCGTGTCCGCAAGCAGTGCATTGGCCACCTTCATCGGCTGATACTCAGGCGTGCTCGACGTCATTCTCAATCATCTCAACGGAAACACCGCCAGTCTTACGCACAGCCCACCCCGAAGTAAAGTACGGCGCAATTAAGCAGCTGTGCCTGCGTGCGCGATGCTTGCTCCGAGCGCAGAAAACTTACACCATACTCACCCAACGCAAGGCGAGCGAAGGACATTCGTGGAAGCAGGCAAACAGGTCACCAATCAATGTATCTGGCACGTCGTTGCCAGCATACCCGCGGGTTACGTGTCCACCTACGGCGACATCGCACGCTTCGCAGGCCTCGGCCG
>JANQUV010000017.1 GCA_030730585.1 Haliea sp.
GCGTTTTCCGCAATTCGCGAGCACATGCCACATACGCGTGAAGTGACACCGCAAGAGCGCGCCGCCGAGCGCCTGCTGCGTCATCGGCATGTGCAGCGGCGCTACCGCCAGTACTAATGACATCTATTAGCAGAAATAGGGAGCACACTATGGGTCAACTGAAGGGTAAGACGGCGCTCATTACCGGCGCCAGCCGTGGCATAGGCCGCGCCATCGCCACGCGTTTTGCAGCGGAGGGCGCTGCGGTGGTGTTGGTGGCATCGCGTATGGGGGCTCACGGTAATTTACCGGGCACGCTGGAAGAGGCGGTGGCGGAGATTAACGCTGCGGGAGGGCGTGCCGCCGCGGAAGTGTGCAACCTTGTAGATATTGCGGAGCGGGCGGATCTTGTGCAGCGCTGCACTGCGCATTTTGGGCCTATAGACATACTCGTCAACAACGCGGCCATGCAACGGGCTAATTTGCCCAGTCTGGTCACTACTGAGCACCGAAATCAGATGTTCGACCTCAACGTGAACGTGCCTATGGAGCTTGCCGCTCAAGCACTGCCCGGCATGCGCCGGCGCGGTGCGGGCTGGATACTGAGTATCAGCAGCGCTACCGCATTACAGCCAGTGGCGCCTTATCGCTATACCCGCGAGAGTGCGCTGATGATTGCGGCTTACGGTGCCAGCAAGGCGGCGTTGAACCGCTATAGCGAGGGTTTGGCACATGAACTGGCACCGGAGCAGATTTACGTTAATACGCTGGCACCTGAGAGCATTGTGCTTACTCCTGGTGCGGAATACGTACGCGATATCGCCCGCCGCTTCCCGGATTGGGCAGAGCCAGTAGAAATGATGGCGGAAGCCGCGCTGTCGCTGTGCAGTGCACCGCACCTGGCGCAAGTTGCCTATAGCCGCCAGTGGTTGCATGGGCAGGGGCGCTCTGTGCGTAGCCTGGATGGTAAAACCGTGTTGGGTGACGCGTTCCTCCCGGCGAATATTGACGGGTGACGGGTCGTGCTGGAGCTCGAGTATTGAGCCTCCTGTGCACATTTGTGGGCGCTTGGTGTGTTGGGCGCGCGGCTGGGCCGCGCAGTGGCTAGCGACGCTCGCGCAGCAACAGAATGGCCAGCACCACAAAAAACACCCCGGCGCTGAACAGCGGCGCCAGTGAGGGGTGGATCTGGTACAGCGCGCCGGCACAGAGTGGCCCGGCCACAAAGCCGATAGCGGGGCAGGCGGCCACCAGGCCGGCTACTGACCCCTGCTCATCGGCTGATACGGCAAGGGACGCGCCAGCCGACACCGAGGGCATGGTTAGCCCCAGGCCAGTGCCCAGAAAGGCCATGCCAATGGCCAGTAGCGGAAAGTGGTCGGCGCCGGCCAAAATGGCTGCGCCCAGGAGCATGGACAACAGGCCCAGGCGAATGAACTGCTCGGGTTCCAGCTTTATCCGCTGCATCACCGTAAGTTGTACCAGGAATGTGAAGAGCGCCGACACCATCAGTGCCGCGCCTGTCATCTGTGCCGTCTGAATGCCGTTGAGCTGCAGTTTGTCCTGCAGGGTAAAGCCCAGCGTTTGCTGGATGCCGGAAAAGCCCACAAACAATCCCACAGCCGTGGCGAGCAGGTGGCGAAACCGGGGGTCGGTAAAGCGCAGTCGAATACGCAGGTACCGGGGTATCCGTTTGCGCCGGGGCGTTTTCGGCAGCTGGCGCCACACCAGCAGCGCTGCCGAAGCCGCCAAGGCCGCCGCAAAGTACAGCGGTGCCAGCAGGCCGAAAGTGGCCAGGGCGCCACTCACGGCGGGCCCTAGTATGGTGCCCATACTGTTGGCTGTGCCCAGCCGTGCCATGGTCCGCGTGCGTTGCTCTGGCCCGTTGTTGTCTGCGGCATAGGCGGTTGTGGCGGGGTTGGTGGCGGACATGATCATCGACTGACCGCAGCGCGCCAGTAAAGCGACGACATACAGCAGTGTGCCGCTGAGTAGGCCGGTCAAGCCGGCATAAAAGACGCTGGTAAAAATCAGTGTGCCTGCGGTGTAGCCCAAGAGGCCGGTGATAATGATGGGTTTGCGTCCAACCCGGTCGCTAAGGCGGCCCCAGTGCGGCGATGCGAGCGCAAAGATGAGTGCCGAAATGGCGATGATCGAAGTGATCTGCAGCTCGCTCAGCGCGACCTCGCGGCCTAAGGGTGCAAGTATTGCAAACACCAGTGACTGCCCCATGCCAGTTGCCATGAGGGCGAGGATAAGAACGGTGAGCTGCCCGCCGGAAAGTTTAACCGCGTTCATAGCTGATGCAGGCCTTGTGCATTATTAGCCGCTTTTTTTCCTTCCAGCTTGCCCCAGCCCCGGCAAAAAGCGTGGGTAGCTGACGGGAAACAGGCGAGTCAGAAAATGGATGAACTTTGCATCGCTGCCAATCAGCAACCGCGGCTGTTGCTTTTCGACCGCCCGAATAATCTGTGCCGCGGCGGACTCGGCGGTGGTGCGCACATAGTGTTCGAACATCGCCGCTTTTTCATCTGCGCTCATGGTATTGCCGCCACCGCGGCTGGAGCGGGCGATATTGGTGCCAACGCCACCGGGATGCACACAGCATACATGGACGTTGCTGTCCTGCATTTCCAGCCGTAATGCCTCCGTGTACCCTCGCACCGCGAACTTTGAGGCGTTGTAGGCGGATTGTGTTGGCACGCCAATCATGCCGAAGATCGATGAGATATTGACTAAATGGCCGCGTGGTGCCCGTTTCAGTAATGGCAGGAAGGCGGTGGTGCCATGTACAACGCCCCAGAAGTTGATGCCCATAAGCCACTGTACATTGGCGTAGTCAGCTTCATCGACGCGATCGCTGTAGCCCACTCCGGCGTTGTTGATCACGATGTCCACCGCCGGCTGTTGTGCGGCAATGGATTCGGCCCAGGCGTCCATCGCAAGTTTGTCTGCCACATCAACGCATTGAGTGTGGGCGGCAACCTCGGGACGCTCGAGGCTGGCTGTGGTCGCCGCAAGCCCTTCTGTGTCGACATCGCTGAGAAAGAGGGTGCAGCCTTCTCGATTGAGCTGCCGCGCGAGTGCCCGGCCGATACCGGAGCCTGCACCGGTGATGACGGCGGCTTTTCCTGAGCTGTAGGTCATGGATGGGAATATCCTGTTCTTGTGAAAAGTTGCCATATCATAGAAACCCGCGGCTGCAGCGCAACTCTTTTCTCTGCGAACCGCAGCCACACTGTGCTGGGCGACGCACTTTCCGCTGTGCCTTCTGCGTTACACTATACGAAATAAATACCTGTGTGCTGCGCGGTTGCCGGCTCCACTGGCAGCTGCGCCAAACCTTACACAGGCCGTTATATCGATAAACCGGCGATCTTTTATGAATCAGGCGTCCCGTATTCCACTGTCGGTGATCTTCGCCCTGGGCTTCACGATGATGCTCGGGCCATTTGCGATCGATACGTATCTGCCAGCGTTTCCGCTGATTGCAGATTCCCTCGGCGTGACGATTCATCAGGTGTCTCTCAGTATTTCCCTTTACATGATGGGCTTTGCGCTGGGGCAGCTGACCGGCGGTGCGCTGTCAGACCGCTACGGGCGGCGGCGCGTTTTGGTGATTGGCTTGTGCATATTTGCGCTGGCCAGCTTCGCGCTGGCACAGGTGCAGACGCTGGAGGCAATGCTGGTGGGGCGGCTGCTGCAGTCCATTGGCGGGGGCTGGATTGGGGTGTCGGTGCCGGCGCTGGTGCGTGACCGGGTGCAAGGTGTGCAGGCCGCCAAGCTGTTTTCCATGATTGGGCTGGTGGCTATTATTGCCCCCGCCATCGCGCCTGCAATCGGTGCCTTGCTGCTGGAAGTAGGGGAATGGAGTTTGGTGTTTCTCTTTCTTGGCGGGTACGCCCTGTTCCTGTTGCCCCTGCTGCAGGCTACCGTATTTCAGGGCCCGCGTAAGCCTCCGGGCCCTGGCGATGGGGTGGGCTTTTTGGAGCGCTACCTCGGTGTGCTGCGCACCAGCAGCGCGCGGCCCTATATTTTTTGGCAGGCGGCCTCCTTCGGCGGGCTGATATTGTTTGTGACCTATGCCTCGTACATCTATCTGGGGCATTTTGCCCAGTCGCGGGCGGCGTTTACGGGCCTGTTTGCCTGCAATATTGTCGCCATATTTGCCTGCAACCTGAGTAACCGGCTGCTGCTGAACCGCTATGCGCCGCGGCAGATCATGTGTGCCGCCACCGGATTACAGGCGGCCAGCGGCCTTGCGCTGCTGCTGGTGGTGCTGCTTGATGGCCCGGTGCAGGCCTTTCTGCCCGCCATGATGCTCTATGCCGGTATGCTGGGCGCTATAAGCCCCAATATTCAGGCCTGCTATTTGGAATCTTTCCCGCGCAGCGCTGCCTCGGCTGCGGCGGTCATGGGCACGGCACAGTTTGGTTTTGGCGGCGCGGCGAGTGCGCTGAGTTACCTGTTACCGGAGACGTTACTGAGCGTGGTGGCGTGCATTGCTGCCTGCGCATTTGGCAGCCTGGCGTGTATGTTGTGGTCGCGGCGCAGTGCGTAAAGCAAAGCCCTGGCCAGCGATCAGCAATAGTTGCTGCAATTGACCGCTTGCTGGACAGCGGCGGGGGTATCCCCTACAATTCTTCTCCAGATTTCATATGCTCGGGCCGCGCCCCTGGCATCGTTTTTACCTGCGAGTAACCAGAGCTGATTCTATGAGAAAAAGCGAGATGTGGCGTCCCCCATCTCGCTTTTTTTCGGCGCGCGCAGCGAAGGTTTATTGCTGAATCTTGGAGGTGTTCTTGTCCAGCCCAGCCCTTTTGGCCCTTGAAGATGGCACAGTGTTCAGAGGTGTGGCGATAGGTGCAGACGGTGCCTCCGTCGGTGAGGTGGTGTTCAATACCGCCATGACCGGTTATCAGGAGATCCTCACCGACCCGTCCTACGCACGTCAGGTGGTGACCCTCACGTACCCGCATATCGGCAATACCGGTACCAATGCGGAAGACGAGGAGTCATCAAGAATCTGGGCCGCGGGCCTGGTGATTCGCGACCTGCCCTTACTGGCAAGTAATTACCGTAACCAGGAAGATCTGCAAAGCTATCTGCGCCGGCGCAATATTGTTGCCATCGCCGACATTGACACCCGCCGCTTGACGCGCATTCTGCGCGACAAGGGTGCCCAGAACGGCTGCATTATGGCCGGCGACTCGCTTGACGAGGCTGCCGCTTTGGCGCAGGCACGTGGCTTTGTGGGCCTGAAGGGCATGGATCTGGCGAAGGAAGTGAGTGTTGATGCGTCGTATCAGTGGCGCGAAGGCAGTTGGCAGTGGGACGTGGGTTACACCGCGCGGGCTGAATCCGAACTGCCCTGGCATGTGGTTGCTTACGACTATGGTGTGAAGCGCAACATTTTGCGTATGCTGGTCGATCGTGGCTGTCGCCTGACGGTTGTGCCGGCACAAACACCCGCCAGCGAAGTGCTGGCGCTGAAGCCAGACGGCGTTTTCCTTTCTAACGGCCCGGGTGACCCTGAGCCTTGCGACTATGCCATCACGGCTATTCGCAGTATTCTGGAAACCGATATACCCGTTTTTGGCATCTGCCTTGGGCACCAGTTGCTGGCGCTCGCGAGCGGCGCCCGCACCCTTAAAATGGGCCACGGCCATCACGGTGCCAACCACCCGGTACAGAACCTCGATGACCTCACCGTGCTCATCACCAGCCAGAACCACGGCTTTGCGGTCGATGAAGCCGGCCTGCCGAGCACGCTGCGCGTTACCCACAAGTCCCTGTTTGACGGCACGCTGCAGGGTATTCACCGCACAGACAAGGCGGCATTCAGCTTTCAGGGGCACCCCGAGGCGAGCCCCGGCCCGCACGACGCCGCACCGCTGTTTGACCATTTCATCGCATTGATGACCGCCAGAACCGGGAGCCGCTAAACCGCCATGCCGAAAAGAACCGACATCCAGAGCATTTTGATCCTCGGCGCCGGCCCTATCGTCATCGGGCAGGCCTGCGAGTTTGATTATTCCGGTGCACAGGCCTGCAAAGCTCTGCGCGAGGAAGGCTACCGCGTTATCCTGGTCAACTCTAACCCCGCCACCATCATGACCGATCCGTCGATGGCCGACGCCACTTACATCGAGCCGATCGTCTGGCAGACTGTGGCGCGTATTATTGAGGAAGAGCGCCCCGACGCTTTGCTGCCCACCATGGGCGGCCAGACAGCGCTGAACTGCGCGCTGGACCTGGCGCGCGAAGGCGTACTGGAAAAGTTCGGGGTGGAGATGATTGGCGCCACGAAAGAAGCCATCGACATGGCGGAAGATCGCCAGTTGTTCGGCCAGGCGATGAAACGCATTGGCTTGGCGACGCCACGGGCGGCGCTGGCGCACAGCATGGAAGAAGCGTTCCAGGTGCTGGACCAGATTGGTTTTCCCTGCATTATTCGCCCCTCCTTCACCATGGGCGGCTCGGGCGGCGGTATCGCTTACAACCGCGAGGAGTTTGAACAAATCTGCACCCGCGGCCTGGATCTGTCACCGACCAAGGAATTGTTGATTGATGAATCCCTGATCGGCTGGAAAGAGTACGAGATGGAGGTGGTGCGCGACAAAAACGACAACTGCATCATCGTCTGCTCCATTGAGAACTTCGATGCCATGGGCGTGCACACCGGTGATTCCATCACCGTGGCGCCGGCACAAACGCTCACCGACAAGGAATACCAGATCATGCGCAACGCCTCACTGGCGGTGTTGCGTGAAATTGGTGTGGAAACCGGCGGTTCTAACGTGCAGTTCGGTATTGATCCGAAAACCGGCCGCATGGTGATTATCGAGATGAACCCGCGCGTGTCGCGGTCCTCGGCGCTGGCGTCCAAGGCGACCGGTTTTCCGATTGCCAAAGTGGCGGCCAAGCTGGCCATCGGCTACACACTCGACGAGCTGCAGAACGATATCACCGGCGGTGTGACGCCTGCGTCTTTCGAGCCGTCCATCGATTACGTGGTCACTAAAATCCCGCGCTTTGCCTTCGAGAAGTTTGGCGCCGCCGACCCGCGCTTGACCACGCAAATGAAGTCGGTGGGCGAAGTGATGGCCATTGGCCGCACGTTCCAGGAGTCGTTGCAGAAAGCTCTGCGCGGGCTGGAAGTGGGATCCTTTGGCTTTGAACACCGAATCGATGTGGATAACCCCGACCTGCGTGAAGAGCTGGTATCGGAGCTGACCAACCCCGGTGCGGACCGCATCTGGTATATCGGCGATGCCTTCCGCGCGGGCATGAGTGTGGACGAGGTGCACCAGTACACCGGCGTCGACCCCTGGTTCCTGGTGCAAATCGAAGACATTATCGCCACTGAAGACGCTCTGAAGCCGGTGGCACTGCTGGATATTGACCGCGACCGCATGTTCCGCCTGAAGCGCAAGGGTTTTGCCGATGCGCGCTTGGCGGTGCTGCTCGGCGTAAGCGAGCGTGAGTTGCGCAAGCACCGGCATGCGCTGGGCATTCGGCCGGTGTACAAGCGGGTGGACACCTGTGCGGCCGAGTTCACCTCCGCCACCGCCTATATGTACTCAACCTATGAGGAAGAGTGCGAGGCGGCCCCGACCACGCGCGATAAAATTTTGGTGCTGGGTGGCGGCCCCAACCGGATTGGTCAAGGCATTGAGTTTGATTACTGCTGCGTGCACGCCGCGCTCGCCATGCGCGAAGACGGCTACGAAGCGATCATGATCAACTGTAACCCCGAGACAGTATCCACCGATTACGACACCTCCGACCGCCTGTACTTCGAGCCGGTGACGCTTGAGGATGTGCTGGAGATTATCGACCTCGAGCAACCTAAAGGCGTGATCGTGCAGTTTGGTGGCCAAACGCCGCTGAAACTGGCGCGTGACCTCGAGGCCCATGGCGTGCCGATTATTGGTACCACGCCCGACGCCATCGACCGCGCGGAAGACCGCGAGCGCTTCCAGAAAATGATCCAGAAGCTGGGCCTGCGCCAGCCCGCGAATACCACCGTACGTAGCGTTGAAGAGGCGCTGGAAGGGGCTGCACGCATCGGCTATCCGTTGGTTGTGCGCCCGTCCTACGTACTGGGCGGCCGTGCCATGGAGATTGTTTACCGGGAAGAAGACCTGCTGCGCTATATGCGCGATGCGGTGCAGGTGTCCAACGATGCCCCCGTGTTGCTCGACTCGTTCCTCAGTGCGGCTATCGAGGTTGATATTGACGCGGTCAGCGACGGCGAGCAGGTTGTCATCGGTGCCATCATGCAGCATATCGAGCAGGCGGGGGTGCACTCTGGCGACTCAGCCTGTTCGTTGCCCCCTTACAACCTGGCACCGGCAGTGCAGGACGCCATGCGCGAACAGGTTCGGCAAATGGCTTTGGAGCTGGGCGTCAAGGGCTTGATGAACGTACAGCTGGCCTGGCAGGACGATGAAATCTACGTGATTGAGGTAAATCCACGCGCGTCGCGTACGGTGCCTTTCGTGTCGAAGTGTATCGGCGCCTCGCTCGCGAAAGTGGCGGCGCGCTGCATGGTGGGGCAAACCCTGGCTTCGCAGAATTTTACCCGCGAAATCATCCCACCGTTCTTCTCGGTTAAGGAAGCGGTGTTGCCGTTTAACAAATTCCCGGGCGTAGACCCCATCCTCGGCCCGGAGATGCGTTCAACCGGAGAGGTGATGGGTACCGGCGACACCTTCGCGGGTGCGTTTGCCAAGGCCCAGTTAGGTGCCGGCGAGCCACCGCCACGCAGCGGCATGGCGCTGATTAGCGTGCGCGATGTGGATAAACCGGGTGCTGTGCGCGTAGCCCGTGAGCTGGTCGCTTTGGGTTTTACCCTGGCGGCAACCAGCGGCACGGCGAAAGCGCTGGAAGAGGCTGGCCTGAAAGTACGGCGGGTTAACAAGGTGCTCGAGGGGAGGCCGCATATCGTCGATATGATCAAGAACGATGAAGCGAACCTGATTATCAACACCACGGAGGGGCGCCGGGCGACCACCGATTCTGCGCCTATTCGTGCCAGCGCGGAGCAGCACCGGGTGTTTTATACCACGACGCTTGCGGCGGCTGAGGCCATGACCATGTCACTCAAGCTGGAAACCGACAAAACAGTGCGCAGGCTGCAGGACTTGCACAGGAGTATTGGCAAATGAGCAAAGTCCCCATGACTGTGAGCGGTGAGCGCCTCTTGCGGGAAGAGCTGGACCGGCTGAAGCGCATGGAGCGCCCGCGTATTGTGCAGGCCATTGCGGACGCGCGTGAGCACGGCGACCTGAAAGAAAACGCGGAATATCATGCGGCGCGCGAGCAACAGAGTTTCGCCGAGGGCCGCATTCAGGATATCGAAGGCAAGCTCTCGAATGCGCAGGTAATTGACGTTACCGCCATCGCCAGAACCGGCCGGGTTATTTTCGGCGTCACGGTTGACCTCATCAACGTCGACACCGAAGCGACCGTCACCTACCGGATTGTGGGTGAGGACGAAGCGAACGTGAAGAACAACCTCATTTCCGTCAGTTCGCCCATTGCGCGGGCGCTGATTGGCAAGGAAGAGGGGGAGGTGATTGTGGTGCGCGCGCCGGCGGGTGATAT
>JANQUV010000018.1 GCA_030730585.1 Haliea sp.
TGAAGGAGCTGGTGGAAATGGAGCTGCGCGAGCTGCTCGACACCTACGACTTCCCCGGCGATGACACGCCGATCATCTGCGGCTCGGCCCTGATGGCGCTGAACGGCGAAGACGACAACGAGCTGGGCGTGACCGCGGTGAAGACGCTGGTCGAGACTCTGGACAGCTATATTCCGGAGCCGGAGCGCGCGATTGACCAGGCGTTCCTGATGCCGGTTGAAGACGTGTTCTCGATCTCTGGTCGCGGCACTGTGGTAACTGGCCGCGTTGAGCGCGGTATTATCAAGGTCGGTGAGGAACTGGAGATTGTCGGTATCCGCGACACCACCAAGACCACCTGTACGGGCGTTGAGATGTTCCGCAAGCTGCTGGACGAAGGCCGTGCGGGCGAAAACGTTGGCGTACTGCTGCGCGGCACCAAGCGTGAAGACGTGGAGCGTGGTCAGGTTCTGCCAAGCCGGGTAGCGTGAAGCCGCACACCAAGTTCGAGGCAGAGGTGTATGTGCTGTCCAAGGACGAAGGTGGCCGTCACACGCCGTTCTTCAAGGGTTACCGTCCGCAGTTTTACTTCCGCACCACAGACGTTACGGGTGCCTGTGAGCTGCCGGAAGGGGTAGAGATGGTGATGCCGGGTGACAACATCCAGATGGTTGTGACCCTGATTGCCCCGATTGCGATGGAAGATGGTCTGCGCTTTGCGATCCGCGAGGGTGGCCGCACCGTGGGTGCCGGCGTCGTCGCCAAGATCATCGAGTAATATCTGGATGGTTTGAAGAAGCCCGGCCTTGCGCCGGGCTTTTTCGTTTTACCGGTTCCTCTCGGAAATCTGGCCATTCAAGGTGAGGAAGTCGTAGAGAACGCCCAGCCCGAACAGGCCGAGGGTGAACAGGTAGATCAGGCCGGTGATGATCTTCCCCATGTAAAAGCGGTGAACGCCAAATATGCCCAGGAAGGTCAGGAGAATCCAGGCCAGGTTGTAGTCGACAGCACCGTCGTTATAGCGTCTATCCGCGTCTCGTGACATCCCGGGTATCAGAAACAGGTCGATAATCCAGCCAACAAACAGCAGCCCCAAGGTAAAGAACCAGATGACGCCCGTGACTTGGCGCCCATAGTAAAAGCGGTGGGCACCCATAAAACCGAAGATCCAGAGCAAATAACCCATGAACACGGAATGTGTTTCGTTCGCTTCTCGCATTTATCTCAACTCCTTGCGCTGGCAGTGTTATCGTCTGCCCATCGCCAGCGTTGGGTCAAGTGTTATCTGCAGCCAAGCGGGCATCGAACACATAGACTGATCTGGATCATGGAGGTTTGTGTGTTGCTCCACTAAGCTGCACGCAGCAGTGCCACACTCAACCCTGTTTACAAGGAGTCAGCATGTCTGTAGAACATCACGATCTTGTCCACGAGTTTCCTGAGCTGCGTGATCGCATTCACGAACTCAAAACTGGCGACGCCCACTTCCGCAAGCTGTTTGATGAATACCATGAGCTGACGCGGAGTATCGAAAATATGGAAAACGAAGTAACGCCGGTGGCGACGCACACTGAAGAGCAGGCCAAGGTGCGGCGCCTGCATCTCAAGGATGCCCTCTACTGTATGCTTAATGCGGCGAAATAGGGGGTTTAGGTGACTGAATCCACAACGCGGACTTTGCTTGAAGGCAAGCTGGCGGCACTGGAGTTGCGCTTGGCCAGTATCAAACGCGACGTCAGCCGCAGTCATTCCAGCGACTCTGCGGAGCAGGCTCAGGAGCGCGAAAATGACGAGGTTGAGGACGCCATCGGTGTCGAAACCGAGCAATCTCTGCATCTTGTCAGGGCCGCCTTGGCCAGGCTTGACGAGGGACGCTACGGTAGCTGCGAGGGCTGTGGTGAGAATATAGCACCGGCCCGCCTTGCCGTTTTGCCGGAAGCGGCCCTGTGTGTGAACTGCGCTGGCTAAAGATGCCCCTGCCCCTAAAATAATCCGATTGCCTGCTTGACACTCAAGTGGGCGCTCATTAGAATTCGCGTTCCTTTTTCGGGGGACTCCTTTGCGGACCCCTGGCTTTTTATTGATTGGAGTTAGATCAGGTGCAGAATCAGCGCATTCGTATTCGTCTCAAGGCTTTTGACCATCGCCTGATAGATACATCGACTCAGGAAATCGTCGAAACGGCACGCCGGACCGGTGCCCAGGTCAGGGGCCCGATTCCGCTTCCGACCCGCAAGGAAAAGTTCACCGTGTTGGTGTCTCCGCACGTAAACAAGGATGCTCGTGACCAGTACGAAATTCGTACCCACAAGCGTTTGCTGGACATCGTGGAGCCTACTGAAAAAACAGTAGATGCCCTGATGAAACTGGACCTGGCAGCAGGTGTAGAAGTACAGATCAGTCTTGGTTAACTACAATTTGTAGCAAGACCTGCTCGCAGGCCCACATGGTCTGCGGGTGTGTAACGCCCGGTTCTTTAAAGCAAGGCGGGGCGGCCATAGAGGGTAAGCCCCGTACACTGAGAGGTTAGCAAAATGACTATTGGCTTAGTCGGCCGTAAGTCCGGTATGACTCGTGTTTTTACCGAGGACGGCGCGTCCATTCCAGTAACCGTAGTGGAGGTTTCTCCAAACCGCGTTACTCAGATCAAAGAGCTCGAAAGCGATGGCTATCGGGCAATTCAGGTCACTGCGGGTCACCGCAAGGCCTCGAAGGTGAGTAAATCAGCAGCGGGCCACTTTGCGAAAGCAGGTGTTGAGGCAGGTAACGGCCTTTGGGAATTCCGTTTGGCCGATTCTGATGAAGCTCCGGTTGTTGGTTCAGAGTTGACTGTGGCCCATTTTGAGGCCGGTCAAAAGGTTGACGTTGCGGGCAAATCCAAGGGGAAAGGCTTCCAGGGCGTTATCAAGCGCTGGAACTTCTCGATGCAGGATGCTACCCACGGTAACTCGCTGTCGCACCGTGCTCCGGGTTCCATTGGTCAGTGTCAGACGCCCGGCCGTGTGTTCAAGGGCAAGAAAATGTCTGGGCACATGGGCTCTGAAATCGTGACCACTCAGGGGCTGGAAATTGTGCGCGTTGACGCGGAGCGTAACTTGCTTCTCATTAAGGGCGCTGTTCCTGGTGCACCCGGCGGAGACGTTATCGTGCGTCCCGCGGTCAAGGCTTAAGGTTAGGGGGTCTCTAACGTGGAATTGAGTGTAGTCAAGCCAGGTAACGCCACAGCCGGCACGGTTTCCGTGTCCGATGTCGCATTTGCCCGCGAATACAATGAAGACCTGGTTCACCAGGTTGTTACTGCCTATCTGGCCGGCGCTCGTCAGGGCACCCGGGCGCAGAAAACCCGCTCTGACGTGAGCGGTGGTGGCAAGAAGCCCTGGCGTCAAAAGGGTACTGGTCGCGCTCGTGCGGGGACTATTCGTTCGCCGATCTGGCGCAGCGGTGGTGTGACCTTTGCGGCAAGGCCTCAGGATCACTCGCAAAAGGTCAACCGCAAGATGTATCGCGCAGCCATGCGGTCCATCATGTCCGAGCTGGCACGTCAGGGCCGCTTGCTGGTGGTTGAGAGCGTCGACATTGAGGCGCCCAAGACCAAGCTCTTGGTGCAGCAGCTTGGCGAGTACGGTCTCGATAACGTGCTCATCGTTACTGCGGCGCTGGGTGAGAACCTGTACCTCGCAGCGCGCAATCTGCACAAGGTGGATGTGCGCGACGTCGATGGCGTGGATCCGGTCAGCCTGATCGCCTACGACAAGGTGATGATTACTGTCGATGCGGTCAAGAAGTTTGAGGAGATGCTGGGATGAACCAGGAGCGGATTTTCCAGGTGTTGGTTGCCCCGCACGTGTCCGAGAAGGCCGCGTCGCTGGCGGACAGCAACAACCAGTATGTGTTCAAGGTCGCGGTAAACGCCACCAAGGCTGAAGTCAAGAAGTCGGTCGAGCAGCTGTTCAAGGTCAAGGTTGATTCGGTCCAGACTCTCAAGGTCAAGGGCAAGGTCAAGCGTAACAAATACGGCCTGAGCGCCAAGCCGACCTGGAAGAAGGCATATGTTCAACTGGAGCAGGGTCAGGACATCGACTTTGCCGTGGCTGAATAAGGAGTAGGTTCGAATGGCAGTTTTAACAAGTAAGCCCACATCACCCGGACGTCGTCACGTTGTCCGCGTGACGACTGAGGACCTGCACAAGGGCGCGCCTTATGCCCCGCTGTTGGAAAAGCAGACCCGTAACGGTGGTCGCAACAACAACGGCCGGATCACTACCCGGCACGTTGGTGGTGGCCACAAGCAGCACTATCGCCTGATCGATTTCAAGCGTTCCAAGGACAGTATTCCGGCCAAGGTTGAGCGGATTGAATACGATCCAAACCGTACTGCTCACATCGCGTTGTTGCTGTTTGCCGACGGTGAGCGCCGGTACATTATCGCGCCAAAGGGCGTGAAAGCCGGTGACATCCTGCAGTCCGGTCCGGCAGCGCCTATTAAAAATGGCAACTGCCTGCCGCTGCGCAATATTCCGGTCGGCTCTGTGATCCATGCTATCGAGCTGAAGCCTGGCAAAGGTGCTCAGCTGGCCCGCTCTGCAGGTGCCTCTGTGCAGCTGGTCGCTCGCGAAGGTCAGTACGCTACCCTGCGTCTGCGTTCTGGCGAAATGCGCAAGGTGCTTTCCGATTGCCGCGCAACCATGGGAGAGGTTTCCAACTCCGAGCATAGCTTGCGCAAGTTGGGCAAGGCCGGTGCTACGCGCTGGCGCGGCGTCCGCCCAACCGTTCGCGGTGTGGCAATGAACCCGGTGGATCACCCGCATGGTGGTGGTGAAGGCCGTACATCCGGCGGTCGTCATCCGGTTAGCCCCTGGGGTACGCCCACCAAAGGTTACAAGACGCGCTCGAACAAGCGCACTGACGGCCTCATTGTGCGCCGTCGTGGCAAGAAATAAGTTCGGTCGACAGACTAGAGATTAGAGGAAGACACTGTGCCGCGTTCACTGAAGAAAGGTCCATTTATCGACCTTCACCTGATGAAGAAAGTCGAAACTGCGATTGAAAGCAATGATCGCCGTCCGATCAAGACTTGGTCGCGCCGTTCCATGATATCGCCTGATATGGTGGGTCTGACGATCGCCGTTCACAACGGTCGGCAGCATGTGCCGGTGTTGATCAACGAAGATATGGTTGGTCACAAGCTCGGTGAATTTGCGGCCACCCGTACGTTCAAGGGCCACATTGTGGACAAGAAGGCGAAGCGCTAAGCGCTGGTCTATAGCGAGGTTTAGGGAAATGGAAGTTGCAGCAAGACTGAAAGGCGCACGGATCTCAGCTCAGAAGGCCCGCCTGGTCGCGGACCAGGTGCGCGGCAAGCCTGTTGAAGAGGCGCTGAGCCTGCTGGAATTCAGCACCAAAAAGGCGGCTCACATAGTCAAGAAGATTCTTGACTCGGCGATCGCCAATGCCGAAAACAACGAAGGTGCGGATGTGGACGAGCTGAAAGTGTCCACCATCTTCGTTGATGAAGGCACAACGATGAAGCGTCTGCGGCCGCGCGCCAAAGGTCGCGCTGACCGTATTTTGAAGCGCACCTGTCATATCACAGTAAAAGTCGCAGACGGCCAAAGCTAAGTTCAGGAGAAGACCACATGGGTCAGAAAGTACATCCGGTCGGCATACGTTTAGGTATCGTCAAAGATCACAATTCGATCTGGTATGCGGATAGTAAAAACTATGCAAAGACGCTGATTGCGGATCTTGAAGTACGCAAGTACATCGAGAAGACGCTTGAGCACGCCTCTGTGAGTCGCGTAGTGATTGAGCGCCCGGCGCAGACTGCACGCATCACTATTCATACGGCTCGCCCCGGTATTGTTATCGGTAAAAAGGGTGAAGACGTTGATGGCCTGCGCAAGACGCTGGCGGAGAAGATGGGTGTACCTGTCAACATCAACATCGAGGAGATCCGTAAGCCCGACCTCGATGCAAAGCTGGTTGCGCAGAACGTTGCTCAGCAGCTGGAGCGCCGCGTGATGTTCCGTCGCGCTATGAAGCGAGTGGTGCAAAACGCCATGCGCCAGGGCGCTGAAGGTATCAAGATTCAGGTAGGTGGTCGCCTGGGCGGTGCCGAGATCGCACGTACCGAATGGTATCGTGAAGGCCGTGTGCCGCTGCACACCCTGCGCGCTGACATTGACTACGCGACCTACGAGGCAAACACCACGTACGGGATTATCGGCGTCAAGGTATGGATCTTTAAGGGCGAAGTGATTGGCACGGAGAAAAACTCCGACGGCGCCAAGAAGACAGCAACTAATTAAGGGTTACGCAGATGCTTCAACCTAAGCGTACAAAGTTCCGCAAGATGATGAAAGGCCGTAATCGCGGCCTCGCAGATCGCGGCAGCAAAGTCAGTTTCGGCGAGTTTGGCCTGAAGGCCATTGGTCGTGGTCGCCTCACGGCGCGCCAGATCGAAGCCGCTCGTCGTGCCATGACCCGTCACATCAAGCGTGGCGGTAAAATCTGGATTCGTGTCTTCCCCGACAAGCCGATTACCGGCAAGCCGCTGGAAGTTCGCCAGGGTAAAGGTAAGGGTAACGTTGAGTACTGGGTAGCCCAGATTCAACCAGGTAAAATTCTGTACGAAGTGCAGGGTGTGTCCGAGGAACTGGCACGCGAGGCTTTTGCTTTGGCAGCCGCGAAGATTCCCATGGCCACAACATTTGTTAAACGGTCGGTGATGTGATGAAAGCTAGCGAATTGCGTGACAAGTCCCCCGAGGACCTCAACAAGCAGCTGCTCACCCTGCGTGAAGAGCAGTTCAAGCTGCGCATGCAGAAGTCTACTGGGCAGTTGGGGCAGACACATCTGCTGCAGCAGAACCAGCGCGACATCGCACGCGTCAAGACTGTGCTGAACGATAAGGCGGGTAACTGAACATGTCTGGTGCAGAGAAGCGTATACGGATGGCAACCGGCAAGGTTGTTAGTAACAAAATGGATAAGACCATCACGGTTTTGATCGAGCGTCGGGTCAAGCACCCGGTGTACGGCAAGTACATTACCCGCTCATCGAAGATCCACGCGCACGACGAGAACAACGTCTGCAGCATTGGTGACACTGTGAAGGTGACCGAGTCACGGCCCATCTCCAAGAGCAAGACGTGGAAATTGCTCGAAGTTGTGGAAAGTGCCGAACAGGTTTAAGCGCTGTATTGTGCGGCTTCGCCGCAGTTTGGAGTAAGAGATGATTCAGACAGAGTCGTATTTGGATGTCGCTGATAACAGCGGCGCCCGCCGGGTGATGTGTATCAAGGTCCTGGGTGGTTCCAAGCGTCGCTATGCGCGCGTGGGCGACCTGATCAAGGTGACCGTCAAGGAGGCCATCCCCCGCGGCAAGGTCAAGAAAGGTCAGGTGATGACTGCGGTTGTAGTACGTACCCGCAAGGGCGTGCGTCGTCCCGACGGCTCGTTGATCAAATTTGACGATAACGCTGCGGTGTTGCTGAACAACCAGCAGGCGCCTATCGGTACGCGTATTTTTGGCCCGGTAACCCGCGAGTTGCGCGGTGACAAGTTCATGAAGATTATTTCTCTGGCTCCGGAAGTTATCTGATTCGGTCGCAGGAGGAGAGGAAAGGCAATGTCCAAGATCAAGCGCGATGACGAGGTGATTATCCTTGCCGGTAAGGACAAGGGTAAGCGTGGCAAGGTTCGCAAGGTGATGGCTGACAATCGCGTGGTTGTTGCAGGCATCAACATGGTGAAGAAGCACACCAAGCCGAACCCTCAAATGGGTGTAGCGGGGGGTATTGTTGAGCGGGAGGCCCCCATCCAGGTCTCCAACGTAGCAATCTACAACCCGGCCACCAGCAAGGCTGACAAGGTTGGTTATAAAGTTGATGGGGATACCAAGATGCGTATCTTCAAATCCAGTGGCGAGGCGATTGACGCCTGAAAATGGGGTCAAGGGTAAAAGACATGGCAACGTTGAAAGAAAAGTACAAGAGCGAGCTTGCTCCCCGGTTGCAAGAAGAGCTGGGTTTGAAGAATGTGATGGAGATTCCGCGCATCACCAAGATCACCCTTAACATGGGTGTCGGTGAGGCCGTGGGCGACAAGAAAGTATTGGAAAATGCCCTGGCGGACATGCAGAAGATCTCTGGTCAGAAGCCCGTCATTACCCTGGCGCGCAGGTCTATCGCTGGTTTCAAGATTCGCGATGGCTGGCCAATTGGCTGCAAGGTCACTCTGCGTTCAGACCGCATGTATGAGTTCCTGGATCGCTTGATCAGTATTGCCATCCCCCGTATTCGCGACTTTCGGGGCATCAGCCCGAAGTCCTTCGACGGCCGCGGCAACTTTGCCATGGGCGTGAGTGAGCAAATCATTTTCCCGGAAATCGAGTACGACCAGGTGGATACCCTTCGCGGTATGGATATTACCATCACCACCACTGCTCGTACGGATGATGAGGGTCGCGCTCTGTTGCGCGCTTTCAACTTCCCCCTGAAAGGTTAAGAGGCTTAATTCATGGCTAAGAAATCGATGATCGCACGTGAGAAGAAGCGCGCGCAGATGGTAGTGAAGTATGCCGCCAAGCGGGCTGCGTTGAAGGCCGTTCTGAGCGATCAGAGCGCGACTGATGACGCCAAGTGGGAAGCACAGATTGCTATGCAAAAATTGCCCCGCGATGCCAGCCCGGTGCGCAAGCAGCGTCGCTGCCAGCAGACCGGTCGTCCTCACGGTGTTTATCGTAAATTTGGCCTGTGCCGCAACAAGCTGCGTGAAGCAGCGATGCGCGGTGATGTACCTGGTCTGGTTAAAGCCAGCTGGTAACGGAGAGATTCGAACATGAGTATGCAAGATCCGCTGTCAGATATGCTGACCCGCATTCGCAACGCACAGATGGCCGGCAAGCCCCGCGTGGAAATGCCGGGCTCCAAACTCAAGGCCGCAGTTGCAGAAGTACTGAAGCAAGAAGGCTATGTGGCTGATTTTACGGCCAGCACTGAGGCTGGCAAGCCGCGCTTGAGTATCGAGCTCAAGTACTTTCAGGGCAAGCCGGTCATTGCAGAGATCGACCGTGTTAGCCGCCCGGGCCTGCGTAACTACGCTGGCAAAGGCGAGCTGCCAACTGTTCGCAGCGGCCTTGGCGTGGCTATTGTGTCCACCTCAAAGGGTGTGATGACCGATCGCGCGGCTCGTGCCGCTGGTGTCGGTGGCGAAGTGCTCTGCACCGTTTTCTAGAATTACTGAGGAAGGGCATTCAACATGTCTAGAGTCGCAAAAAATCCGGTACAACTGCCCAAAGGGGTAGAAGTTAGCCAGGTCGGCCGGGATCTCACCGTTAAAGGTGGCAGGGGTACGCTGGCGTTCGAACTGGGGGAGGGCATTGCCATCACCCAGGAAGAGGGTTCCGTGACCGTTGCTTATGACAGTGACAAGGTTAAGGCGCTGGCTGGTACCACACGTGCATTGCTCAACAATATGGTGATCGGTGTCAGCGATGGCTGGGAGAAAAAGCTGGTGTTGAATGGCGTAGGTTATCGCGCCAAGACAGAAGGGAAG
>JANQUV010000019.1:0-2503 GCA_030730585.1 Haliea sp.
CCCGCGCCCGCTCCTCGCTCAGAGGTTGCATCAAGTTTCGCGTCTACGCTCAAAAAGACAAAAAGCGCCCTTCCAACCACCTGTTTTTCGACACTGCACAACCGGTAGGAGGCGGTGGGCTGGGGCGGCGGGCAGGACCGTAGCAAACATGGATGTTTGCTTCGAGCCTACAGGGATGTATTCACGGCGAGTCCTGCCCGCCGCCCCAGCCTACCGCCTCCGGCACGAAGCACCGCACAACGCACGGCACGGCACAAAGCACCCAACCAAAACCCCAAGCCAGCCACTAAGCCCGCTGACTAGAACAAGAAACCACCTCCCCCGTCATATACCCCGAATAATCCGACGCCAAAAACATCATCACATTCGCCACCTCCCACACCTCAGCCGCGCGCCCAAAGGCTTCCTTCGCGGCCAGCTCCTCGAGCAATTCCATCGGCGTGGTTTTCTTTAAAAACTCGTGGAAAGCAATCGAAGGTGACACCGCATTAATGCGCACCCCATGGTCCGCTGCTTCCAGCGCAGCGCAACGCGTAAGCGCCATCACGCCCGCTTTGGCCGCCGCATAATGGCACTGCTCTTTTTGCGCACGCCAGCCCAGCACGGAGGCATTGTTGACGATCACCCCCGCTCCGCGCGGCTGCATTTTGCGCAGCATGGCACGGGTCATGCGCATGGTGCCGGTGAGGGTGATATCCAGTACGCGGCTCCATTCGTCGTCGGGCATGTCAACCAGCAGGCGCGTGCCACCGAGGCCCGCGTTATTGATCAACACGTCAACGCCCTGCATCGTCTCTTCAGCGTAATCGACCAATGCCTGCACATCTTCCTCGACGGTGACGTTGGCGAGCTTGCCGTATACGGCACTCAAGCCTGTGTCTGCCTTGAGCTGCTCAACCGCCTTCGCCAGGCGCCCCTCGTGGATGTCGCTGATCATGACGGCGCGCGCGCCTTCTTCGGCTGCACGAGTCGCCGCAGCAAAGCCAATGCCGGCACCGGCCGCAGCGGTAATGAGTACAGATTTACCGGCCAGCAAGTTGTGGCCGGCCACATAGGGTGGTGGTTCTTTCAATGCCATGATGAAGCTCTCCTAGCCGCGCGGTTCGCGGGGCATGCCCAGCGCGCGCTCAGCAATGATGTTGCGCTGAATCTGGTTGGTGCCGCCATAGATGGTGTCGGCGCGTGTGAACAGGTACATCGACTGCAAGCGGCTGAGCTGGTAAGGCGCTTCGGGGACAATTTCGCTTTCAGCCCCAAGAACGTCCATCGCCAGCTTGCCCAGGTTACGGTGCCAGCTGGACCAGTACAGCTTGTAGATCATCGCTTCTTTTTGCAGGCTGCCATCATCGCCACCACCGGACAGCATACGCATGCTGTTAAAGCGCATGATACGCAGGCCTATATGCGCCTCGGCAATGCGCTGGCGCAGTGCCGGGTCGCGCGCAGCGCCGTTGGCCTTGGCGACCCTGATAATGTCGTCGAGCTCATTCTGGAACAGCATCTGCTGGCCCAGAGTGGACACACCTCGCTCAAAGCCCAGCAGGCCCATGGCGACTTTCCAGCCCTCACCCGGCGCGCCAACGATGTCATCCGCAGCGCACACGGCATCGTCAAAAAACACCTCGTTAAACTCGCTGGTGCCGGTTAGCTGCTCAATGGGCCGCACAATGACACCGGGCTGATCCATGGGCATCAGGAAAAATCCCAGGCCTTTGTGTGCCACCGAGTCCGGGTCGGTGCGGGCGATCACAAACACGTACTGGGACTCGTGGGCGAGAGACGTCCACACCTTCTGCCCGTTGACCACCCATTGACCACTACTCTCGTCGAGCCGTGCGCGTGTTTTGACGTTGGCGAGATCGGAGCCGGCAGAGGGCTCGGAATATCCCTGGCACCAGAATTCCCGGCCCGCACGAATGCCGGGCAAGTAACGCTCTTTTTGTGCATCACTGCCAAAGGCAATGAGGGTAGGGCCGGTTAAGGTTTCACCGATATGCCCCATACGCCCTGGCCCGCCGGCACGTGCGTACTCCTCGTTAAACACCACCTGCTGCTCAACGCTGGCCCCACGGCCCCCGTATTGCTTGGGCCAGCCGATACAGGTCCAGCCACCCTCGGCGAGCTTTTGCTCCCAGGCTTTGCGCTCTTCGACAAAGGAATGCTCGTCACCCGGGCCGCCGCGAAAGCGGATTGGCTCGAACTCGCCGCATAAATTTTCCGCAAGCCAAGTGGCCACTTCTTCGCGAAACCGTTCATCTTCTGGACTGAAACTCAGTTTCATACGTTTTCTCCATCCAGCAGCTGCCGCGCCAGCCGTTCGCGGTGCCAGGCAGCATCGCCCAGCAGGGTTTCCGCAGATTTGGCACGTTTGAAATACAGCTGTATGTCATATTCTGCAGTGATACCCACGCCGCCATGCAACTGAATACCGCAGCCAGCGTTAAAAAAGGCGGCCTCGGAACAATACGCCTTGGCGATACTGGCCGCCTCGGCAAGGGCTGCG
>JANQUV010000019.1:2603-42781 GCA_030730585.1 Haliea sp.
CCGCCCAGCGGATTGCCGCCCAGCGGATTGCCGCCCAGCGGATTGCCGCCCAGCGCTTCGTCAGCCACGCAGGCGGCGTAGTAGGCGGCTGAGCGTGCCGCTTCCACTTTCAACATCATATCCGCCGCTTTGTGCTTGATGGCCTGATACGAGGCGATGGTGCGGCCAAACTGCACCCGCTCCATGGTGTAGGCCACCGAGCTGTCCAAGGCCTGCTGTGCGACACCCACCTGCTCTGCCGCCAAAGCAACGGTCGCCAGGTCGAGCGTTTTTGCCAAGGCGGGCCACGCGCTACCCTGTGCACCCATCAGCGCATCGGTGCCGACGCGCACGTCGTTCAAATCAATCCGGGCCTGTCGGCGAGTTTGATCCATCGTGGGCAGCCATTGCCGGCTGACCCCTTCGGTGCTGGCAGGCAGCACAAACAGGCTGATGCCCTGCGCGCCTGAGGTACCGGGTGCGCGAGCTGCCAACACCAGAATATCGGCAGTGTGCCCATCCAGCACATAACGGTATTCGCCATTCAACAGGAATCCATCACCGTCTGCGCTGCAGGTCGCTTGCACCGCTTGGGCATCCGCACGGCTGCCCGGCGCCATAAACGCCAGGGTGGCCGTTTTACCCGCAGCAATTTCGCCCAGGTAATGGCTTTTCTGCGCATCGCTTCCGGCGACCAGCAAAGCATTCACCGCAAACCCCACGGTGGACAGAAAAGGGGCGCATAACAGGGTGCGGCCCATTTGCTCTTGCATGGCCGCCAGCTCGACAAAACCCAGGCCCAAACCGCCATAGGCTTCGGGAATATGCAGCGCAGGCCACATCATCTCTTCGCTGATTTGCTGCCACAGCGCCTCGCTATAACCGCGTTCCGTGGCCATAGCTTCACGCACCGCCGCGGAGGTCGACACTTCGGCCAAAAAGGCCTCCGCGGTGTCGCGGATCATTTGTTGCTCTTCGGTAAAACGAAATTCCATGCGACCTGCCTCAGGTGCCGTAAACTTTTTGCGCCGGCACTTCACGCGCCAGCAACTGCTGTACTGCGCCAGCCACTTCTGCCGGCTCCCAGCGTGCGTTTTTGTCTACCGGTTCGGTTGTGCGCCAGCCATCAGCGATGGAAATGCGCCCGCCCTCAGCTTCGAATACGCGGCCCGTAACGGCAGCCGATTCAGCGGAGACAAGGTAGGCGAACAGGGATGACACGTTTTCCGGCGCCCAGTAATCAAAGCTGCCATCTGCAGGCTTCGCCATGCGCTGTGCCATTTCTTCCACCGCAGTGGTCATGCCGGTGCGCGCAGCGGGCGCAACGGCGTTGGCGGTGACGCCATAACGCGCCAATTCAGCCGCCTGATTCAAGGTGAGCGCGGCAATGCCGGCTTTGGCCGCGGCGTAGTTGGACTGGCCGATAGAGCCTTGCAGGCCAGCGCCGGACGTGGTGTTAATGATGCGCGCATCCACCGCCTGACCTTCCTTCGACTGGCCGCGCCAGTAATGTACCGCGTGCGAACTGATGCAGAAGTGGCCTTTCAAATGCACAGCCATGATGGTGTCCCACTCCGCCTCGGTCATCGACGCGAACATTCGGTCACGGTTAACCCCGGCGTTGTTGATCACTGCATGCAAGCCACCAAAGGCTTCAATCGCCTGCTTTACCGCATTCAGGCTGTCGTCGTAGTGGGTAATATCCGACGTATTCACCACGGCTTCGCCGCCGGCTGCCAGAATATCGTCGACCACGGCCTGCGCCGCCGCGGCGTTGATGTCGTTCACCACAACCTTGGCACCTTCAGCCGCCAGCACACGCGCATGGGCTGCGCCCAATCCTCCGCCAGCACCGGTAATAATGACCACGCGCCCTTCACAAATTTTGCTCATATCACAGCCTCTCAATAATCGTGACGTTGGCTTGGCCACCGCCTTCACACATGGTCTGCAGGCCGTAACGGCCGCCCGTGCGCTCCAGTTCATGCAACAAGGTGGTCATCAGCTTGGTGCCGGTAGCCCCAAGCGGGTGACCCAGGGCGATGGCACCGCCGTTAACATTGGTTTTTGCGGGGTCAAAGCCCGTGTCTTTCAGCCAGGCCATGGCCACCGACGCGAAAGCCTCATTGATTTCCACCAGGTCAATATCCGCCAGGCTCATACCAGAGCGCTTCAGCGCATATTCGGTGGCCGGAATAGGCGCGGTGAGCATCCAGATGGGGTCTGCGGCGCGCACGCTCATGTGCGCGATGCGCGCCCGCGGGGTCAGGTTATAGCGCTTGAGCGCCGCCTCGGACACGATCAGCATGGCTGAAGAGGCATCGCAGGTTTGGCTGGAAACCGCCGCGGTGATGGTGCCACCTTCCTGCAAGGGCTGTAATTCAGCCATTTTCTCCATCGTTGTTTGACGCGGCGTCTCATCCATTTCCACGCCAGCAAAAGGCGCTATTTCACGTGTGAAGCGGCCTTCACTGATCGCCTGCAAGGCCCGCGTGTGTGACTGCAAGGCAAAGGCTTCCATATCGCTGCGGCTGAAGCCCCACTTGTCGGCAATCATCTGCGCCGAATTGAACTGCGACACCGGTACCTTGCCATAGCGAGCCACCCAGCCTTCACTGCCCGAGAAGGGGTCGCTGAAGCCCAACGGTTCAGCGCACAACATGGCCGACGAGATGGGAATTTGCGTCATGGTTTGCACGCCACCGGCAATCACCACATCGTTCACACCCGCCATGATGGCCTGCGCCGCAAAGTGCACAGCCTGCTGCGAGGAACCGCACTGGCGGTCGATAGTGGTGCCAGGCACCGCCTCGTCCAAACCAGCCGCCAGCCAACAGGTACGGGCAATGTCGCCCGCCAGTGGGCCGATGGTATCGACACAGCCAAACATCACATCATCGTAATCGGCATCGGGAATGCCATTGCGCTCTACCAGCGTTTTGAGCACATGGGCGCCCAGGTCCGCGCCGTGTACGGCAGCCAAACCGCCCTTGCGACGCCCCGTGGGGCTGCGTACTGCATCAACAATATAGGCATCAGCCATCGTCAAGTATCCTTGTCTGGTTCACTGGAACGTGGCGCCGGCACCGAGTGCCGCGCCATCTGCAAATATGGCCGTGGCCACCTGCTGTTTGTGCCAACCCGCATCGCCCCAGGTATTCGCAAGGGCCCAGGCTTTTTTCATAAAGATGTGGAGGTCTACCTCCCAGGTGTAGCCCATGGCGCCGTGCACCTGAATGCTGTTTTTCGCCGCAAGATTAGCCGCCTCACACGCCATCAGCTTGGCCTGCGCCACCGCGAGGCTGGCGCCGGCAGCATTCTCAGCGACCTCAAAGGCAGCGCGATGCACCGGCGCCTTGGCGTACTCAAGGCGCACTGCCACGTTGGCCATGTGGTGCTTAACCGCCTGAAATGAACCGATCGGTTTACCAAACTGCTTGCGCTCAGCGGTGTACTGTACCGATAAATCGATCATGCGCTGCGCCAACCCCAGGGCCTGCGCCGCACAGCCCAAGGCACCTCGGTTCAGGCTTGCAGCACGCAGCCCAGCGGCCGCAGCGCCCGTTGCCACAGGGGTGGCACCAGCCTGCACAGTCACAGTGAACAGACGCCGGCCCGGGTCCACACTCTCGCTGTGCTCGCAGCTGAATTGGCCCTGCGTTAGCGCGAACCATTCTCCACCGCGCTCAAGCAACAACAGGTCCGCGACGTGGGCGTCTTCCGCCAGCAAATTCTGCTCCAGCGCCACAATCACGCGGGCTTCCCCCGATGCCGCCAGCGGCAGCCAGTGCGCCGCCAGTTCACCGCCCAGGTCCTGCAGTAAGGGCACCGCCACTAACGCATGGTTCACCAGCGGTTCGGGCAGCGCGACGTAGCCGCACTCCTGCGCAAGCAACACGAAGTCCACCGCGTCCATGCCCAGGCCACCGTGCTCCTCAGGCACTGTGAGCCCGGTCAAGCCCATCTCTGCCAGCTGCTGCCACAGCGCAGGGTCGCGGCCGGTGTCGGTGTCCCACCCGGCGCGCAGGCGCTCGGGAGTAATTTCATTGACCAGAAAGCCGCGGACGGAATCCTGAAACAGCAACTGATCTTCGCTGAATGTAAAATCCATGGTTACCTCGGCATGCCCAGCATGCGTTCTGCAATAATATTGCGTTGAATCTCATTGGTGCCGGCGTAGATCGGCCCAGACTGTGAGAACAACCAGCCGTCAAGCCAGCTGCCCACGCCCTTCGCAGCCGGCGCGTGCGGCAACAACTCCGCGCGCGCGCCCAGAATGCTCATGGCCGTGGCGTGCATATTCTGGTCCAGCTCCGACCAGAAAATTTTATTGGTGGAAGACTCGGCGCCAATCTTGCCGCCCTGGCTCAGGCGGCAGGCCGTTTGATACGTGCTGAGACAGTAACTTTCGGCGTCCAGATAGGCTCGGATCACCGCCTCGCGGATGTGCGGATCCTGGCTGGCAGTCGCCTCATTTTCGCGGTACAGCTCCACCAAACGACGCGCAGTTTCCTGGAAGCGTGCCGGCGAGCGCAGCATCAACCCGCGCTCAAACCCGGCGGTGGCCATTGCCACAGCCCAACCGGCACCGTCATCTCCCAACCGGTTGCTCACATCCACTTCCACGTTGTCGAAGAAGATTTCTGCAAACCCGGGCAGGCCATCAAGCTGCGGAATAGGCCGCACCGTAATGCCAGGCGTGTTCAGGGGTACCAGGATAAAGGTCAGCCCACGATGGCGTTCGGAACCGGGGTCGGTACGGAACATGCCGAACAGCCAGTCCGCCCATACGGCCCGGGTAGACCAGGTCTTCTGGCCATTAATAATGTACTTGTCGCCCTGCAGATGCGCGGTGGAGCGAATGGCTGCCATGTCGGAACCGGCACCCGGCTCCGACCAACCCTGCGCCCACACATCGCGCCCTTCCGCCATCGCAGGCAAAAAGCGCGCCTTCTGCTCCTCGGTGCCGTACTCCATGAGGGTTGGACCCAGCAGGAAAATGCCGTTTTGATTCACCCGCAGAGGCGCTCGTGCGCGATAATACTCTTCCTCAAAGATCAGCCATTCGATGAGATCGCAGCCGCGACCGCCTAGGGCCTCCGGCCAGGTCACCATCCCCCAGCGCCCATGATTGAGAACGGCCTCCCATTCGCGGTGCTGCTGAAAACCCTCTTCGGTATCAAACGTCTTCAGAGGCTCGGCCGGTGCGTTAGCCGCCAACCATTCGCGGATTTCCTGACGAAAAGCCTGCTGCTGTTCAGTAAATGCCAATTGCATGTGTCAGTCCTGCGTTCAAAATTTGGCGTCGCGCTTCTCAATGAAGGCGTCGCGGGATTCCTGAGAATCGCCTACGGTGTAGGCTTCCAGAGTAAAACCCTGCTCCCAGCGGTATTTGTCTTCCAGGTTGCCGTCCTCAATGCCGGTGAGAGCCTCCTTGGCCAGCTTCACCATAGCCGGCGACTTGCTCGCGATTTTTGCCGCGATCTCCCGCGCGGTCGGCAGCAACTCATCTTTCGGCACCACTTTCTCGACGGCGCCCAAGCGATAAGCTTCCTGCGCATCAATGAACTCGCCTGTAAAGTACATGTACCGCACTTTTTGCACCGGGAACATGCGCTGCAGGTGGGCACCACCGCCCATCGCACCGCGGTCGATTTCGGGCACGCCGAAGCGCGCGCAATCGGATGCCACCAGCACATCGGCTGCACCCGCCATGCCTATACCGCCGCCCAACACAAAGCCGTGCAGAGCAATAACCACCGGCTTGGGGTTGCGGTGAATAGCGCGAAAGGTCTCGTAGTTACCTTTATTCACATCAACAATGCGCGTGGAATCAGCCGCAAGCTCTTTGATATCAACACCGGCACAAAAGCCGCGACCATTGGCGGCAATCAGTATGACGCGCACGTCATCATTAGCGCCCAATGCGTCGAGTTCAGCGGCAATGGCAAACCAGCCAGCGGTGTCAAAGGCATTCACTGGGGGCTTATCCAACATCATTTCGGCGATGCCGTCATCGATGGTGGTACGGAAAGGTTGGCTCATAGTAACGACCTGTCTGTGCGATTAATTAGGCGGGGCTGGAGACACGAGAGGCCAGCGCCTGCAAGCGCTGCTCCGCCTCGTCAACAATGGATTGAATCAGCTCTTCGCAGCTCAGCAAGGTGTCGATAACACCCGCCACCTGGCCACTGGGCAGTACACCGCGCGTGGGCTCGCCGTCGACCATCGCCTTTTGGATAATCATCGGTGCATTGGCCGACATAATCGCCTGCGCGGCGGTCATGTCGTCACTGCGGCTCATCGCCACCGCCGATTTCAGCAGGCCCACCACACTGGCGCCGGTATATTTACGAAACGCGAGGCCATTGCGCATAGCGATAAACAATTTTCGCAAGGCCGAAGCTCGCTCCATATCCGCCAGCAACTCGTTCATGATCATGCGCTGGGGCATGCCGTCCATCGCCCGCGATACGATGATATTGGCGGGGTCTTTACAATCCAGATAACACTGTTTGGTGGCCTCGGGAACCGGCGACTCCAGTGTCAACAGGAAGCGCGTGCCCATGGCAACGCCGTCTGCGCCCCAGGCCAATGCCGCGACCAGCCCACGCCCATCCTTGAAGCCACCCGCGGCCACCACGGGCACCTGGCCACCCACCGCGTCAACGACCTGCGGAATCAGCAAAGTAGTGGGTACCGCGCCGGTGTGGCCACCACCTTCGCCGCCCTGCACGGTCACTGCATCCGCGCCCAGCTGCACGGCCTTAATGGCGTGTTTGGGCAAGCCCACGGTGGGCATGCAGATGACCCCTGCATCTTTCAATTTGCGGATCATCTCCGGGCCCGGAGAGCGCGAGTAGCTCACCGCCCGAACACCGTGACGAATCACCATGTCAATGATGTCTGCGGCGTTAGGCTGATACATGTGGAAGTTGACCCCGAACGGGCGGTCGGTGAGCGCCTTGACTTGCAGAATGTCGCGCTCCATTTCCTCAGGCGGAATAGTTGCGCCCGCGAGGAAGCCGAAGCCCCCCGCGTTACAGCTACCCGCTACCAGGCGTGGATCTGCCACCCAGCCCATGGCCGTTTGCACAATGGGGTAGCGGCAGCCCAGCAGTTCCGTCAGTCGTGTCGTCAGCATAGTGGTGCCCAGCATAGTAGTGCCTCAGGCCCGGATACCGGGCGGATTGTCGGCGATTTGCGCGGCGCGCTGATTGTGTGGGTCCAGCGCCGCAATGATGGCCAGTTGCTCAACGGTGGGGGCCGGGGTGGTTGGGACCGAAGCCGGCACCACCACCGGGTACGCGGTGTTTTCCTGCACCTCGTCAACGGTGACGCCCGGGTGCAAGGAGAGCAGGCGAATTTGATGATCCGGGCCGCCAAAATCCATCACGCACAAGTTGGTAATCACCCGGCGAATATCCACATCATCCAGCGCCCGCCCGCGTGGTACCCGAGCCGGGTTATAACCGATTGAGGACACAAAATCACACTCGCCATCCATGAAGATGCGCGTGTTATGGCCGGGGACGAAGAAACTGTTGGCGTGGCAAATAGAGTTACCGGGGAAGCCGCGTGCGCCGAGCATCATCACTTTCGGCTGCTGGTAAGTGCCGCCAAGCGCCGAGGTGTTGGTCTGGCCAAACCGATCGATTTGGGTGGGGCCAAGCATCGCGTGGCGCTTACCGCTCCAGACGTTGTCAAAGATGCGTGAAAAGCCCATCCAGCTCTCGTTCGCTTGCTGAAAATCAGCCGGGCGCTTGCCCAACGGGTTGGGCTCGCTGAGCATGAAAGACTCTGAGTCCGTCATCATCAGGTCGGGGTTGAACGTTTTCATCGCCAGGCTGGCAGCCAGCCGGGGGATAACGCCGATGCCGGTGGCCAGCACCTCACCGTCGTGCCGGAAAGCCTCAGCGGCGGCAACGATGCACAGTTCCGCAAGGGTGTAGTCGGTTGCTACAGTAGACATGCAATATTCTCCCGGGGCTTAGTAAGTGGGCAGAGCAAGTGCGCGAATGGCCTCAAGGCCACCCACGTTGCGCTGATATTCGGCCTCATCGGCCCCCAGATATTTCTCGAGGTAACCCTCGATACCGCCCTCTTTAGCCGACGCGGTGTAAGCTTTGAAATGCGCCACATCGAAGCCGTAGAGAGGGCTGCAGGAACTGGGGTGCGCACCACCGGGGATTTCCACGACGGCACTGGTTGCAGAACGCTCCCAAAATACTTCGCGCGCGCGGGCCGGGTCGGCAAAAAACGACGTATCCACCAACTCGTCACAGGACACGATGGTGTTTTTTGCTGCACGGGCAAACCAGTCATCCAGGTAATGGTCGGGGCCCGCTATTTGGCACACACCGCGGAAATCCGCGCGATCCACATGAATCAACGACACGTCGAGCTTAAGCGCCGGCATGGCCACCCACTCTTTGTCATCGTAGGGGCTGTCGATGAGTTTGATGTCCGGGTTGTGGGTGAGCACGTCGGTGCCAAGGCCCACCTCGGTGGGAATGAAGGGTACACCCCAGGCAGCGGCGCGCAGGCCGAGTAACATCATGCCTTCATCGATTTCCATGACTTCAATGGCGCCGCTCTGGCGCGCCTGACGAAAGTAAGGCTCCAAGGGGATGAAGTCCAGCGACACGAAGGCAAACACCAGCTTCTTCACCTTGCCAGCCGCGCACAGCAGCCCGACATCAGCACCGCCATAGGACACGACAGTGAGGTCTTTGACGTCCGAGCGAAGAATTTCACGTACCAACGCCATCGGCTTACGCCGCGGGCCCCAGCCACCGATACCGACGGTCATGCCATCTTCTATTTGTGCCACCGCGTCGCGGGCACTCAGCCGTTTATCCATGTTGCCTTCCCTCAGCTAACGATCCGCGCCATGCGGTAATCGTGTTTGACAAAATTGACGCCGAGCGTGCTTTCCGTGCGCCGCACCCCGGGTATTCCACTAATACGCTGGTGCACAAACTCGGCAAGATGCTCATTACTGCGCACCATCGTAATAACCAGCAGGTCAGAGCGCCCCAGCATTTCACCAACAAACCCTAACTCGTTAATCGACGCCAGCGCCTGTGCAACCGCCTCTACCTGATGGCTGCGCTCCACCTCAATCCAGATATAGGCCAATGCGCCATGCCGAAACCGATCGATATTGGTGACCGCCGTAATACGAATTTGCCGCTCTTCTTCCATACGCTTAACGCGGGCCCGCACCGTGCCCTCGGTAACACCGAGATCTGCGGCAATCTGACGATTGCTGACGCGCGCATCCTCCGACAACCTCGCCACAATCTGCCGGTCAACTGCATCCAAAGTGCGCCGGGTCACGCCGCACCGTCCCTGTCGAACGGCACCCAATCCGGTTGATTCTTCAATACATTCACCGCCAGTGCGGGCGTTAAACGACGCACACCGGGCATGGTGGCAATACGTTCGTGCAGCAGACGGTGCAACGCAACCTGATCCTCAGCAACCATAAGGATCTCGATATCCTGTGCACCGACCACCACATTAACCGAAAAAACTTCGGGTACCGCTGCCAGTTCCCGCGCCACCTCTTCGGGCGAACGGTTCTCCACCTGCACACCAATGGCCAATAACATACCGAAACCAGCAGCTTCGATATCCGTCACCGCTACTACGCGCATGGTCCGCGACTCTTCCAGGCGCCGCACTCGCGCACGCACGGTGGCCTCCGTCAAGCCCAACTCGCGCGCAATCGAGCGATAGGGTAGGCGCCCGTCCGCGCGCAGCAAATCTATAATCCCGTGGTCTGTTTCATCGAGATCGATGGCTTGCAAGCGCCCGGCTGCCTGCTCACTACGCGGACCAGGCGTGTCCATAACCGCGCTAGCTCCGCTGGGCCGCCGCGCGCTGGCGCAGCTCATTTTTCAGCACTTTGCCGCCCGCGTTCATGGGCAGTTCCTGCACCAGGCGCACAAACCTGGGCACTTTATAGTTCGCCATGTTCTCACGCGACCAGGCAATGACCGCCGCTTCATCGAGCGCTACATCGGCCGCGGCTACTACCCAGGCAAACGCCACCTCGCCCATACGCTCATCCGGCACGCCAATCACGGCGGCGCGTGTCACGCCGGGCATACCGTGCAGGCAGTTTTCGATTTCTGCGGGGTAACAGTTGAAGCCACCAACGATGAACATGTCCTTGATACGGTCCGTAATACGCACGTAGCCGTCAACATCCATCACCCCAACGTCACCCGTTTTCAGCCAACCGTCTGCGGTGATCGTACGTGCTGTTTCCTCAGGGTTATCGAGATAACCCTGCATCACGTTGTAACCTCGGCACCAGATTTCACCTTCAGTACCGGCGGGCACCGCAGCACCTTCGCCATCCACGCACTTCATCTCTACCCCGGCCATGGCGCGCCCGGAGCTGTGCGAGATACGCTCGGCGCTGTCCTCAGGCCGGCAAATCGAGATCACACCGCAGGACTCCGTGAGCCCATACGCCGTCACCACAACCTTGAACCCCAACTCACTGCGCATTTTCTCGATCAACGAGACCGGCACCGGCGCGGCGCCCGTTACCGCCAAACGCAGGCTGGAGAGGTCGTATTCTGCGCGGCGCGGATGCGCCAACAAAGACTGGTAAATGGTTGGCGGGCCGGGAATCACCGATATGCGGTCCCGATGGATTTGAGCCAGCACGCTGTCCAGGTCGAACTGTTTGACGGGCAGTATATGCGCACCGCGAATAATCGCCGCGAGCCAGCCCGCCTTGTACCCGAAAGAATGGAAAAACGGGTTTATAATCAGGTAGTTATCTTTTTCTGTGAGGCCAACCGTGGTGCTCCACGTGGCGAAGGCGCGGATATTCTGGCCGTGGCTGGTGACCACACCCTTGGGCTGGCCGGTGGTGCCTGACGTAAAGAGGATATCCAGTGTGTCGTCCGGGCCAAGCTGGCTGGCACGCGCCTCAACAGCTTGCACATCGACGCTATTGCCACGCGCCAAAAAGGCATCCCAGGCGTCTGCGCCATCCGCCTCGCCTTCAAACAGCACCGTTCCCTTGAGGTCTGGTAGCGACTCATCGCGCAGCATAGCCGGGTAGCGCATGCCGAGGAAATCAGCCACCGTAAATAACCAGCGAGCACTGCTGCGACGGAGAATAAACCCCGCTTCAGTGCCTTTCAGGCGGGTATTCAAAGGTACCAGCACGCCACCGATGCTCTGCGCGCCGATAGCAGCAACAATCCACTGCCACATGTTGGGCGCCCAAATGGCAATGCGCTCGCCATGCTCCAAGCCCGCCGCCAGGAAGGCACGCGCAGCCTGCAACCGCGCTGCATCGAGCTCCGCATAGGTGAGGGTTACCGAGCCGTCGCTAATGGCCACGCGCTCGGGCAAGGCCCGGGCCGTGGCAGCAACAACCTGCGGTAATGTGCGCTGTAATGACTCAGTATTCGACATAATGGCACGCGCAAATCAGGGATTTGAGCCACAATGGTAGTCAGTGATTCGGGTTTTTACAACCGAAACTCGTAATTTTATGCCCTTCAAACTACGAATATCGAAACCGCGCCTGCGGCCCTACTGAGCGCGCAGACGCCCAGTGAGTGGGCTGCCAAACGGCATTTACCGGCAGGCGGTAGCAGGGAAGAAGCCATTAACCTGGCCCCAAGCCCCTGCAGCCACTAGCCGGGGAAGCTGTAATCCTTGAACTGTTCCCGCAGCGAAACCTTGTGGATTTTGCCGGTCGCACCGTGTGGCAGCTCATCAACGAACTCGACTGCATCGGGCTTCCACCAGGTTGCGACCCTGCCTTCAAACCAGCTGAGCATGTCGGCAGCGGCGAGATCCTGACCATCGCCCTTGCGCACCACAATCAGCAGCGGCCGTTCACTCCACTTCGGGTGGTAATGGCCGATCACCGCCGCCTCCGCCACCTTGGGGTGGCTCATCGCCACGTTTTCGAGCTCAATGGACGATATCCACTCACCGCCGGATTTGATCACATCCTTGGTGCGATCGGTGATGGCCATATAGCCTTCCGGGTCGATGGTTGCGACGTCACCCGTCTCAAACCAACCGTCTTCGGCATGAGCGCCGTCAGCGTCGCGCTTGTAGTAGCCGGAACAGATCCAGGGGCCACGAACTTTGAGCGAACCGAACGCATTACCGTCCCAGGGCAACTCACTGCCGTCATCACCAACAATCTTCATTTCCACACCAAATATGGCGCGGCCGGCCTTCAGCCGCAGTTTGCTAAACGCTTCCGGGCTGAAGCTTTCACGCTCGCTGTCACTGGCATTAATGGTGCCCAGAGGGCTCATTTCGGTCATGCCCCAACCAATACGGGCGACAACACCATAGCGGTCGAACTCCTCCGCAATCGCCAGCGGGCAGGCTGCCCCGCCCACCACAACGCGCTGCAGCGATTCGACCTGCTTGCCCGAGGCTTTCAAGTGCGCCAGCAGCGCCAACCACACAGTAGGCACACCGGCTGACATAGTCACTTGCTCCTCGTTAATCAGGTTCGCGAGGGTTTCTCCATCACCCATTTTGTTGCCCGGGAATACCAGCTTGGACCCCGCCATCGGGCAGGAATAGGGGTTACCCCAGGCGTTAACGTGAAACATGGGCACAATCGGCAGCACCACGTCACTACCCGACAGGCCCATCGCGTCCGGCATCATCGTGGCATAGGCATGCAGCATGGTAGAGCGGTGCGAGTAAAGAACGCCTTTCGGATGGCCCGTAGTGCCAGAGGTATAGCACAGCGCACAGGCATCGCGCTCATCCAGCTGTGGCCACTCAAAATCACTGCTCACACCGCTGATCAGGCTCTCGTAACAGATGGCGTTCGGCAGCGTTGTCTCCGGCATATGTTCAGCATTGGTCAGTACCACCCACCCTTCCACGCCCGGGCACTCCGGCGCCAGCTTTTCTGCCAGTGGCACAAAATCAGGGTCGATAAACATATAGCGGTCTTCGGCGTGGTTAATGATGTAAACCAACTGCTCCGGGAACAACCGCGGGTTGATGGTATGGCACACGAAGCCGCTGCAGGCCGATGCGTAGTAGGTTTCGAGATGACGATAGTCGTTCCAGGCCAGCGTGCCAATGCGGTCGCCGCGCTGCAAACCCCAGGCGCCAATCGCGTTGGCCAGCTGGCGCGAGCGTGCAAAGGCCTCTCGATAGGTATAGCGATGGCGCGGATTGTCTCGGGTAATGGAAACAATTTCCTGACTGCCATTGACGCGTTCCGCGTGCTGGATGATCGAGGTAATTAACAGCGGCGTATCCATCATCAAACCGTGCATTCGTATACTCCTTTTATTGTAAAAATCTAATCTTTGGGCTGCTGACGATTAGCCACCAGATGGTCCACTACGGATGGATCTGCCAGCGTGCTGGTGTCGCCCAGGCTCCCCACTTCATTTTCCGCAATCTTGCGCAGGATGCGCCGCATGATCTTGCCAGAGCGTGTTTTCGGCAGGCCCGGTGCCCACTGAATAACGTCGGGTTTGGCAATGGCGCCAATTTCACTGGCACAGAGCTGCACCAGCTCGCTGCGTAAGGCCTCGCTGGGCTCAACACCATCCATAGGGGTAACAAAACAGTAGATGCCCTGCCCTTTAATATCGTGCGGATACCCCACCACGGCGGCTTCGGCGATATCCGCATGCAGCACCAGGGCGCTCTCAACTTCCGCAGTGCCCATTCTGTGGCCCGACACATTCAGCACGTCATCGACCCGGCCGGTAATCCAGTAGTAGCCGTCCTCATCCCGCGTGGCGCCGTCTCCGGTGAAGTAGTAACCCGGGTAATGCCGGAAGTAGGTCTCCACCATGCGCTGGTGGTCGCCATATATCGTGCGGATTTGGCTGGGCCAAGAGGCCTTGATCACAAGATAGCCTGCACCGGGGCCTTCAATCTCGCTGCCGTCTTCGTTAAGCAAGGCCAACTGAACACCAAAAAACGGCATGCTGGCAGAGCCGGGCTTCAGGTCTGTGGCGCCCGGCAACGGCGTAATCATCTGCGCGCCAGTTTCAGTTTGCCACCAGGTATCAACCACTGGACAGCGGGAGTCACCGACCACGCGGAAATACCACTCCCAGGCCTCCGGGTTAATGGGCTCACCCACCGACCCCAACAACCTGAGGCTGGCCCGTGAACTGCGTTTGACGGGCGCATCGCCATGCGCGTGCAGGGCACGGATCGCCGTGGGCGCTGTATAGAAGGTGTTGACTTGGTGTTTATCAATGACCTCCCAGCAGCGGCCAGAATCCGGCCAGGTGGGCACACCCTCAAACATGAGCGTGGTTGCGCCGTTCGCGAGTGGACCATAAAGAATATAGGTATGGCCGGTGACCCAGCCGACATCTGCCGTGCACCAGAACACTTCACCCTCGCGGTAATCAAAGGTGTATTTGAACGTCATGGCGGCCTGCAGCAGGTAACCGCCGGTGGTGTGCAACACGCCTTTGGGCTTACCGGTAGATCCTGAGGTATACAGAATAAACAGTGGGTCTTCCGCGCCCATGCTCTCCGCTTCGCAGTGCGTTGCGGCCGCGGCCGTGGCCTCCTTGAAACACACGTCCCGGCCGTCTTGCCAGGCAACGTCTGCGCCGGTTACCCGCGCGACGATGCAGGTATGCACGTCCGGGCACGACTCCAGGGCTTTATCGACATTGGCTTTGAGCGCCAGGGTTTTGCCACCGCGGCGCCCCTCATCTGCCGTAATCACCGCGCGGCAGTCTGCGTCCTGAATACGATCGACAATTGCCGTGGGTGAAAAACCCCCAAAGACCACTGAATGGATAGCGCCAATGCGCGTGCAGGCAAGCATGGCGTAGGCCGCCTCGGGCACCATCGGCATGTAGATACAGACGCGGTCCCCTTTACCCACGCCCCTCGCGCGCAGCACGTTGGCGAGACGACACACCTGCTCGTGCAGTTCGCGGTAGCTAATGTGCTGGCTGCTTGCCGGGTTGTCACCCTCCCAGATAATCGCCGTTTGCTCTGCGCGGGTGGCAAGATGCCGGTCGATGCAGTTAACGCTGACATTGAGGCGTCCGCCGTCAAACCACTTGGCGTAACCTTCGTGAAAATTGGCATCAACCACTGTGTGCCAAGGGTGATCCCAGGTCAGAAACTCTTTGGCTTTCTCGCCCCAAAATGCGGCAGGATCATCCACCGAGTGCTGATACATCTGCCGGTAGCGCTCCGGTGTGATGTGCGCGTCGCGGAAGTTTTCGGGGATCTTGTGAAGTGGAAAATTGGACATATTATGGTTTCCAACGATACTGATTTATCGATCGATAATACCGCGCTGGAGCCCTCACGCAACGCGACTAAGGTCTATAAAGAACAGGCCAGCACACTCACAAAGCGCTTCAGCCCAACCAGCACCACTGCTGTGCAGCCTCGTCACTGCGCGCCCGCCCTTCGGCAGATAGCTTGATCAGGTGTGCGGCCAATGACAGCTTGGCCCACTCGTGGCGTGCCACATCGACATCGTCATAAACGACCTTCACCAACGTGTCGAGATCAGCCTCGCCCAGGGCGGACAGCCCCGCAACAACCTTGCGCTCGCGCTTTAAACGATGCTCCACCAAGCCAGCGACTTCCTGCTGCGGGGTATCGATCACGGCGCCGTGGCCCGGCGCAATGCTTTGCAGGGGATAATCCAGCAACAGCTGCAGGGATTCAATATAGGCTTTCATGTCGCCGCCGGGCGGCACAATCACCACGGTAGACCCGTTCATGATGTGGTCACCAGCAAACAGCATCCCGTCTTCTTCCAACAGAAAGCAGTAGTGATTGCTGACATGCCCCGGCGTGTGCAGCGCGCGCAAATTGAATTCGGGCGTGGACAGCACCCAGTCGTGCTCGAGCAGGGTGGTGGGGGCGAACGTGTCGTCCTGAAATCGATCATCCGCCGGCAACGCACCGATCACCTCAGCGCCGGTCGCGGCGGCCACTGCCTGCCAGGCGGGAGAATGGTCGGGATGGGTATGGGTACAGATGATCCAGCGGATGCGACCTTCGCCAGCAGCCAGGATCGCTTCAATATGCTCTGGGATAGCCGGCCCGGGGTCAACCACCGCCAACTGCTCGTCACCAAGAAGATACGTGTTAGTGCCAGGGCCGGTCATCATGCCCGGGTTGGGCGCTACCAGGCGGCGTACGCGATCATTCAGGCGATAGGGCACTCCATGCTCAAACATCGTGCTACACCATGTTCCGGATCGGCACCAGCGGGCTGACGTCAGCGTCGTAATCAACCCCGTCCACCTCAAAGCCGAACAACTGTAAAAATTCGCGCCGATAGCCCTGGAAGTCAGACAGGTCGTGCAGGTTGTGGGTATCGATCTGCTGCCAGAGCGCCGCCACCTCGGCCTGCACTTCGGGTTCCAGCTCCTTGCCGTCAGCGCGCAAGCGGCCCTGGTCGTCCAGCGCTGGCGCAGGGTTGTAAAGCGCATTTCGGAACAGGCCATCAACCTGTTCAATACACCCTTCATGGCTGCCTCGCGCCTTCATGACCTTGAACAAAATGGCGAGGTAAATGGGCATCGCGGGTATGGCGGCACTGGCTTGCGTCACCACCGCCTTGAGGACGGATACCCGCGCATCGCCGCCATGAGCGGCCAGCCGCTCGCGAATACCCTCCACGCGCGCATCGAGATCCTGCTTGGCGGCACCAATGGTCCCGTGCCAGTAAATGTCCCAGGTCATCTTCTCGCCGATGTAGGTGTACGCTGTGGTTTTTGCACCCGCTGCGAGCACACCCGCCTCGTCCAGTGCTTCGATCCACATTTGCCAGTCTTCTCCGCCCATAACGGCCACGGTGTTGTCGATTTCTTCCTGCGTGGCAGGTTCGAGGTGGAAGTCCTGCACCTCCTGCTTGTCGGTGTTTACGCCCTTCTGCACCGCGGGTTTACCGATAGGCTTGAGGGTAGAGGTATGGACAACCCCGGTAACCGGGTGCTGACGACGCGGAGACGCGAGGCTGTAAACCACGAGATCTACCTGCCCCATATCCTCACGTATCGTGGCAATCGCTTTTTGTTTCACCTCATCGCTAAAGGCATCGCCATTGATGCTCTTGGCGTAAAGCCCTTCCGCTTCTGCGGCGGCATGGAATGCGGCGCTGTTGTACCAACCGGCTGTGCCCGGCTTGCTCTCAGTACCCTCTTTCTCAAAGAAAATACCCAGCGTTGCAGCGCCGGCACCAAACGCGGCGGTAATTCGCGATGCGAGCCCGTAGCCGGTTGAAGCACCAATGACCAGCACCCGCTTGGGGCCGTTAGCGACGGGGCCTTGCTGCTTCACGTAGTTAATCTGGTTGCGCACATTGGCGGCGCAGCCAACCGGGTGAGTTGTGGTGCAAAGGAAACCGCGCACGCGGGGTTTGATGATCATGATCGGTCGTCTTCCTGATTCTGTTTAGTCAAGTAATCCGCCTCTGCGGCCTCATTGTGAGTGTATCACAGGCACCTTAATCTCAACGATGCGCCGGCTGATCCAGACCGTCTGATAGGGCGCCAGTTGCACAGAGTGATCCAGATCCAGGTAGGCTTGGCCGCTGATCAGATCTTCCCAGCCTCCCTCCTCGACCAGGTTCAGGTCGAGGAGGTTCAGCGTCTGCGGTTCATCGGAAATATTGCTGACGCAAAAAATCTGCTGCTCGCGCTCCAGACTATGACGCGAGAACCCAAATAACGCCGTGCCGAGTTGCAGCGTAAACTGGGCTGCATTGGGGTGAAACGCCGGCTGCGCACCGCGCAAACGCAGCAGTCCCTGGAGCGCCAGCATCACCTGCCTGTGCGGACTCTCAGCGTCGCCAAGCTCCACCTCCAGCATTTCCCATTGCCATTGATGGCGGTTGATCGACCGATTGTGGCCGGTATTCTCCACCCGTTGATAGTCGTTACGCGTGCCCAACAAGCTGTGGATATACAGCCCGGGGATGCCCTCCAGCGCAAACATGATGGCATGTGCGCACACGAAACGGCTAAACGCCAGCGCATCCGGCCCGCGCAAAGTACCCTGTAGCGCGTCAAACAGCGCGATATTGACCTCGTAGGGGCGCTGCTCGCCGCCCTCCAGCGCACGCCACGACACCTGCCCACCAAAGCGCTGCAGGGCACTCAGCAATGCCGACAGCTCGTCATCACTGAGCAGACCCTCTACTGGCCGCAGGCCTATGCCGTCGTGTGATGCAATAAAATTGAAAAATGTTGTACCACTGCGCGCTGGCGGCATCGCCATCAGCCACTGCCGCAAATAGGTGCAATCCCCGGTAAGCAGCGTATTGATGAGCAGCGGCGGCAATGAAAAATTGTAAACGCAGTGGGCTTCGTTGGCATTACCGAAGTAAGACAGGTTCTCCAGGTTCGGAATATTGGTTTCCGTGATGAGTATGGCATCCGGGCGGGCGTGCTCAATCAAGGTTCGAAACAAGCGCACTACCTCATGCGTCTGCTCCAGATTAAGGCAGCTGGTACCCGGGATTTTCCACAGGAAAGCAATCGCATCCAGACGGAAAATGCGCACGCCTTGATCAAGATACAGCCGCACGATACGCACAAACTGCAGCAGCACCTCGGGGTTGCGAAAGTCGAGGTCTACCTGGTCGTGGCTGAAGGTGCACCAGACGTGACGAAGGCCACGCACCGTGTCCACTGTGCGCAGCAATGGTGAGGTACGCGGCCTCACCACCGCAGAAAGATCTTGAGCCGGATCTGCGGTGAAAAAGTAGTCTCGCCCGGGAGATTCGTCACGCAGGAAGTTCTCAAACCACGGGCTGCGGCTGGAGCAGTGGTTTACGACCAGGTCGGCCATCAAATCGTAGGCAGACGCGATGTCCCCAATGTCCTCCCACTCACCCAGCGCCTCATTGACGCTGGAGTAGTCCAGCACGGCAAAACCGTCGTCTGAAGTCCAGGGGTAGAACGGCAGGATATGCACACCGCTGATCACGCCATTGGCGTGCGCGTCGAGAAAGCGTTTCAGCGTGTGCAATGGCTTTTCATCGGGCGCCAGCAGGCTGTCGCCGTAGGTAATCAGCAGTGCGTCACGCTCACTCCAGGTATTCCTGCCGGGCGCCGGCGTTACGACCTCGTGTTCCAGGCACATCGCCTGCAGTAGCTGGGGCACCAGCTCCTGCACTTGCGCACTTGCGTCGGTGTTTGCGTAAATCACCTCAAGGTGCTGCTGGACACGCGCCTGCAGCCATTCCCTGTCACTCTGGCCGGAGGGTGTCACGGTGCAGCGGTACCGTAGTCGCGCATATCCGCATCCACGGCTTCCTGCAAGCGTTCCAGGATGTCGGGCACGGCACTGATAACCCGGTTCCAGCCGGGTATGAAGGGGCGCTCCATGGGGTACTCCAGAAAAGCCTCACCGGCCTTCATGATATTTTCAGCAAACAGCTCTACCGCCATCTCCTCCTTGTGAATGTCGAGGCTCAGGCCATTCATCACCGCATCGTTGTGATAGGTCTCCACAAAGTCCAGTGCAATGCGATAGTAGGTGGCCTTCAATGAACGAAACGTCTCGCTGTTGAAGGTAACTCCGCGGGTGGCAAGCTTGCGAAACAATGCTTTGGCAATATCGATCGACATGCGCGACAGGCCCTTTGTGGCGTCATCTCGCGACATCTCCTGATGCTTGTGGTCATACACATCGGCAATATCCACCTGGCAAAGGCGGTTGTTGGCGTAGTTGCGGTAGACCTCAGAGAGCACGCCTATCTCCAGCCCCCAGTCACTCGGTATACGAATATCGGTGAGCACATCGCGGCGGAAGGAAAACTCGCCGGCCAGGGGGTAACGGAAGCTATCCATGTAGTCCAGGTATTCCATGTCGCCGACCGTCTTCTTCAGCGCTCGCAACAGCGGCGTAACCAGCAGACGGCTCACTCGCCCATTGATTTTTCCATCCGCCACGCGGGCGTAGTAACCCTTGCAGAACTCGTAGTTGAATTGCGGATTGGAGACGGGGTAGATCAGGCGAGCCAGCAAACCACGCTCGTAGGTGAGGATATCGCAATCGTGCAGCGCAACCGACTCCGCGCGGCCTGAAGCCAGGGTGTAGCCCATGCAATACCACACATTGCGGCCCTTTCCCGCTTCGCGCGGCGCCAGGTCGCGCGCCTCAAGCTCCGCATCCAGAGCGCGCAACCGCGGCCCGTCATTCCAGAGCACCCGGTGGCGCTGGGGCAGCGCGGAGAAAAAGGTCAGCGCGTTGCGATACTGCGCTGCATCGGCCCGGTCCAGCCCGATCACGATCTCTGCAAGGTAGGGCACATGCGAGAGCTCCTGAACGATATGCGGCAGAGCCTCGCCCTCCAGCTCCGAATACAGCGAAGGCAAGATAAGGCCCAGTGGGCGAGTGCGCGAGAAGTGCAGCAGCTCTGCTTCCAGCTCCTCCACCGACCGGTGTGACAGATTGTGTAGCGTGGTGATGATGCCGTTCTGGTAGAAATCGCCCATGACGATCAGTCTCCTACAGTCGTGTGGTATTCCTGCAGCCAGGCCAACACGCCCTCGCTCCAGCCTTCTGGGCCCAGGCCATGACTACGTCTCACACCAGCGCTGCGGGCAAGCGCAGGAAAACCATGGGTGGGCGATCGGACCAGCAATGCGCTCTCGGCCGCCTCCAACATCGGCACATCGTTGCCGCTGTCGCCAATGGCGATGTCGTGTATCGGCCGGCCTGGCAACTCGCGCTGATACGCGCAGCGCAGGTAGCACAGCGCCTGCCCCTTGTCGCAATTGCCCGCCACCGTCAGAAAGCGCCCCCCTTGTTGCACGCGCGCACCAGCCGCTTCCAGCGCAGCGACAAACTGCTCGCGCCGGGCCGGAGTACCCAGCCATTGCACCGGTTCACTAAACTCGCGGCGCGCGGCAAGCGCAGCGCTGGCAGCATCCAGCCCCGTCACAGCTTGTATTCCAGCCACTCCGAGCGCGTCAAACCCTGCGAATTCGTCGGGGAAATCGGCAGCCAGCAGCGCCAGCAACGCCAGCCAGCGTGAACGTGGAGGCGCAAAGCGCACCTCCTCTTCGTCGTTGCAGGGCAGCGCGTTTGCCAAAGGCACAGTGAAGGTACCGCGAGGCACGACAACTGCCGCACCGTTTTCCACGATCATGGGGTAGCGGGAAGCCCCCAGCGCCTCACGCAGCGGCTGCATTTCAGCCAGCGTCTTGCTGCTGGCGAGAATCAGGGGAATATGGCCGCTGCGCAAACGGCTGACCGCCTCTGCCGCCGCATCCCAGCGGTACGTGAAATGATCCAGCAGGGACCCGTCCAGGTCAGTGAACACCAGCAGGCGCGGCGTCATGCAGGCAACCGTGGCTCAGCACACGACTGGATGGCGCGGTTGCTGTCGAGCATCCATACAACGTCCATACGAGAGGGCAGGCCGGCCAGGCAATGGCGGGTGAGGCGCTCATAATGCTGGACAAAACGCGCCAGCGCCGCGTCATTCATCAGCGCGTTTTCAGCGGCGTGGGCTGCAGTGCGCGCGCGCAAGCGGTTTTCCTGTTCCGTGCGCCAGCGCAGTACTTCGGCAAACGATGGCGCTTTCAACATCAACCACACATCGCACTGCGCGTGGAGCGCCGCATAGGGGCCGGCGAGCTGTCGGTTGACATAGCCACGCCACAGCCCCTGCGCATCTTCATGCTGCTCAAGCGCATTGCAGGGTGTCGACAAGGCCTCGGGCGCTTCGGGCGCTGCGCCCAGACACCAGCCCTCCAGCAGGATGACGTCCACCGGCGCCGTAATCCGAGGCCAGGTCGCGGCCGCTTGCCGCTCATCCAAGGCCTTGTTGAAGCGCGGTACCGCCACTTCACCCGCGGCCATCAGCCCCTCCAAAGTACGCTGCAGCAAGGCCACATCATGCGTGCCGGGAACACCGCGAGTGGCAAACAGGGGGTGTACGGCGTTGGCGAGCTCGCGGCGCTCGGCGCGCGTCAGGTAGAAGTCATCCAGCGACATGGACAGTGCAGACAAACCGGCTTCACGCACTAACCAGTCGCGAAGATAGGCGACAAGCGTGCTCTTGCCCGCTCCCTGCGCACCATTAAGGCCCACCAGCAGGGTCCGCTTTGCACTCCGATGGTGCATGGACGCGAGATGCGCAGCAATGGGATCAAACCAACGCTGCGCCTCGGTGAGATAGGTATCCGGCAGGCCTTCCATACTCAGGAACGCGGTGCGCCAGTCGGGCTGGCTGGTATCCTCCGTATCGCCTGCCGCCACGCCCTCTCCTGTCGTCCCTGTGCCCATCATGCCGACTGCTCAAGCAGGGTCCGTGCCAATGTGCCCAATCCGCCTAGAAGAGCAAGCGACGGATATCCCCCAGAACGGCCACAAGTTGGGTGCAGAAGCGGCCGGCATCGCCACCATTAATCACCCGGTGGTCGTAGGAGAGTGACAGCGGCAGCAACGTCCGGGGCTGAAACACTTCACCATCCCACACGGGTTTTACCGCGGCGCGTGAAACCCCCAATATACCCACCTCGGGCGTATTCACGATCGGCGAGAAACCATTGCCACCAATATTCCCGAGGCTGGAAATCGTGAAGCAGCCACCCTGCATCTCGGCCGGCTTCAATTTGCGCTCCCGCGCCTTTTCGGCCAGCTCCACCACTTCATCCGCAAGCTCCCAAATCGACTTGCGATCGACGTCGCGGATCACCGGTACCATCAGGCCCACCGGCGTATCGACCGCCATGCCAATATGCACATACTGTTTGTAGACGAGACTCTCACCGTCAGCGGTGAGCGATGCATTGAACTTCGGGTTATCGCGCAGGGCATGCGCGCAGGCCTTGAGCAGGAATGGCATTGGCGTGAGCCGCGTACCGCGCCGCTCCGCCTCGGCCTTCATGCTCTTGCGAAACGATTCCAGGTCGGTGATATCCGCATCGTCGAACTGCGTCACGTGTGGCACATTCAGCCAACTGCGCTGCATATTAGCCGCTGTGAGCTTGTCGAGCTTGGTGCGCGGGACCGTCTCGATTACACCAAAGGCACTGAAGTCGACCTCAGGCATCGCCGGGATACCGGCGCCGGAGACAGCCGCTGGGCCCTTGCCGCTCAATGCACGCTGCACGAAGCCCTGCACATCTTCTTTCAGAATCCGTTCGCGTGGCCCGGAACCCGCCACCTTCGCCAGATCGACACCCAATTCGCGCGCCAGCTTGCGCACTGCAGGCCCCGCATAGGCCAGGCTGTTGTCACTGTCCGCAGAGGCAGAGGAAACATCCGCGGCGGCAGTGGCCTGCTTTGCCGGTGCTGCGACCGCAGCGGAACTTGGGCCAGTTGCGGCAGCCGAGCGGTCATTGGCTTTGTCTTGATCATCACTGCGTGTGTCACCGGCGCCCTGCCCAGCTGACGCGGAGCCTTCGGTAAGCGCTTGCGCAGTGGCCTCCAGCAATACCAGTGGATCGCCTTCCCGCACGGCAGCGCCTTCCTTCACCAGCCACCTGACGACCCTGCCGGCTTCTGTGGCTGGCACCTCCATCGACGCCTTATCGGATTCCAGCACAACCAGCGAATCGCCCTCAGCCACCTCGTCGCCGGCCTTGAAACAGAGCTCAATGACGTCAACGGCCTCGTCGGTGCCGATGTCGGGAACCAACAAGGTGACTTCGCGTGACTCAGACTCTGCAGATTGCGTCGTCCGCGATTGCGTCGTCCGCGATTGCGTCGTCCGCGATTGCGGCTTCTGCGCTGCCGCCGGCGCCTCTTTGCCAGGCGTTGCTGCATCATCGTCGCGAGACGAAGCAGCTGGATCGCTGCCTGCCTTTTCCGACTCTTTGGGCTTTGCCGCCTCTCCGGCCTCGGAGGCCTCGGAGGCCCCGCTATCTGCGGCCTCATCGCCTGCTGTTTCTACCACGATGATGGGGTGCCCCTCAGACAGTTCATCGCCCACCTTAACCAGCACCTGCAGCACTTTGCCCGACAATGTGGAGGGGATTTCCATGGAGGCTTTATCCGACTCAAGCACAAGCAAGCCTTGCTCCAGCTTAATTTCATCGCCGGCGGACACCAGCAGCTCTATGACTTCGGCGCCTTCTGCGCCCCCGATGTCGGGTACCGTTATCTGTTGCTTCGCCATGCGCCTGGATTCCTGTCCCGTTATATCGTGGTGGGATCGACTTTGTCGGCCGAGATGCCGAGTGCCTGCATGGCGTCAACCACCACACCAGGCTTCAGCGCACCTTCATCAACCAGCGCTTTGAGTGCGGCCAACACCACATATTCGCGGCTCACCTCAAAGAAACGCCGCAACCGCTCACGCGTGTCGCTGCGGCCGTAGCCGTCCGTGCCCAACACCATGTAGCGACGGGGTATAAACTGCCGCAGCTGCTCAGCATGCGACTTCATATAATCGGTTGCGATCACCACCGGCCCCTCGTGCCCGTCCAACATCTCGGTGATATAAGGCATGCGAGGTGCGTCTTCGGGATGCAACAGGTTCCAGCGCGCCACACCCTTGCCTTCACGCTGCAGCTCATTAATGCTGGTCAGGCTCCAAATATCAGCAGCAACACCGTAGTCTTGCTCCAGCATGGCCGCAGCCGCCTCAACTTCACGCAAAATTGTGCCAGCACCCATCAGTTGCACGCGCGGGCCCTTCTTCCGGGTGGAGCGGCGCAATGAATACATGCCACGCACAATGCCCTCTTCAACGCCCGGCGGCATTTCCGGCTGCTGGTAGTTTTCGTTCATCGTGGTGATGTAGTAGAACTTGTTTTCACCTTCTTGATACATGCGGCGTAAACCATCTTCTATTATCACCGCCAGCTCATAGGCGTAGGCCGGGTCGTAGCTTACGCAGTTGGGAATCGTACTGGCCAATAAATGGCTATGGCCGTCTTGGTGCTGTAACCCTTCGCCGTTGAGCGTGGTGCGGCCTGCCGTGGCGCCAATCAAGAAGCCTCGCGCCTGGCTATCGCCCGCCGCCCAAGCGAGGTCACCAATGCGCTGAAAGCCAAACATGGAGTAGAAGATGTAGAACGGCACCATCGAATAGCCACTGGTGCTGTAGGACGTCGCAGCGGCCATCCAGGCGGAAAACGCCCCAGCTTCGTTAATGCCTTCTTCGAGAATTTGGCCTTTCTGGTCCTCTTTATAGAACATGATCTGGCCGGCGTCCTGAGGTGTGTAGCGCTGCCCCACCGAAGAGTAAATGCCGAGTTGACGGAACATTCCTTCCATGCCGAAGGTTCGCGCCTCGTCGGGCACAATCGGCACCACACGCTCACCTATCTGCTTGTCTTTCACGAGCGTTGAAAGCAGGCGCACGAACGCCATTGTGGTAGAAATTTCGCGCTTGCCACTGCCTTTTAGCTGATTATCGAAGGATGACAGCGGCGGCGTCTGCAGCAGCTCCATATCCTTGCGACGCGCGGGAATGAGGCCGCCAAGTTCTTCACGGCGCTGCTGCATGTAGCGCATTTCCGGGCTGTCGGGTGCCGGCCGGTAATAGGGCACATCCTTGAGCTCTGTGTCGGAAATAGGAATGCCGAAGCGGTCGCGGAAGGCCTTGAGGCTCTCGATATCCAGCTTCTTCAAGGAATGCGTTTCGTTATTCGCCTCGCCCGACTCACCAGTGCCGTAACCTTTCACCGTCATCGCCAGAATCACCGTGGGCCGGTCGTTCTGCGCTACTGCGTGGGCATAAGCGGCGTACAGCTTGTAGGGGTCATGGCCACCGCGGTTGAGGTACATGATGTCATCGTCAGAAAGATCCTCCACCAGCTCCAGCGTCTCCGGGTATTTGCCGAAGAAGTGCTCGCGAGTGTAGGCACCTCCGTTGTACTTGTAGTTCTGCAGCTCGCCGTCGCACACCTCGTCCATGCGCTGCTGCAATAACCCGCTGCTGTCGTTCTCTAGCAGTGGGTCCCACTTGCGCCCCCAAATCACTTTGAGCACGTCCCAGCCAGCGCCGCGGAACACGCCCTCCAACTCCTGAATGATCTTGCCGTTACCACGTACAGGGCCATCGAGCCGCTGCAAGTTACAGTTCACCACAAAAATCAGGTTGCCCAGGCGCTCGCGCCCTGCCATCGAGATCGCACCCAGCGACTCAGGTTCATCACATTCACCGTCGCCCAGAAAACACCACACATTGCGATCACCGTGATCCAAGAGTTCGCGGCTCTGCTGGTACTTCATGACATGCGCCTGATAAATAGCCTGAATCGGCCCCAGCCCCATAGACACCGTGGGAAACTGCCAATAATCAGGCATTAACCAAGGGTGTGGGTACGATGACAAGCCGTTGCCATCGACTTCGCGACGGAAATTGTCCAGCTGCTCTTCAGTCAAACGCCCTTCAAGGTAAGAGCGGGCATACATGCCCGGCGCGCTGTGCCCTTGATAGAACACCAGGTCGCCCGGGTGGCCCCCTTCCGCGCCGCGGAAAAAATAGTTAAAGCCCACGTCGTATAGCGTAGCGCTGGAGGAAAAAGAGGAGATGTGGCCCCCAAGTCCCTCGTCGTTATCGTTCGCTCGCATCACCATCGCCAACGCATTCCAGCGCACCAGGGAGCGAATGCGCCGCTCCATAAACAAGTCGCCCGGCATTAAGCGCTCGTCGCGCGGCGCAATGGTGTTGCGGAATGGTGTGGTAATTGCGGTCGGCAGACGCACACCGGTCTCGGTGGCGTGCTTGGCAAGCTCGACAAGCAACTCAGCGGCACGCTCCGGGCCACTGTACCGACTCACCGCGTCCAGCGCGTCCATCCATTCCCGGGTTTCGATCGGGTCCCTATCTTCGGTCATTCGGCTAACGCTCCTGAGGCGATGTGGCTTAAGGACGTGCAGTGTGTTTATTAGTTCCTAAATAGAACCATAAAACGCAGGTAACTGAACCGCAAGTATAGTTGCTCCCGCACCATATTGCCTGCCTTTGCACCACACGCTCTGCTCACTGGATGCGAACAGTACACCAGATAAGGCCACAACGACAAATATACAGTTTCTTTTTAGAACTTACTTACAGCCTCGCAGCGCGTGAGCGCAACGCCGTGAAGCCTTGGCTCAGTCAATCGTATAAACCCCCGCAGCGGCCTTCAACGCAGCAGCGGAATCTACGGCTTTGCCGTGTCCCTGCGGCACAGCGCCTGTTTTACCGGGCGCAACGACTAGCAGTGAATGGGCCTGCTCACGAAATACGCGCTGGAAATACAACTGCCATTCACCCAGCGAGATGGCTTGCACCGCGTCCGCCATTTGCTGGCGGCCATCAAACGCCGTTTCGCGCTTGGCAATCGACTGCCAGTAGAACTCCGCACGCTCCCACAGATTTTTGTCCGGGCGCTTTATTTCTCCCACCAGCGACTCGCGGTAACGCAGAAACTGCGCCTCGTCCAAACTCGCGACGACTCCACTCATATAAAGCTCAATGGCCTCAACGATGGCGGGCGCCTCAGCATTGGGCGACTGAATCAGAAGCATCAGGCCCGGCACGTCAAGCTGTGGCCAGGCAAAGGCACTCACGACATATCCCAGCTGCTGCTCGGTACGCAACTGCTGATAAAAGCCCGTCGAAATGATGTGGGCGGTCAGCGCGGTCGCTGCACGATCACTCCAGGCATTACCCTCGCCCTGCAGATACCAACCCACCACCGCATCATCGTGTGGCACATCCACCACCAGTTGCAGGGCTTCGCCCGCCCCAAGCCGGGTCACTTGCAGTGGCCGCAACTCGGGCATGTCGCCGGCCGCAAGCAGCACGCCAACTCGCTGCGCTACCGCCTCAACCTTATCAGGCGTGTAATTGCCATAGACCAATGTTTCAGCTGTAGCCTCCTGCCAGAAACTTTGCGCCCAAGCCTGTAATGCAGGCAGGTCCAGTGCCTCCAGTGCCTCAATCAATGCTTGCTCGCCCCACTCAACATGCAGCAAGGCTTCGCGAAAATCATTCATCACTTGGCTGCTCGGACGCTGGGCCGCGGTGTTGCTAAGGCCGCGCACCATGTCAGCACGGATATTCGCAAACCGTTGTTCGCTGAACTCGGCATCATCAATGGCTGCAAGCAGCCGATCCAGCAAGCGCTGCTGCTTATCGTCATAGCCACTGACCCGCAGGCTGATACCCTGCGCATGTTTATAGAGGTCGAAATCCAGGCCCGCCAGAAGTGCGGAGTAGGTAAATTCGTTCACCGCGTCCTTCAGCAACGCCGTGTATAGCAGCGCGGCCGCTGTTTGTTGCGGCGTCTCGCCCACCTGCGGCGAACGGAAATTGATGTAAAGAGCGCCGCGCGGCACGCCAAACTCGGTGTCCTGACCGAACCAGACTGTCTGCCGCTCACTTTCCAGAACGAGCGAAGGAGGGTTAGCAACGGAGCTTGCGCTCACCAGGCTAACATCTTCAGCAATGAACTCATTGGGCGCAGGCAGGGCAAGCGCGGCGTCATTCACCGGCGCGGTCCAGCGCGCTAGCTGCTCCGGGCTAACCGGCTGGGCGCTATAGGGCACCTCGTAATAGGTGGTCACGCTATCCACCGGGACCGACGCGTGGGTGACGGTCACCAACGCATTACCCGGCACCAACACCGCCAGCAACTCGCTGATCAGCTGTGGCTTGTATTCGCTCATCACGCTGCCACCGCGAAGGATGTCCTCCGGGGCGTAATCATGCATGCCGCCCGCCAGCGCGCTAACGTAGTTAACCGGGTTCGCCTGTTCACGAAAGCGGAACTGCAAGTCAGCCAGCTGTGCCCGCTCCTCATATAACCACTGCTGTGGGCCCGCAACACGCAGCAAATCAAGGTAAGCAAACAGCAGCTGCAATACCCGCTCCTGTTCGGCCAGGCCCTGTTCGGTGAGGCCTATACTGACACTGAACAGCGCTCCGCCGCGCCACCCCAGGCCAGAGCCTGCAGCCAACGTTTCCGCCAGGCCCTCAGCCTTGAGCTGCGACAGCAGGCTGTTTTTGCCCTCATGCCCGACCAGGTTACCCAGGTAGCCCAGCGGGTTGGTGCGATAGTTGGCGCGATAATCGGCCACCGGAAAAGACACTTCCAACTGGCGCAATGTGGCTTGCGGCTGCACCTGCAACAACAGTGGCAAGCTGCCTTGCTCAAACAGCGGCTGCGCAATATCCACCGCCTTGGCGCCTCGGTTAGGAACCGGACTAAACAAGGGAACGACCAGCGCCTCCAAGGCGTCCAGCGGCTCCGCACCGAACACGACAAGGCGCATTTTATTGGCCGAATAGTGCTCGGCATAAAAGCGCAGCAGGTCTTCTCGAATCGGCTGTTCCGGGCTGTCGGCCAACGTTTCCAGGCTGCCCACCGTGAACTGACTAAACGGGTGTGCAGGGTTCATAACGCTCTGCAGCACGTCCAGGCCACGGCGCGAATCACTGCGTAGCCCCATCTGAAACTCTGCCTCGACGGCATTCATTTCACGTTCTACATACAGTGCGTCAAAGCGCGGTGCAACAAAGAATTGAGCAAAGCGGTCCAATGCACCCGGCAGATAGTCCGCCTGAATATCGAAAAAATAATTCGTGTGCTCCATGCTCGTGAAAGCATTGTGGCTGCCACCGTGCTGAGCAATGTACTGCTGATAATCGCCGGCTTCGGGGAACTTGTCCGTGCCTAGAAACAACATATGCTCTAAAAAGTGCGCAAGTCCTTCGCGCCCGGGCGGGTTATCGCCGCTGCCCACCAGCACATCCAGCGCCGCGGCCGCTTTAGGTGCGCCGGGGTCAGAGATAAGCAGTACCTGCAGGTTATTGGGCAGGGTTAGATAACGGTAGGCGTAGTCGTCGTTAGGGCTTTTTACCGGCTGTTGCTGCGCGGTAGGCACGCTGGCACAGGCCGCCAGCAACAGCGCAATAAATGCCAAGGCCAGTGTATTGCGCCACTGCCCAAACCGAATTAATTGCATCACTTACTCCAGATGTTGTTGATGACCGCCCTCCGTGGGCGTCGGCCACGCGTTAATAACTGCCTTGATCAAGGTCGCCAATGGAATTGCAAAAAATACCCCCCAGAGCCCCCAAATGCCGCCAAAGAACAATACCGCGAGGATGATGGCGACCGGGTGCAAATTTACCGCCTCAGAAAACAGCAAAGGCACCAGCACATTGCCATCCAGGCCCTGGATCACAAAGTAGACCGCCATTAGCCAGTAAAATTCATTGCCAAAGCCCCATTGAAAGAAACCGACCAAAAGCACGGGCAGTGTGACCAGCGCGGCCCCCAAATAGGGAATTATGACCGACAGACCCACACAGAGCGCGAGCAAGGCGGCGTAGTTCAAGTGCAAGACCGTAAAGCTAACGTAGCTGACGGAGCCCACAATCAAAATTTCGAGCACTTTGCCCCGTGCGTAATTGGCCACCTGGGTATCCATCTCCGCCCAGATGCGCCGCAGCAAGGGACGTTCTGTCGGCAAAAAGCTGGCCGTCCAGGCAAGAATTTGCCGCTGGTCCTTGAGGAAGAAAAACACCAGAATCGGGATAAGGACCATATAGACCAGCAAGGTCAAGATACTCGGAATCGTGGATAACGACCGGGTCACAATTTGTTGCCCGAGGCCACCCAGCTCCGCCTGGGCGAGCGTGACCATCTGGTTGATTTGCTGCTGGCTGACCACATCCGGGTAGCGCCCCGGCAACAACGTCAACAACTGACGCCCCTGCTCCAGCATCCGCGGCATTTCCGAAGCCAGCGCCACCAACTGGCGCCAAACCAAAGGCAAGAGCCCCAGCGTTACACCAAAAAAGATACCGACAAACAAAATATAGGCAACGCTCACGCCCACCCAAGCGGGCAAGCCTCGCCCCTCCAGCCGCGTTGCCAGGCCCTGCATCAGGTAAGCCAGCACAATGGAAGCCACCACCGGCGCGAGAATGTCGCCGATGGTTGCCAGCAACACCACCGCGAGAACCAGCAACACCAGCAAGAGGACCGATTCCTCTTCGAACAGGTAACGTTTATACCACTTATTAAAAATATCCAGCATGCAGCGGGTTCCTGTCGCCTAGCGCTTTTTTAGAAGATACGAGTAAGTGCCGTCACACTCATCAGCGGCCAATAAAGCGTGGCCAGACTGCTCCGCGAACACGCGAAAGTCACGAAGCGTGCCGCGGTCGGTTGCCACCACCCGCACGCACTCACCAGCCTGCACGCCGTTTAGCGCCCGCTTAGCCAACAGCAAGGGCATCGGGCAATCCAGGCCTTGCGCGTCGACTTCTATGGCGATTTCGTTAACCACTTGCCAATCCACTTTTAATACGTCTACGCCGCGCAGTATATCCATTCAACCCATACACCCCAACAGCGCTGAACTTTTGTCACAAACAGCCATCACATGCATTGTCAGCCTGCTGGGCCGCCTGCTCGCCATTGGCGTACAATACACTCACTGCCGGCGACTGGCGCGGCATCGAACTCACTTGGTACCTGTTGAGCGTATGTTGCTCCGATTCTTCAGCCCCACTCCATTACGCGCTGCCTTCTTGGCCTTGCTGCTGCCACTGGCTCCTGCGCCCGTGCAGGCCGTTGAGAACTTGAAGCTGCCTAACTTGGGTGAATCCAGCACCAGCCTGTTCTCTGCCGAGTATGAGTATCAGCTGGGCCGTACCTGGTTGCGCATTTTTCGCAGCCAGGCCGCGACCATGGACGACCCCCTGTTGTTCGACTATCTGGAGGACCTGATCTACCGCCTGGTTATCCACAGCCAACTCGAAGACCGCCGGATCGACCTGGTATTAGTAGACAACCCCGCCATCAACGCCTTTGCGGTTCCCGGCGGCGTGATTGGCGTACACAACGGCTTATTGATGTACGCGCAGAGCGAAGATGAACTCGCCTCTGTATTGGCACACGAAATTGCTCACCTCAGCCAACGCCACTTTTCCCGCCGGGTTGAATTCCAGCGCAACCAGCAACCCCTGAACCTCGCAGCCATGCTGGCAGGGTTTATCTTGCTGGCGGCCGCCGGTGGCGACGCAGGGATGGCCGCACTGTCCGCAGCCCAGGCAGCGGCACAGGACTCTGCCCTGCGCTACAGCCGCAGCAATGAAGCAGAGGCCGACCGCGTAGGCATGCAAACTCTGGTCGCCGCGGGCCTCGACCCTCATGCCACGCCACTGATGTTTGAACGGATGCTACAAGCTTCGCGCTACACCAGTGGCAACCGAATACCCGAATTTCTGCGCTCTCACCCGCTGTCTGAAAACCGTATTGCCGACACCCGCAACCGGGCCCGACAGTACGTGAGCCCACCGCCCAGAGACGACCTGCAGTATCAACTGATGCGCGCCAGAGTTGCCAACCATCTGGCCGCTACCCCCGAGGCGGCCATCCAGCAGTTTCGCGGAGAACTCGGCGGCAACACGCGTTCGAGAGAGGCCTCAACCTATGGCTTGGTGCTGGCATTGACCGACGCAGGACGCGTGGACCAGGCCGCATTGGAGCTTGACAGCATATGGTCCGGCGACCCTGACAGATTGGAATATAAACTGGCGCATGCGGAACTGCTGATGACGCGCGGAGAGCCCGGCAAAGCCGCTGCGGAACTAGAACGCCAGCTCAAACTGTCTCCCGGCAGCCATCCACTCGCGATGGCTTATGCGCAGGCACTCATGCGCGACCGGAAACCCCATATCGCAGAAGCCGTGCTGCTTGATCAGGGCAAAATACGACCCAACGACCCGGCGCTGTGGTACCTGCTCGCCGAAGTGCAGGGACTGTCCGGAAACATCGTGGGGCTGCACCAGTCACGCGCCGAGTACTTTATCCTCACTGGCAATATGGGTGAGGCTGAAAAGCAGCTGAGCTATGCACTGAAACTGGTGGGTGTCGACCATGTAGCTGCCGCACGCATCAACGAGCGCTTGAGCGATGTGAACACGCTGCGCAACCGCATGGAGATCTGATCAGGCGCTACCAATCACGCTTTTATGCAGTCCGGCCGCAAAGTCCAGCATACGGCGCAAGGGCACCATGGCTTGTTCTGCGACCAACCTGTCGACAAAAACTTCGTTGTCGCTACGCTCAAAAACCTGATCCAGGGCTTGCAATTCGTTCATCGCCATCCAGGGACAATTCGCGCAACTGCGGCAGGTGGCGCCGTTGCCCGCAGTGGGCGCGATAATGAATTCCTTACCAGGCGCCTGCTGCTGCAGCTGATAAAAAATGCCCTGATCGGTCGCCACAATAAATTTTCGATTCGGCAGCTCCTGCGCCGCGCGAATGATCTGCGTAGTCGACCCCACCCGGTCTGCCAACTCCAGCACTGCCGCCGGCGACTCCGGGTGCACGAGCACCGCCGCATCCGGGTACACTTTTTTCAGGTCTGCAATGCCACGCGCCTTGAACTCCTCGTGCACAATGCAAGCGCCGTCCCACATAAGGATATCGGCGCCTGTTTTACGGCGCACATAGTCACCCAAATGGCGGTCGGGCGCCCAAATAATTTTCTTGCCCTGCGCAGCGAGATGCTCCGCAACATCCAAGGCGATACTCGACGTGACGACCCAATCAGCGCGAGCTTTAACAGCCGCTGAAGTGTTGGCATACACCACCACCTCCCGATCCGGGTGGGCATCGCAAAAAGCCGAGAATTCCTCGATTGGGCAGCCAAGGTCAAGTGAGCAGGTTGCCTCCAAAGTCGGCATAAGAACACGTTTACCCGGCGTTAATATCTTCGCCGTCTCACCCATGAAACGCACCCCTGCGACAATCAGGGTAGTAGCCGGATGGTCGTGGCCAAAGCGAGCCATCTCCAGCGAATCAGACACGCAACCGCCTGTAGCCTCTGCCAAAGCTTGAATAGCTGGCGCCGTGTAGTAGTGAGCAACGATGACTGCATTTTCGGCCTTCAACCGAGCTGCAATACGGTCGCTCAACTCGCGCTCACGTGCCGGGCTCAATTGTTCACGCTCGGCATTGTCCAGGTGAACCTGAACCTGCTTACGAATGGATTCCAACTTGTCTGAGGCAATGCTCATGATCGGCCCGTCATACCAAAAGGCGGAGGATTCTAGCACAATTTGAAGCCCTGTCTGTGGGCAGTAAAGCGCTGCTCCTGACGGCCCGGATACCGATATTGCCAGAAAGTCACGTTGACCCGCAGACATTTGGCAAAAATTACTAGAATTTTTCTCAAATACTACGTATAAGCTCATGTTATATATACAATAAGCAAAGCAAAAAGCGCACCCCGCGGGGTGCAGGGCAAGCAACAGCAAAAAGCACCACGTGGGGAAAGTGTGGATCTGCGAACAATTCTGGCGATTTCTGCCAATAAGACAGACCATCTGATTCTGGCTGACTGCTTGGGCCGTGCTGAGCCTAACCGCTTCAATTTAAGCAGCAGCACCTCCCTCGAACGACCGCTGGATACGTTGTTGGACCCGAGCATTGATGCGGTCATTCTGGCTTCCGGCCCCGAAACCGACTATTTGCTGCGCCTGGCCAAAAAACATGCGCCGTCACTGCCGGTAATACTACTCCTTGATAACGTGCCCGATAGCGAGCAACTTCGGCAGCTGCGGGACAGCGGCACACAGGATTATCTGGTGCGCGGGCAGCTGCAAGACCCCATGCTGCACCGCATTCTGGATTACAGCATTGAGCTCAAGCAGGCACGCAGCGCTCTGCGCGAACTGTCCAACCGCGACGCACTAACCGGAACGCTCAATAGAGCAGGGTTTCGCGCGCATCTTGAACGAGCCATGCAACGCTCGCAACGCTATCAGTTCAAGACTGCGCTGCTATACCTGAATATTGATCAGTTCACCAACATCAACGATCACTACGGCGAGCAAAATGGTGACTCAGTCATTCAAACACTCAGCCAACGCATGCTGAGCAAATTGCGCAGCAGCGACAGTATTGCGCGGCTGGGCGGTGACGAATTTGCAGTAGTGCTTGAAGACGTAGGATCCCCCGCCGACATGAGTCGCATCGCAGACAAAATGCTGCAAGCCATTGGGGCGCCTTACTACCTGGAGGGGCAGCAGGTCGCCATTGATGCAAGCATAGGCGGCGCTCTCTACCCTGATAACGCCTCAACCATGAGCGACCTGATGGACCATGCGCGCAGCGCCATGTTGCAGGCCAAAAGACTACCTGGGGGCCGTTTTATTGCCTATAACGACCACCTCCAATTCGACATGGAAGGCAGCAGCACGCTCGCGGCAGAACTCCGCGTTGCTGCACGTAATAACCAATTCGAACTGCATTACCAACCCAGAATGGACCTTGAACGCGGGCAGCTGGCAGGGCTTGAAGCGCTGTTGCGGTGGAACCACCCAGAGCGTGGCCTGATCTGCCCCGGCGAGTTCATTGCTGAGTGCGAAGACATGGGGCTGATGAAGACCATCGGCTACCAGGTGATCCAGCACGCATGCTGCGCCCTGAACTGGCTCGGCGACCAGCACATGGACAACATTGTTGTCGCCGTCAACGTCTCCTTTTCACAAATTCAGGACGACCGCTTTGTTAGTGCGGTAAAAGACACGCTGCAACATACCGGCGCAAACCCAGCGCGCCTCGAATTCGAGCTGACAGAAACCACCATTCTGCAAGACCCCAGGTCAATTAAAGCGCGTATGGATGAACTCATGCAGCTGGGCATTCGCTTTTCTCTGGACGACTTCGGCACCGGTTTCTCACAGCTGACACACCTTACAGAGCTGCCCATTTCTGCCATCAAAGTGGATGCTGCTTTTGTACGCGACCTGCCGCACAACCCTCAGCAGGCGGCGGTCTGCAGCCTGATCATCGAAATGGCACGTCGCCTCGATATTGAAGTAATTGCAGAAGGCGTGGAGAATCATGAGCAAATCAGTTTCTTGCGCGCCCAAAACTGCCAGCAGGTACAAGGCTTCTACTACAGCAAAGCTATCCCCCTGCAGCAGCTACCTCGCTTCGTACAGGAACAGCGTTTCAAGCAGCGGGAACGTATTTCATCCTGACATTATGTAACAGAATGCATTATTCCCGCATGAAACGCCGCAATAGAAGCCAGAGCAGATGAAAGAAGCCTATGCGGCTGCAGCATGGAATGTTAGCCTTATTCGCTCAATTTGCTGCTGCGCATAATGTACTGATGCCAAATTCAAGCCCGCAGACTATACGCCCGAAAATACTGGTCTGTGATGACGACCAAATCGTAAGGCTCCTCACACGGCAATGCCTTGAAGCAGAGGACATGATCGTCGTTGAGGCAAGCAGTGGGCCCGAAGCCCTTGAAATGTTCACTCGCGAACGCCCCGACCTGATTTTCCTTGATGTTGAGATGCCCGGCCTGTCCGGGCTTGAGGTCTGCCGGCTTATCCGTGAAATGCCCCAAGGCGAATCTATCCCCATCATGATCGTGACCGGCTCTGACGACCGAGACTCTATTGACTTGGGCTTCAACGCAGGCGCCACGCAGTACAAAACCAAACCCGTGAACTGGTCCCTGCTGGGCCGAGACGTGCAATACATGTTGCGGGCCAGCCAAGCGTTCAATTCACTGCTGCGCCAAGAGGATCGTCTTCGCTACCTTGCCTATTACGACCCGCTAACCAACCTGCCCAACCGACGCAATTTCAATGAGCAGATGGTGCGCATACTCAAGCGCAGCCAACGTAAAAATTCCTACGCGGCTTTGCTGTTCATTGACCTCGACAACTTCAAGCGCATCAACGACTCGATCGGGCATGGCCGCGGCGACAAGCTGCTGGTAGAAATCGCCAAACGCCTGACGCTGGAACTACGTCAGGACGACGCCATCAACTTCTTCAGCGACCGTGAAGATGACGATGACGATCTGAGTAACAGCGGCAGCGCCGAAATTGCTCGCCTCGGTGGTGACGAATTTACCGTAGTACTTTCCGACGTCCCGGACACGGAGCATGTAGAACGCATTGCCAGGCGAATTCTGGAGAGTCTGTCGCAACCCATTGCGCTGCAGTCGCACAACCCGGTGGTGACCCCAAGCATCGGCATTGCCATCTACCCTATGGACGGCGCCGACCCCGACAGCCTGATCCGCAATGCAGATACCGCCATGTATGTGGCCAAAGCCGCGGGCCGGGCGTGCTTCCGTTTCTACAACGAAGACATGAATGCGAAGGCTGTTGAGCAGCTCAAGATGGAGGAGGAACTGCGCCACGGCATGCAGGCGGGAGAGCTCGAGTTGCGCTACCAGCCACAGATTGAAGTGGCCAGTGGCAACGTTGTGAGCCTGGAGGCGCTAGTGCGCTGGAAGCATCCTATACGCGGCATGGTTTCTCCGGCAGAGTTTATCCCCGTTGCCGAGCGCACCGGTCAAATCATTGAGCTGGGTGAGTGGGTGATGACGCAAGTCGCCGAGGACTGCAAATATTGGGACAGCCTGGGGCTGCCACCCTTTCGCGTCAGCGTGAACATTTCCCCTTTGCAGTTCAACCAAAACGGGCTTTCGCAGTTTGTGCGAGGATTCCTCGAAAACTCTCAAATGCTGCCGCATCGCCTCGAGCTCGAACTCACCGAAAGCGCAATCATGACCGATGCCGAGGCCAATATAGTCAAGCTCAAGGAACTCAAGGCCATAGGGCTAGACCTGGCGGTAGACGACTTCGGCACCGGCTATTCTTCGCTGAGTTACCTAAAGCGCTTTCCAATTGACACGCTAAAAATTGACCAGAGCTTTGTTGCCGACCTTGGCAGCCCAGATGGTGCCGCCATCATCGACGCTATTCTTGCCTTATCGCGCACGCTGAAACTTCGCGTCATCGCAGAGGGTATAGAAACCATCGAACAAATGCGTTACATGGTCGACAAGCAATGCGACCTGCTGCAAGGCTACTATTTGTCGATACCAATATACCCTGAGGAGGTGCCAACACTCCTTCAACAGAATTTCTCCGAGCTACTTGCCTCAGGCCAATAGGTGGCAGACGAGACTCCTGCGCAGGTGCTGAGAAAGTCATTATGGCTCGTCGCGGCATTATGCACGCCCACCGTCCTCTTTTCCGCTTCCGCTGAAGACACCAGCCTGCAGGTTATGTTGCAAGGCGACAACGTGGCTGAATTGCGCGAACTGGTACAGGGTGCCGGCGGCGTAATTACCCACAACCTGCCCATCATCAATGCCATTGGCGCCTCCGTCACAGCCCGGCAACTTGACCAGATCCGCGAATCTCCCCTCATCCTGAGGTTGATTGACGACCTGTCCATGGACATGTCGGAGCCTCTGCCACCTCCGGACGCCGCACGGTGCTCTATTGGCGGGGCGCTAGAAGCCAGCTTGGGCGAAAACACCCTCAACTGGAATATCTACAATTTGGGCGAGGCAAACGGCGTAATGACGCGGGCCGAAATCATTTGGCCCAAGGCGCTAGGCGCCGAGCTGCAGGCAGTATTAGGCGAACATTCTCTAACACTGGCGCCCGCAGTCACAGCCAGCGATGGCAAGTGGATCACCACTGCAGATGTCGCAAAACCCGGCCCCAACGTCACCTCCACTGCCGCTCTGGAACTCACGTTTCCGAGCGCACCCCGTGGTACTGCAACAAGTATCGCGCAGAGTGATTTCAGCATTCAACTCAACTTTGGTGACGAATGCGAAATCAAGCTCATTCGCGGCTATCCCGACTACCATGCCGACACCTACTTCCCGCGCGTGTCCGGAGCATCAGAACTGCACCAACACGGCGTGACCGGCCGCGGCGTGACCGTTGCCGTGCTTGACTCGGGGCTCTGGGAGCACCCGGCACTGGCAAAGGACACCCGCGGTGAAAGCCGCATAACCGGCCGCTACGACGCCATTGAGGACCGCGCCGGTGACACCGTGACTGATGCCAGCGGACACGGCACTCATATGAGCAGCGTTATCGCACACAGTGAGGAAGTACTCACCAACGGTAAGCACGACGGTAGCTATAAAGGTATCGCCCCCGATGTGCGGCTAGTCGCCGTCAAGGCATTCAATGAGGAAGGGCAAGGCGATTTTCTGGACATCGTCCGCGGCATACAGTGGATCGTCGACCAACGCGAAGCGCTCAACATTCGAGTATTGAACCTTTCTTTCGCGGCGCGCCCGCGCTGGCCTTACTTTCAGGACCCCATCAACCAAGCATTGATGCGTGCGTGGGATGCTGGAATCACTATTGTGGCGGCTGCAGGCAACGAAGGGCCCGACCCAATGACCATAGGGTCACCCGGAAACTTACCCTACATTATCACCGTTGGCGCCTATACCGACTCCTGGACCCTGGACACGCGCAATGATGACTACATACCCGATTTCTCCTCTCGCGGGCCTACGCCCAGCGGGCATATCAAGCCAGACCTTGTAGCGCCTGGCGGGCATATTGCAGGCCTTACGGAACCCGGCAGCACCCTCACCCAAAAACACCCCAATTACGTGATCAGCACCGGCGAACTGGTCATGACCGGTACTTCGCAGGCTAGCGCACTCGTATCAGGCATTGCGGCGTTGTTATTACAACTGGAACCCGACCTTTCACCTGACGACATCAAGTGTAAGCTGATGAGCAGCGCTGAACCCGCAATTAACCGGGACGGCAGGCTATCCTACAGCCCATTCCAACAAGGCAGTGGGGCTGTAAGCGCGACGAGAGCAGTGACGCTGGGGCAATCAGGCTGCGGCAATACCGGGCTCAACGTGCTACGGGATTTAAGTGGAGATGAGCACTACGAAGGGCCCGCGATCATCGATCCGGACGGCCGCCCCACCCTCCCTGGGCTAGAAAATATGCTAGCGACCGAACTCACCGATGACCGCCCCAGCACAAACCTGCGATGGGGCGTAAAGGCGCATATAGAGCGTGAAGATGGAATGCCACCAAGCCCCAAACTGCCTTTTAATTGGTTCGATATTTACGTCTCTGAGATGAAAGTAATCGAGGAACTCTCCAACCGGGGCGCCGCCGATCCCGCACAATAATCGCTCAGAACCAAGCCCGTGACCCATATGGGTTAAGCGCCAGAACCTGCCCAGAAAAAATATATTTTCTCTATATTTTTCAATACTTTACATAACTTAAACTCACGCAAAGTGTGAGCAGGTACGCACCTTAGGGCCTCGCCTAAAAATACAGTGCCCCAAACAGGGTATGGAAACGTCTTCAACCTTCTCTAGCTCCCACCTATAACGTTACCAAGCACCGCGGAGCTGTGGTGCAAAGTGCCTCTCAAGGATGAGATACGGTTAGGGAATTTAGGCCACTAGGTGGC
>JANQUV010000020.1:0-6459 GCA_030730585.1 Haliea sp.
GCCAATGGCATTGTGGGCGGTTCTGCGCCGCTTTGCGTCGGTGCCGGGCTCAGTGCGAAGACCCGGGGTACTCGCGGTGTTGCCGTGTCCTTTATTGGCGACGGTGGTTCCAATGAAGGCGTCGTTTTTGAGTCTATGAATTTGGCCGTGGTGCTTAAGTTGCCGGTATTGTTCATGTACGAAAACAACGGTTACGGCGAGGCAACCGGCGTCAGCTATGCCGTGGGTTCAGGTGACATTGCCGGCCGTGCTGGCGCCTTTGGCATGCCTGCTGAGAAAGTTGATGGAACGGATTTTTTTGCTGTGTATGAGGCGGTGCAGCGTGCTGTAGCTCGTGGTCGGGAGGGCGAAGGCCCCTCTGCGATTGAGGCCATGACGACACGTTTTGGTGGGCATTTTGTCGGTGACCCTCAGCTCTACCGCGTTAAGGGTGAAATCGAGAAGCAACGTCGTGAAATGGATTGTATCCCCTTCTTTGTGAACCGCGTGCTCAAGGAAAAGTCGGTCACGCGCAAAGCCCTCCAGGACATTGATGCTGAGGTCGAAAGCTTGATAGAGGAGTCTGTCGAGGAGGCGCTGGCAGCTCCTTATCCGGGCCCCGAAGAGCTCTATACCGACGTCTATAAAACCTACTGAGTACTGTTTTATGCCTAACAAGACGATACGAGAAGTCATTCACGACACGGTTCGGGATGAGATGCGCCGGGACCCGAACGTCATTCTTATGGGTGAAGATGTAGCGGGAGGGGCTGGGTGTAGTGGCGAAGACGATGCCTTTGGCGGTGCATTCGGGTTTTACAAGGGTTTAGTAGGCGAGTTTGGACGGGGCCGGATCATTGACACGCCTATTTCTGAGGCAGCCTATATTGGCGCAGCTGCAGGTGCCGCCATGACCGGTTTGCGTCCGATAGCTGACCTCCAGTTCTTTGATTTTCTTGGTGTCTGTTTTGACCAGATCTACAATCAGATGGCAAAGTTTCGCTATATGTTCGGCGGCAAGTCGGACACTCCCCTGGTTATTCTGTCGCTGGTGGGCGCAGGGCTTCGTTGTGGCGCTCAACACTCGCAGAGCCTGCACCCTCAAGTTACCGCAATACCTGGCTTGAAAGTCGTCATGCCTGAGAATGCTTACGATACAAAGGGACTGTTGCTGACTGCCATCCGCGATGATGACCCGGTGATATTCCTGCTGCACAAATTGCAGTTTGAGAATGCGTGTGAGGTGCCAGATGAAGAGTATCTGATTCCGTTCGGCGAGGCTTCTTTTCCCCGAGAGGGAACGGATGTGACGATAGTCGCCTTCTCTGCAATGGTGCAAAAGGCAGTTGCGGTTGCCGATCGCCTTCGGGAAGAAGGTATTTCGGTCGAGGTTATTGATCCCCGGACGACCTCACCGCTTGATGAAGAAGCCATTCTGGAAAGTGTCGAGATGACCGGAAGAATTGTTATCGTCGACGAAGCCTGGGAGAGATGCAGTGTTGCTGCGGATATCGCCAGTATCGTAGCGCGCAAGGCATTTGCTGCGCTGCAAGCCCCGATCATAACCGTGACTGCGCCGCACACGCCCGCGCCTTTCAGCCCTGTGCTGGAGGATCTATACATCCCCAGTGAAGACGATATTGAACGAGCTGTGCGTGAAGTCGTCGCATATCGACGTTAACGCGAAACGTGCAACCTGTCGTGTGAATGCGCGCGGCCGTTTTGGGGTAGGGTGAATGGTGTTCCGCCGTCTTGTACCGACGTTGTTATTGGCTCTGCTGCCCGCGTCCTTCCTGTCAGCGTCACCGCTGGAGCGTGAGGCGACTGCGGCCAGCCATCCGGGACGCGCGCTATTCGCCGAGCACTGCGCGAGCTGTCATACAGGTAGCGTACCCAAGGCGCCCGGGTTGGAGATGATGGGCTATATGGCTCCAGGAGCCCTTGCACGCGTGCTCGATGACGGCGTGATGCGCCCCATGTCGGAACATCTTTCTGCGGCTGAGAAACTTCAGGTTATCGGTTTTGTCACTGGCAAGGAGCCCTCTGGGGAGCAAGAGGAGCCGCCTTTGCTCTGGTGCCGGCAGGCCTCAGTCGAAGCAGCGCAACCCTACCCGAATACTATTGGCTGGGGCGTAACGCCCGCTAATACGCGAGCTTATACCGCCGAACTCTCGGCGCTTAACCGCGATAATGTCGGGCAACTACAACTTAAGTGGGCATTTGGTTTTCCTGATGCCGTGCGGGCGCGCTCGCAACCCTTGATTGCAGGGGGGCGTGTTTTTGTCGGCAGCCAGGATGGGACCGTGTACGCCCTGGATCGTGACAGTGGCTGCGTCCATTGGCGTTTCTTCGCACGCAGCGAAGTGCGTACCGGAATCATTATGGCGAGCGCAGAGGAAGATAAGGCGCTGCTGCTATTCGGTGACTATCTGGGTTACGTCTATGCGGTCAACCCCGGAACCGGTGAGCTGCGCTGGGACAACAAGGTCGACGACCACCCAGCAGCGACCATTACCGGGACTCCGTCACTCCATGGTGATTCTGTTTATGTGCCAGTCACCTCCCTGGAGGTCGCCAGTGCGGCTCGTGGCAGCTATCCCTGCTGCACGTTCCGAGGCTCAGTGGTGGCGTATGACTGGCGCACCGGCCAGCGTCGCTGGAAGACCTACAGCATTCCCGAGCTACCCCAACAGGTTGGTGAGAATGATCTAGGGGTGGCACGCTTCGCCCCATCCGGTGCAGGGATATGGAACAGCCCGACGGTTGACCCGGAGCGTGGTGTGCTCTACGTGGGCACGGGTCAGAACTACTCATCACCAACGTCGGCTACCAGTGATGCGGTGCTGGCAATCGAGCTGGATACGGGAAAGTTACGCTGGGCATTCCAGACCCGTCGGGACGCATGGAACACTGCCTGCGAGCTGGCAGACCGAACCAATTGTCCCGAAGAAGCCGGCGATGATTCCGATATGGATATAGGTGCTGCAGTCATTCTGTCCCGGGGTAATGATGGCAAGGACTATTTACTCGCCGGGCAGAAGTCCGGGCATGTGTGGGCTCTGCAGCCTGACGATGGCGGTGTGGTTTGGCAGCGCAAGCTCGGTCGTGGCGGAATGCTGGGCGGCGTGCACTTTGGCATGGCGGCTACCAAAGGTACTGTGATAGTGCCGATTAACGACGAAGACGTGCAGTTGAGCGCAACGGCCAGCGGCAGTCGTTGGAACGGCGAGCAGCGACCGGGTATCTACGCTTTGGAGGTAGCAAGCGGTCAGTCTCTTTGGGCATGGCCTGCTGAAGAATCCTGTGACGGGCGGCCGATGTGCAAGCCTGGGCACAGCGCACCGGCCACCGTGACAGATGAGTTGGTCGTCACCGGCAGCCTGGATGGCCATATCCGTATTCAGGACCTGCGAGACGGCAAGGTGCTCTGGCGTCACGATACGGTCCGCGACTACACCACACCCGGAGGGGCCACGGCCCGCGGCGGCGCGATGGCTGGAGGGTCTGGCGCGGTATTGCAGGATGGGCTGTTGTTGATGAATTCCGGCTATATGCTGGTACACCATATGCCGGGGAATGTACTGCTGGCCTTCGAGCTGGCGGTGGACGACGAGTAGTCCTGAGGTTGAACTGAGCTGGTTATTCGAGTGCTCGGGATCATGATGGCGGAGAGCAGTAAATGAGTGGGATCAATAAAGTCACTATGCCCAAGTGGGGTATGGAGATGGTCGAAGGGGAAATCGCCGAGTGGCACGTCAGTGAGGGCGACAGCATTGCCGAGGGCGATGACCTCCTGGATGTGGAAACCAGCAAAATCGTCAATACCGTGACGGCGCCCGCGGGCGGCGTCGTAAGGCGCTTGCTGGGAGCCGTGGGTGAAATGGTTCCTGTCGGCGAGATTCTCGCGGTGATCGCCCCCGCTGATGTTGCTGAAGACGAAATCGAAAGAATTCTGGCTGGCGCCGCGAGTAGGGCGCCGCAACAGAAGGTTGCCGACGAGAGCGCTGCAGCAGAACCGCAAGCTGTATCAGCTCCTGACTCTGATAGTGAGCGCAAGGCTGCCAATCCCGTTAAGTCGTTTGCGAGTAGCCAGCCCGCAGAGCTTGCGGCGGGGGCGGATGACAGCGGTGTCTCCGCTACGCCGGTGGCGCGGCGGGTCGCGCGTGAGCAGTGTGTCAATTTGCATCAGGTCGTGGCCTCGGGGCGCCATGGCAGAGTGACGCTTGCGGATATCGAGGCCGCGTTGGAGGCCAACGGCCGTAGCCTTGAAAAGTCGTATTCGGCGGCTCGTCCCGAGCTGCGTTCCCAGCGCGACGACAGTGCCGTATTCGCGACGCCCGTGGCGCGCCGGTTGGCTCTTGAACTCGGCGTAAACCTGCTGGATTGCCGCAACAGTGGGCGTCATGGGCGCGTCAGCAAAGCTGATGTTGAAGCCGCTGCGTCGCGAGCATTGGCTAGCAATCCCGTGGTATCGCGGGCGGAGGCTCCTGCTCTGCCAAGCGTTGAGTCGCAGCCACTGTCTGGCATGCGCAGGACCATTGCTGCTCGTCTGCAGGCGTCCAAGCGCGAGGCTCCTCATTTTCGTGTGCAGGTCGACGTGGAGGTGGATGCGTTACTGGCTGTGAGAGAACAGCTTAATCGACCGCACGGCGAGGCAAAAGTGTCGTTGAACGATCTGCTGGTGAAAGCCAGTGCCTGCGCGCTGGTAGCGGTTCCCGGCGTGAACGTGCAGTTTGATGGCGATACCGTGCAACAGTATGCGGACGCTGATATCGCCGTTGCGGTGGCTCTCGACGAGGGTTTGATAACCCCCATCGTGCGCGGCGCCAACCACAAGGGTGTATTGGCGATCTCCAACGAGGTCCGTGACCTGGCGACGCGCGCTCGCCTTGGCACTCTGCGGCCGGAGGAGTTCCAGGGTGGAAGCTTCAGTATCTCCAACCTCGGCATGTACGGCGTGGACCGGTTTGATGCGATCATCAATAGTCCGCAGGGAGCGATATTGGCAGTGGGCGCCGCAGAGCAGCGGCCGGTGGTCAGGCAGGGCGAACTCGCCGTGGCAACCATGCTGACACTCACCCTTTCCAGTGACCATCGTATTATCGACGGGGCTCTCGCTGCCCGATTCCTGTCTGCGCTGCGCGGTTTTCTGGAAACTCCGGCCACCATGCTGGCTTGAGGAGATCGGCAGTGAAAACGCGCTACGACTTGATGGTTTGCGGCGGTGGCCCCAGCGGCCATGTCGCAGCCATGCGCGCCTGCTGTCTTCGCGCAGAGTAAAATAGCGGGAGGGTTGGTTATGCAAAATCTTATGGAACCGGCAGTACAGGCTTGCCCCTATTCCCTGTATCAGCAATTACGCTCAGAGTCGCCGGTCTACCGCATGCCGGAGACGGGTTTTTATCTGGTTACTACTTTTGATCTTTGTAACGAGATAATCCGCCAGCCGGATCTGTTCATCAGCGGTGTTTCGCCCATGGCGCTGAACAGCGAGGGCGTTTCCAGTGAGGTGGTAGCCGTCTACGAAGAGCAGGGCTGGCTCCCCGCTGCATCCTGTTCAACATCGGACAGGCCCCGGCATACGAAAGTCCGCGGACTGTTGTCACAGCTGTTTACCACGGCGAAAGTCCGGTCGATGCTGCCTTACATTGAACAGACCGCCAACCGCCTGATTGACGACTTGGCCGGCTCGGTTGAGTGTGAATTTGTTAAAGCATTCTCCCACCCCTTGCCCATGATTGTTATCGCTGAGCAGATTGGTGTGAGCTCACGGGATTTAGAGGTCTTCAAGCGGTGGTCTGATGCCATTGTTGAACCCTTCGGCATGATGATCAGCAAAGAGCGCGAGCTGGAATGCGCGAAGCTGGTGGTTGAAATGCAGCACTTCTTCAAGGAACAGATCGACCTCCGCCGGCGAGAACCCGGAGACGATATTCTGTCGCAGTTGGCCAACGCAGAATACGACGGCGGTGAGCCGATTCCGATGAATGAGCTGTTAACCATTGTGACTATTGACCTGTTGGCGTCGGGTAATGAGACGACGACTGCCGGCATCTCTTCGGGAATGCTCCTGCTCGCAGAACAGCCGGAGGTGTTGGCAGCCATGCAGGAAGATGCCGATTTAATCCCGACGTTCGTGGAAGAAGTGTTGCGGCTGGAGTCTCCTGCGCAGGGAATGTTTCGCGAGGTGACGCAAGACACGACCGTTGGCGGCGTGGCTCTTCGCAAAGGCGATGTGTTGAGTTTGCGTTTTGGTGCCGCGAATCGAGACCAGAATATCTTCGAGAACGCCGAACAGGTGGATCTCCACCGCAAAAAGGCGGGTAATCACCTGGCATTTGGTGTGGGCAGGCACCATTGTGTGGGTGCGCCACTGGCCCGCCAGGAGATGTTGGTCAGTTTTCAGGCCATCGTCCAGCGCTTGCGGAATATCAGGCTCAAGAATCCAGCAGCCCCTAAAAAATATTCTCCCAGCTTTTT
>JANQUV010000020.1:6559-9350 GCA_030730585.1 Haliea sp.
CACAGCACTCGAAGATTCCGAAATTTCTCAACTGAGGAATCTTCTGGAGGTAGAGGCGATACGGAAGCTCCACATTGATTACTCAATGGCCATGGATGAGAGAGACTTCGAGAAACTGGCTCAGTTTTTTTCCGATGACGTATTGTGCGAGTACGGCCCCTACGGCTCCTGGTCTGGCAAACCCACCGTTCTAGAAAACTACCGCAAAACGTTCACAGGGGATCTCGCACCACCGTTCACATCCCAGCATATCAATACAAACCACACGATCGAATTGCTCTCGTCGACAGAGGCTAAAGGCCGTTGTTACCTCCTGGATGTCGCGACTCATGTAGCGCCGGATGAGAACCCCATACTTTGGTTTGCGCTTTATGATGAGGAATACAGGAAGGAACAGGGCGGCTGGGTTTTTACACGGACGAGCCTGCAATTCTTCTGGCCGCAGCGGCATGTAACGCCGCCCTACTCGGGTTGATTTTTCGATGTGTGTAGTCAATGGGCTGTTGCTTCAGGGGTACATGAGAGGTGGCAGTTCAGGTTTGTTCTACCGCTGTTCTTTAAATTGGTATTTAAGAGGCAAACTGTATGAGGCTTAAAGGAAAACGCTGCATCGTTACGGGTGGTGCCAGCGGAATCGGTGAGGCGACTGTTCGGCGGTTTGTCGCCGAGGGTGCGGAGGTACTGATTGCCGACATTAACCTTGCTGGCGCACAGGCGCTGGCATCTGAGTTGGGGCCGGCGGTGACGGCCGTGAAGTGTGATGCGCGTCAAGAGGCGGATGTGCAGCAGGTTGCCTCTGCCGCGTTTGAGCGTTGGGATAACGTTGATGTGCTGGTTAACAATGCGGGCATTGAGCTGAGCAAGACGTATGAAGATACTACGATTGATGAGTGGTCTTCGGTTATCGACACGAATCTCAGAGGTCCGTGGCTGTTTTGCAAATATATTGTCCCAAACATGGTGAAGGATGGATCGGGCAGCGTGGTGAACGTCTCATCGCTGAACGGGCTCGTTGGGTTCCCTCTGTCTACGGCTTACGGTAGCGCCAAGGGTGGCCTTGTGGTCCTCACGCGTGACATGGCTATCGAACTGGGTTCCACGGGGGTGCGGGTGAACTGCGTGTGTCCCGGGGTGATCGCGACGCCCATGATGGAACGCTGGACCCAAACGATGCCAGACCAGGCCGAGGCTCAGGAGATGTTGCGCGGTACCATGCCGATTGGACGCCTTGGCAAGGCCTCCGAGGTTGCATCGGCGATCCTGTTCTTCGCCTCTGATGACTCAACGCTGTGCCAGGGATCGGTTCTCTCGGTCGATGGAGGGTTTACCGCGCAGTAGCCGGTGGCAAGAAAAGATCCGCCACGAAAAACCGCGAGTTTTACTGAGTATGAGGATGATATGAAAAGACTGCTGGTTGTTGCACTGGGCTTACTACCTGTATTGGCAGAAGCAGCCGATCCCTATGTGGAAGAGGTTATGACACTCGAGCAGGCACGGAACTTGATTGTCGGTTGTGAGAGATATGCGGCGCAACATGAGCTCGGGGCGGTGTCGATGGCGATTTACGATGCGTCTGGCAACCTTAAAGTGTTTGCCCGTCAGGACGGTGCCACACTGGCGACCGCTGACTTTGCACATATCAAGGGCCGTACAGCGGCTATCACCGCACTCGCTACCAGCGAACTGGCAAAAATCGAGTATGCGGACAGTGCACGCCCCATGGGAATCCCACAGCTCGGCACCTTGACGATCGTGCAGGGTGGGGTACCCGTTCAATCGGTGTCGGGGCAACACATTGGAGGCTTCGGCATTTCCGGAGCCCCTGCGGTGCATGACGAAGCCTGTGGGCGGGCGGGTGTTGAAAAGATGCAGGCAGCTGCGCAACAGTAGCCGCCGATGTGTAGCCCTAGGGTAACCGGTGTTCGCGCTTGTGCAGCGGTGCCGGCTTAGCTCTCGACGATATTCTGGGGCAGGTTGCCTTCCCATGCCTGTTTGAAGAACTCTCCGTCACCAATGAATTGCAGGTTGTCGTCCTTGTCAATGTAGGACACCGGCCCGTGGCCAATATAGAGGAACTCGGTGACCTCGCCTTCACCCGCAGCTTCCTCGTGAATCTCGCCGATTTGTTCGTAGCCGTATACACCGGCGCCAGCCTCTCCACGCTCGAATTTCAACACCCCCTTGGTAATGAAAAACTCGGCGGGTGTGATGTGCTTGTGACGTGCGAACTTCACGCCGGGCTGCAGCTGCACGTAGAGCACCCAGTCTCCGGTTACATCGCAATACCGCAGCAGTTTGAACTTCACGCCTTCACCCAGTGTCACCCAGTCAATGCGATTGGTGTCTGCCAGCATGGCTCCACGCACAACCGGATCGTGCTTGTCGTTGATTGCACCGTAGGTCATGGCTTTTTCATCCTCATTCATGAGTTGGACAGGGCGTCCAGCACCCCGCTATATCGGGTGGCCTAAACGGCCTGTTTGGAGATGTCAGCGCTGATATTCTGCTCGCTCAGATCACGCAGGAACTCGTGGTTCAGTACGAAGCGAATGTCACCGGCATCATCGGTAAATGCTACCGCACCGTGGCCCATAAACAGGTACTCGGTTGGAACCTCACAGCGCGCCTCGTTGTGCCGGGAGCCAATGGGTTCGTAACCATAAGTGCCCTCAGGCGCCGAGCCCACGTCGTAGAGGAGCTCGCCCTTGGTGACAAAATACTGCCCGTGTCCGAGGTGCCAGTGGGGTGCAAAGGTTGCTCCGGGTTGCATGCTTACCCAGAGTACCCAGTC
>JANQUV010000021.1:0-4762 GCA_030730585.1 Haliea sp.
GTGCGAGGCGCAAATCAAATGGGTGCGGGCATTGGGGGCGATTGCGGTGTAGTTATCGTGCAGCATTGAGCTACTCCACGGTTGGCTAACGTCACGTCGAGCTTGATAAGGCTTTTCGTTCTTACTCAAAGACGGAAAAGTCCCCCTTTCTATAGACCGAATATATCGGTAATATAACCGCATATTTCGGTCAAATGGTAAGAATATGATTGAGGCTGTTGTCGGTAGTGAAGGAGCGGAGCGCGTGCTGTTGTTTCTTGCTGCACGGGATGGAGGGTATGCGCGAGAAATTGCTAATTGCTGGGCAATGGATGTGAGCACTGTCCAGAACCAGCTGCAGCGCATGGAGCGTGACGGCTTACTGGTAAGCCGCACCGTAGGTCGTACCCGAGTATTTTCGTTTAACCCGCGCTACGCCTTCAAGGAAGAAGTTAGAGCGCTGCTGAACAAAGCACTGGCTCAGTTGCCAGCAGACGTGCGGGAGCAGTTGACACTGTATCGCAAACGTCCGCGGCGCACCGGTAAGCCATTGTGAATATTCAGCTAGGCAAGTTGAAACGAGCTGAGATGGCGGCGCTCGTGGTGGAAACGCTTGCTGCTCACGGTATTGATGTGGTGCTAGTAGGTGGCTCCTGTGTTTGCGTGTGGACAAACGAGCGGTTCGGCTCCCTGGACCTAGACTTCATTGATCTGACCTATAAAAGGCGTAGAGAAATTTCAAAGGCATTAGCTGACATCGGCTTCGCACCGAAAGGGACGACCAAATATTTTGAACACCCGGAGAGTGAGTGGAGTATCGAATTTCCTACTGCGCCTTTGGCAATCGGGCACGAACAGATCGGCAGCGAGCGGGTGGCGACCATCAACACTGCCGTGGGTACTGTCCGCCTGCTCAACCCTACCGATACTATCAAGGACCGGTTGCTGTGGTGGTATCTCGATGAGGATCGGCAATGTTGGGAGCAGGCGCTGGACATCGCCCGTAACCACAAAGTTGTTTGGCCAGAATTGAAAGAATGGCATGCCGGTGAAGGGTGCCTAGGCCGTTTTGAGGAATTTAGGAAGGCAATACAGAGGGGGGTGTAACAAAGGTGGAGCGGGAAACCGGATTCGAACCGGCGAGGCTACGCGCCCCGCCTCAACCATGGCAAGGTTGCGCTCTACCAACGGATTGGCAGTGCCGAAATAAACAAATGAGTGTGGTGTAGAGAGGATGCAACTAAAGATGGAGCGGGAAACCGGATTCGAACCGGCGACCTCAACCTTGGCAAGGTTGCGCTCTACCAACTGAGCTATTCCCGCAGCTCTTGAGAGAGTGGCGTCCCCTAGGGGGTTCGAACCCCTGTTACCGCCGTGAAAGGGCAGTGTCCTAGGCCACTAGACGAAGGGGACGCAAAGGCTCTCAGTCAAGAGGCGCGCATTGTAGGTAGACAGGGAAAGTACGTCAATACCCGAGAGCGCCTTTTTGCCGTTTCAGGTCAGTTGCAGGCGTTTGGCGGCTGCTGCGTGGTAGTCGAACATTTCCCCGCGGTCTGCGGAGGCCAGGCGGGCTTCGTCAAGCGCCTGAAAGATGACGACTTCATCGTCGGTCAATACGTGCAGGCAATCGCCGCCAAGGAACCACAGCAGCGTGCGTGGGAAGGTTGGTGCGAACTCTGGTTGGTGGGTGAACAGGCGCATCACCAGCGCGGGCCCGTTGGCATAGAGCTCAGCGTCTTCGATGTTGCTGAATTCCAGGGCGAGCTCGCGCAGGGGGTTTTCGGCATCCACCTGTGCGGTGCGTGTATTCAGGGTGCCGGCGAATTCGCGCCACAGCGCACGGCAGTGCTGCAGATACTGCGTGTCATCCATCGTCTCGTTCGGCGCGTCGATTGCGGGTACAATAGCGCGCTTCAATTCTCCCGTGGGTTTACCAAGGCGATATGATACCAGCACTGAGCATCGAAAATCTCTTCAAGGAATACGCCAGCGGCTTTCAGGCGCTGAAGGGCATTAGCCTGGAAGTAAAGCATGGTGATTTTTTCGCGTTGTTGGGCCCCAACGGCGCGGGCAAATCCACCACCATCGGTATTATATGCTCGCTGGTGGCGAAAACCGGCGGTAAGGTCGTGGTATACGGCACCGACATCGATGAAGACTTCGCCGGTGCCAAGAAGAATATTGGCATCGTGCCGCAGGAATTCAATTTCAACATGTTCGAGCAGGCCTTCGACATCGTAGTAAACCAGGCGGGTTACTACGGTATGTCGAGGGAGCTGGCAGTGCAGCGTGCTGAGCAATACCTGCGTGAGTTGGGCCTTTGGGAGAAGCGCAACGTGCCTTCGCGCATGCTGTCTGGCGGTATGAAGCGCCGGCTGCTCATTGCTCGGGCGCTAGTGCATAACCCGCGGCTGTTGATTCTTGACGAGCCTACTGCCGGCGTTGATATTGAGATGCGCCGCTCCATGTGGGACTTTCTGAAGAAGCTGAATGAGCAGGGCACCACCATCATCCTCACCACGCACTATCTGGAGGAAGCAGAAGCCCTGTGCCGTAACATCGCTATCATCAACCACGGTGAAATTGTTGAAAACAGCTCTATGCGCGATCTTCTGCGCAGGGTGCAGCGCGAGGTGTTTATTTTTGACACGGTGGATGAATTGCCTGAAGTGGTGACGGTTGGAGGTTTTGAGGTGCGGCGCGTGGACGATCGTACGCTGGAGATCGAGGTTGAAAAAGGGCAGCATATTAATGAGGTGTTTGCCGGCCTCAATCAGGCGAATATTCGCATCAGCAGCATGCGCAATCGTGCGAACCGGCTCGAAGAGATGTTTGTACGGTTGGTGGAGGGCGCGGCATGAGCTTGCAGGAACAGTGGGTTGCCTTGATGACCATTCTGCGCAAGGAGATCAAACGTTACTTGCGCATTTGGACGCAAACCCTCCTGCCCTCTGCCATTACCATGTCGCTGTATTTCGTGATCTTTGGCTCGCTGATTGGCTCACGGATCGGTGAGATGGGCGGTTTTACCTACATGCAGTTTGTAGTGCCTGGCCTGATCATGATGGCGATTGTCACCAACTCCTACTCCAATGTGGTGTCCTCGTTTTTTGGCTCCAAATTCAACCACAGTGTCGAAGAACTGCTGGTGTCTCCTACGCCGAATTACATTATCTTGCTTGGGTACGTGATCGGTGGCGTTAGCCGCGGCCTGCTGGTGGCGGTTATTGTGACCGTGGTTGCCATGTTCTTCACCGATCTACACATGCATAGCTTCACCGTGGTGGTGGCCATTGTGCTGATGACGTCCATTCTGTTTGCTCTGGCGGGCTTTATTAACGCCGTGTACGCAAATAATTTTGACGATATCTCGATCATTCCTACCTTCGTGCTTACGCCGCTGATTTATCTGGGTGGTGTGTTCTACTCCATGGACCTGCTACCCGACTTTTGGGCTGCAGTGTCCAAGTTGAACCCGTTGGTGTATGTGGTGAATGCGTTTCGTTACGGTGTTTTGGGGGTGTCTGATGTGAGCTTAAGCGTCGCCTTTGGCATGATTGGCGTGTTCACCGCCATGGCCTGGTTCTACAGTATGCACCTGCTTAATACCGGCAAACGGCTGCGTCAGTAAGCGATGGCTGCAGATTCGAAAGGATTGCTGCTGGGCAAGCAGGTGCCGGCGGCAACTCATTATGCCCCGGAGCTGCTATATCCTATTGCCCGCCGCGATGCTCGCGACGCGTTGGGGTTTACGGAAAAGCTGCCCTTTGAGGGGTTCGATGTTTGGCATGCTTACGAGCTGTCATGGTTGGGCCGCGATGATAAGCCGCGCTCAAGGGTAGGGCGGTTTACAATTCCTGCAACGACTCCGAACCTGGTGGAGTCCAAGTCATTTAAGCTCTACTTGAACTCACTCAATAACGCCGTGTTCGACAGCGAGGAGGCTGTGATTGCCTGCATCGTCCGCGATATCGGCGCTGCCGCCGGTGGTGACGTTGCTTTTGAGATGTTCGCTGCAGATGACGCTGCGCTGGCAGGCGCGCAACCGAGTGGCCTGTGTGTCGACAGCGCCTCCGGTCGCTGGCCACGGCGCGAGCCGGATGCAGCCATGCTGTTGTGCTCCAAGGGCTCGGTAGTCGAGGAACAGCTTTATAGCCACCTCCTGCGTTCATTGTGCCCGGTTACCGGGCAACCCGACTGGGCCACGCTATGGTTACACTACCGTGGGCCAGCACTCGACCACGCTGCACTGCTCAGCTACATTCTTGCCTATCGAGAGCATCAGGACTTCCATGAGCAATGCGTAGAACGCATATTCCGCGACCTGCAGCAGGCCTGCCAACCAGAGTTTCTGCATGTGCAAGCGTTTTACACCCGCCGCGGCGGGATGGACATCAATCCCTTTCGCAGCAGTGGCGGTGGCAGGCCACCCTGGTTGCGTTTGGCGCGGCAGTAGTCAGTCGGGCAGGCGGAACGCGGGCAATGCCGCCGTCTCGCGTCAATCACAGAGCGTTATCTGCTGCGCGCTGAAAATCCTTGTTAAACGCTGGAAACCAACCACCATTGTGATATTATCCGCGCCCTCATGGTGAGGTGGCCGAGTGGTCGAAGGCGCACGCCTGGAAAGCGTGTAACGGGCAACCGTTCGAGAGTTCGAATCTCTCCCTCACCGCCATTTATTGGCTCGTCTCGACATCATTTCCATCTTGTTATGGAAGCCTTCCGTCACCCCATTGCTCTTCGAGAATCGCCACATCGCAGTCACGGCCTGCCTGGAACTCGA
>JANQUV010000021.1:4862-9169 GCA_030730585.1 Haliea sp.
TTGATAACGCGCAACGCAATCGTCTCCCAGGCTGGCGGGGCAAAACTGCCAATGCGCACGGGTTCGCAGCCCAGTGTTGGTGTCAGCAGAATATCGTACTGCTGGTGGAATCGATGCATGGTCCGGGCGAAATCGTTCCAGCGGCGTTTCGCCTGTACAAAGTCTCCGGCGGAGATGGTTTTGCCGAGGAAGCCCAGCACTTTCGTTGTTGGTTCCACATCCAGTGTGTTTATACGACAACCGAGCGTGCTTGCCATGGACTCCAAGTCGGCTGCCACATGGCCGAAATACAGCGTGAGGTAGCTGTCGGCCAAGGCTTCGCCATCCAATTGAATGTCGATTGGGGTTGTTTCGTGCCCCAGTTGTTGCAGCACGCTTACGCTGTGATCGACGGCGGCCCTGGCCTCGTCACTGACAGGGCGGCCAACAAACGAGGTGCTGGTGTAGCCGATCCGCAGTTTGCGCAACGGTTGATTGAGGCAGCTCTGATAATTGTTCAGCTTTTGCAGTGGATACGGGCTGGAGTCATCGGGCCCGCAAATCACGTCCAGCATTGCAGCACTGTCACGGACGCTGCGCGTAATCACGTGTTCGGTAGCGGCACCATCCCAGAATTCCTGAGCGCCCGGGCCGGTGGGGACACGGCCGCGGCTGGGTTTAAGCCCGAACAAGCCACAGCAGGCTGCAGGAATCCTTATGGATCCGCCACCATCGCCGCCAGAGGCCATGGGCAGGATGCCTGCAGCGATCGCCGCGGCGGAGCCCCCGCTGGAACCGCCCGGGGTGTGGTCGAGATTCCAGGGATTTCGCGCAGGGCCAAACGCTGCGGGTTCGGTAACACCCATAAGCCCCAGTTCTGGAGTATTGGTTTTACCAAAGAACACCAGGCCACTGTTGCGAAAGCGGATAGCCAATTCGCTGTCGTGTGTTGATAGTTGCCCTTTGAGGGCGTTGCTGCCATTGCTTAGCGGAGTGCCTGCAACGGCACACAGCAGGTCTTTCAGCAGGAACGGCACTCCCGTAAAGGGCCCGTCCGGAAGGCCCGCCTTGATCTGGGCTCGCGCATAGTCGTAAAGCGGTGTCACGATCGCGTTGATTTTCGGATTCACAGCTTCGGCACGCGCAATGGCGATATCCAGCAACTCGTTGGCGGAGGCTGCACCTGTGCGCACGAGTTCAGCCAGCCCCAGTGCGTCGTATTGCCGGTAGTCGAGCCTTTGGGTGGCGGAGGAGGGGCGAGTCACAGGGTTGCGAGCAACGGGCTTGGGGGTTTCCATGATTGGACCTGCGGATGTTTTTCGAGTTAGTCACGACTGTATATCACACACGCTTTATCGTTGTGCAGCCGCAACCCTCTCATCCCAGGGATATCGAGACGTCATGTCGCCAGTGTTGAAGCCTATCTTGATTACTGAACGAATATTCACCCGCTGCTCCACAACCGGCTTGTGAATCGCGTCGAGACGGTCGCAGCAACTTATAATAGAGCACTCGATAATTTTCGCAAGCGGGAAGACATGTTGGCGACCAACTGAAATACCTGTATTTTTTGCTCGATCTGGCTGATCAACCGCAGACAACAATAAGTGCGGGTTTCAGGTCTCTCAACACTCTAACTTTCTGGAAATCCCTCAGAAATCATTTCAATCCGCAATATCGCCACTGATGATAGCCTGTTCGCTAGGCAGTCTGCTCAGGCCAGTGCTGCGCAGGGTCGCCAAGGGCAGTCGGTGCAGAGCCACTTTTGGTGGGTCGCCCTCAGTTTTGATAAAGCGAAGACTCATACCTCCATGCTCGTGACCGTAGGGACTGAGCCAGTTGCCGCCCACATCCGGATTGGCATCGGCGATCACAACAAACACCGATCCGTCGCTTTCGTAGTGGGCACGGGTTTTGGTGGTATAGCCCTGGCCTTCCTCGTAGCAATCCAGATTTTCCTGCCAGATATTGCACAGCTGGAAAATCCAGTATTCACAAGGGCTTGGAGTGAAGTGCAGTACCAGTACTTCGTTGAGACCTTTTTCCCAGGTGCCAAAGCCATGGTGGCGGTCGGGTACTCCTCCATTACTCAGGTACAGGGCGCGGCTGAAGCGAATATGATTAGGGCGCTTGCCGAGATTGTCCTGCCACCAGCTGCGCACCAGCTCGGCATAGGCCATTACCAGTTGGCCGGCCTTGGCTAACCCGGCGCTCACTTCTTCAGCCTTTATGGGGCGCGGCGGCAGGTCGTCCAAGCGCGCAATATGCATGGTGGGCGGTATGGTGTTTTCACGGTCATGGTACAAAGTGCGGACCAGTACTCCCACGCAGTCACTGGTGATCGGTAGCCAGTTGTGATTGCTCATTGGCTGTTTCTGGCTGACGATGATTTCAAAATTGCCGTCGGCGTCGAAGTTGATTGACTCGCTAGCCAGAAAGCTCGTGGTCCTCAACATGGCCGGATCGAACTCTTCAAGTCCTTTGACTCCGCGGCTTGCCCAGTTTCGTGCGGCGAGATCTTCAGGTTGTTTGGCGCTCCACGCGGCAATAACGAAATAGGGCAGAGTGCCGCTGTTACCAATAATGCGATAATCCTGCGAGCCGTCGACAAACTCTGCCAAAAGATGGTCTTGGTCTGGGGACTGGAAGTTGATGCCTTGGCGCCAAGGCGCATCGCGTAGGCGCGGGCGTTCCGGCTCACAGTTCTCCATGTAGCGCTCGAAGCCATTGCGTAAAAGTCGCGTGAGAAAACGGTACCACTCGCTACGGTCCAGTTCGCTAATGTCGTCACCGAACTCTTCAATCATGTGACCCGTCGAGCGTACAGTCTCACAGAAATCATCCCATGCCTGACCGCTTGCTAGGCGTTTTTTTGCGGCTGCAGCAATTGACGAGTCCTTCATAGAACTTCTGCCTTGACTGGAAATCGTGAGTAGTAAAATCCGAAGCGCTCGCGTAACGCCGGTACATTGATGCCAAAGTCGTTGGCCAGATCGTAGATTACCTTGCCGTGCTTGCCCCTCGGGTTTGTTTGCAGGTAGTGATCAATGCTGCGCTCCGCGCGCGCGTCCAGTTCCAGGCCCGCCATGGCATAAATCTTCTGGATGGTGGTTTTCTGCTCAGCCATATACTCGTGGAAAAGCACGTCTATGGTTTGTGCGTTGGGCAAACTATCTCGATCCCTGACGCAGGCCTGAAGCAGACGTTCGATGCGTTCTATCCAATAGTTGGAGAGCTCCTTAAGATCTACCCTTGTGCGTCGCATGCGATCGCCGTAGGCAATCATTGTCATCGCGGACTGCAGTACGGCCAGTGGATCGCGATGAGTAATCACATAGGTGGCATCCGGGTATGTGGTGTGCAGCGGTATGAGGTTTTCCATGTGCGGTGGCGATTTCATCACCCACCGGTTGGGTCCGCGAAGCCAAGTCAGTGCCTGCAGCACTGTTTTCCCGTAGGAGTAGTGGGGCGTTTGGTCATGAGCGTAGTAGTAGTCACGCCAGCGATAGGGGCGTGATAACCACTCGGGTAGGTACGAAGAGAAATCCAGAGCTTGTAGTTCGATGTCTTCGTGCACATGATCGGGCGCCATTTCGTGCATTGCTGGCATCAGCGGCAAGATACTCTCAAAGGCGCTCCAAACGTCTTTGGTAGCGGCGAATCGAGGATCTTCATCAGTGCCGGTACTCGCCGGGCCGCGCGCGGGGATTGGCTGCATGGCTTCCCACAATGGCATGGACCGCAGGCGCTCGTCGGCTGCCAGAATGTTGACGAGGTTGGTAGTGCCAGAACGAGGCAAGCCGGCGATGATAATGGGACGGTCGATCACTATGCTGGTGATTTCCGGGTTGCGATTGATCAAGTCTTCCAGCAGCAGGCGACTACTTGCATAGCGGACGGCATCACCGAACAAGCCCGCGCGGCCCAGCGGCCCAAGGCCTGTGTCTTCGTCAAAGCTCAATAGCCAGACGCGCAGACGTTCACGAAAATCGTTGGAGCCAAAGTCGCTCAGCCCCGTCGCTTGTTGTGCCGCCGCCAGTACGATGTATTCCTGCATCAGGACGGGTGGGGCTGCGGCGATCGCTTGACGCTGTAAATCTGTAAGCTGAGGCGCGTTCAGGTCGGTGATACGTATCGTGTTCTCAGTCATTAAATCTCCGTACAGCACTTTGTAGGGTCGCTTGAATAGACGATTTGACCTGTGCTTGTTGGGCGTCCTGTAGTGTTAACCTTGATGCGCCACGATCGGCAGTCACGCGCTTCCTTCGCGCCACACCACGGGGCAATCAGGGCTATCCAGTGAGTCGCCCTCTGCAACAAACTCATGG
>JANQUV010000022.1 GCA_030730585.1 Haliea sp.
CGTAGAGGATGACCGAGACAACTAAAGCCAGTCATCTACTTCCTGCCGCCCGATGATTGCCATGATCTCAACGGCTTCGCCGACCACACGATAATACACGCTTTCGGAGCCACACACGCTGCGCCGGTAGCCTTCACGTATATCAGCTGCAGGATACAAATGAGGTTGCTCTGCAAGCTGTTTAAAATGGTGAAAAAATGCGGCGTAGTATTTGTCCGCTGCGTCCAAACCCCAATTTTCCAGGCCATAGAACCATATGCGTTCCAGGTCGGCTTTTGCTTCTGGGGCGAGCCTATAGCCTACCATCTTGCCGGGCTTTCTCTTTGAATCCTTCGAGCATTTCCTGCGGTGATTCTTTGACCCATCCGTGCTGTTCAACGGACAGTTCTGCAGCAATCAGCTTGGCGCGAAGCACGTCAATTTCATTCATGCGCAATTGTTTTTCCCGCAAGGCTTCTCGGATCAGTTCGCTATCCGTGCCGTAGTTGCCCGTCTCCATCTGCGCTCGTATCCAGCGGTCTTGTTGGTCAGTGACGGTAATGCTTTTTTTAACCATTGCCATCAGAAGCCCTCCAATAAGTAAGAAAATATACTACTTAATGTTACTTCCAATCAGTCGCATTGAAAAGGGCGGACGCCTCGTAGCTAGCAGATGTTATTTTACGTAATGCAAATTTTTCGCAAAAACCCATTGATTTAAAGGAATTTATTAGAAACCTGAGCGAGTCAAACGCCAATGTCGTCATCATGGCCCCCCTGCGGCCGCTGGCACGATACCACCCCTTGCCGAACCCCAGCATCGCAAAACCACCACCAAATTGGTACATCAAAACCAACCAACTTGCAGCCGGAGCGGTGCCGCCAGGGGCCGCACCCAGGGAACGGTTGCTCGCCCCGCCAATGCGCATGGTTACCAGCACCTCGGGGATATAGGCTGCCTTGAACTCGGGGTGGGAGAAGAGCCGCAGGATGAAGTCGTAATCAGCGGCTATGCGGTAGCTGGTATTGAAGCTGCCGATTCCGGCGCAGACACTCACGTCATGTGATGAGCATCTGTCAAAACATTTCAGGCTAAAAAAGCGGATCAACCTTGAGCGACTGGCTGAAGTTCGAACACTTTCCCATAACGGGCGGCCGCCTGAACGTTGCCTTGTCGAAGCGCTTCTCGGACGTCGTCCAGTTTGTAGGCATCTTCCAGGCTGAGACATAGAGACCAGGAATCACTGGAATCTATCAGTTGCACACGTACTTCCGCGACATACTGGCCTTCGTGAATATACTTGATCTTTTCTCGCGCGGTCATGATCAAATTCTCCTGCGGTAGGCTGTGTCCCACCGCTCCCTGGCGGTCAACTCATCATCAGCTAATTCGTCGTAACCGTGTTCGCTGATTCAAATCTGGCCGGTTGCTATCAATCCCTTGACCTGTTTCTCGATTTCACTCAACGATTCCCACCTCTGAGGTCCGGTAGCGGAGGCAGCGCATTAACGCGTAGGCTCAGGGGCTTGCAGCGTCGCGGCGCGCGCCCCGAATTACTCATCAATTCCGATCAAAACCTCCGCGGAGACGCTTTTCGGTTATAACCAGCGCGAGCAACCCAAACGCCTGGACATAAGAGATCCTCTCACACCGGCCACGCCCGCGCATCAGCGTGCTACCACCGGATGCCGCACCACGTGTCTCTCCAGGTTTCCGAGCACACCTGAGCGAATCAAACGCCAATGTGGTCATGATAGCCCTCCTGCGGCCGCTGGC
>JANQUV010000023.1 GCA_030730585.1 Haliea sp.
TTTACCGATAGCCTGGCGGGCTCGCCAAAGTACGCCTGCAATAGTGCCGGCAGGCCGAGCGCCTCATAAAGCGCCAACAACTCACAGGCTACGCGCGGGGAATCAGCCACCCAAATAGAACTGCTCTGCTCGCCTTGCCCAAGGCGGCGAAAAAATTGCGAGGGCTTGCCCCACGCCTCTGCCGAGCGCGCATACCACGCGGCATCGGGTTCCACGGGGGGGAATGCATTCGGGGCTTCGCGCGCAGCCACCACGCGATCTATTTGCTGCACCAAACCGGCCGCTGCCGGCCGATCCAGTAAACCCCGCACAATCAACGCACCGTGGCTGTGAATGGCCTGATGTAGCCGTTCCGCAGTGAGTGCTTGCGCAGAAATTTCGGGGATAGTGCCCGGCAATTCTGCGGCTACAGCCGCAGGACCAGCCTCGTTGGCTTGCTCGGCTTGCTCGGCTTGCTCGGCCTGGTTGGACGCCCTCTTTTCAGGCAAGGGCGTAACGGCTGTGCGGCCCGCCTGAATACGCCAGTCCACCATCTGTTGCTGCAACGCCGCACGCGGCTGCTGCCGGTTGGCCTGTGTCAGCAGTGCCAACGCCCCGCGCCAGTCACCGCGCTCACGACAGTCCGCCGCTGCCGCTAAAGCGGCATCTTGTGCGGCATCACGCTGCGGCACGTTCAGCTACCCTCGGCCTGCTTGCCTTGCCCTCCCTTGGGCTCATAGGCGCTGTCTTTAGGTTTGAAGCGTTTCGCCTGACGGCGGGCCTCGAGAAAATGTGCAGCGTGAGAGTACAGTTGACGCAGCCGCTTACTGGTTTCCGCATCCCCTGAAAACAGCAGGTCAGTCAGTTCAGTCTGCGCCGGGGCGCCACCCGGCTTGCGCAGCACACCCAGGCCAAAGCCGTGGTTGAACTTGAAGATCTCGTCATGCCCGGCTTCCAGCTCCTCGAAAAACTTCCAGGCGCCGAAGTCCTTCAGCTTGGCCATCACATCGTGGAACAACACGATACCACCGGGGCGGACTTTCGGGTACCAATTATTGAAGTCTTCCTGCACCGCTTCGTAAGTGTGTAAACCATCGATATGCAACAAGTCGATACTGTCGTCTTCAAAATGGCGTAGGGCCTCGTTAAAGTACATGCGCAACAGGTAGGTGATACCGCGGTAATGCTCCCGCGCGTGCTGCTGCACATCCTGGTACACCGAATCATCGTATGCCTCGGTGTGTTCATCGCCGTCCCAACAATCAATGGCGTACGCCACACCATCAATGTCGTTCTCCACCATCGCCTGGCAGAAGGTAAAAAATGACAAGCCGTTATAAACGCCCAGTTCAACTACGAGCTTGGGGCGCAGGGCGGTAACCAGGTCATAAGCAAACGGCAGGTGGTCAACCCAGGTGCTGAACACCATACGCCGGGGCTCGAAACGCTGCAGGGACGGTGGAAAGTAAATCTGGCTACTCACTGAAACTCCTCAGGCTGGGCCGTGGGCCAAGGGTGCCTCGCCGCGCGCATCAAGCACGCGGGACGCAGAATAATGCACGAATTTCTGTGCTTGTTCGGGAATCTCCCCCAAGTACAGCGGCTGCGTGCGCGGGCTGACAAACTCTTCGCCGCGTAGCTCCCGGTATTGAGCCATACTCTGTTCGATGTATGCTTCGCGCTTTTCGCGGCTTTGCCCGCCCGTGGTCACGCCGCCATGAAATTGGTGAAAAGTCCCTTCACCCGGGGCGATGATGTGTTGCACTCCGGGGAACTCACAGGCGCGCTTGTAAAGATCCAGGTTGATGAGCCCGCCGCCACGCAGATCAAAGCGCACGTCGTAGCCACCCAGGCCTTGCCAGACGTGGCGCGGAATGCTGATGCAGTTACTCTCGCTATTGGGCATGAACAAGCCCGGCGCGCTGGAGCCACTGAAGCATGCGATATCAAACAAACGGTAACCCGCTTCCGGCCAGGCAATTGAGTCCAGTAAGCTGCGCTCCTGCTCCAGGCTGTACCCGCTACTCACCGCTTCCTGCTGCAACTCACGCCCCAGATGATAGCCGGGTATGGCGACGACTGCCGCATTGTCCAAACGGTGCCCCATCAGCACCGTGCGCACCACGCCGGGGGTCAGCATCCGGGCGCCGTCTATCAACACACAAATGTTCGCTCCGCGCGCCTGGTCGGCACCGAAGTTAATTGCCTTGGCTGGGCTGGACTCGGGGTTTTCGCGCAGGAAATAACGCACATTGGCCGGCAACTGTTGCAGAAAGCCTGGGCGCATCACATTCGCGGAGGCATTCTCGACCACGATCACCTCGTACTCATCGCCACTGACACCTAACTGATAGTCGGGCAGCAGCGAGCGGACCGTGTTCTCCGCCTGCAATTGCATATCATAAACAATGACCACAAAGCTGACGCTGAGCACATTTTTGCCGTTAGGCGTACGGTCGTCTTTTTTAAGAAAGCGTGCCAGCATTTATTATCCGTTTAGCGGCCTCGGTGCGTGTGCAGATAGTAACGGACTGGCTCACATACCGCCACGCCGCCAATGACCAATGTGCTGCACGTCACAGGCTTGCCCGCTGCAACCGGTAGTACAAATAGCGTACCTTCCACGGCAACCGTGAGCGCACACGCCCGGCATGGGTTTTGAGGGCATTGTCGTAAAACCGTGTGGGGGCAGCTACCGGCTGTAACCGAAGCTGCCGCACCACATCGTCCACTTTTTGATTGAATACACGTTCCTCGTCATCGAAGCACAGCAGCGGAAAACCTCGCTGCCGATGCTCCTGGTACAGCAGCCGATTATAGCAATACCATAAAGCCAAAGCCTGCTCGCGAGGTATCTGGCTGCGGTTCAGCAAAGAGGCCGCAACGGCCTCCGGATGCCGGAATATGCCCACCTCCTCAAGGTCAGGCACCAGCTCACGCCAGCCATTCAAGGCGAGCAAGCAGCGCGGATCCTTGAAACCCAGCGCTGGAATACCGGCATACTCCGCAAGCAGGCCGCGTGCCCGCTCCCGGTGCGCCGCAGGCCACACGGTAGCCCCAGGAGGGTTGTCCCAACTGCCGCCATTGGCTTCGAGCAGGCTATCATGCAGGTCGACAAAAGCCTGATTCTCGCGGTTGCCTTTGCGATTGTAGGGGTTCCAGGTGTGATAGTCACCCAGCTCCAACCCTGCCTCCTGCAGCGACCCGGTCAAGCAGCTGGTGCCACTGCGATGCATGCCAAGAATGGCAATCACCCGCTCCGGTCGCGTATTCACAGCGCCTTCTCACGCCAGGGAGCCACCCACAGCAACAACAGCATGCCGGGTACAGCAAACACCGTGCAGAGCAAAAAAAACGGCTGCCAGCCCACGGCTTCAACAATCACGCCCGTACTGGCGTTAGCAAAGGTGCGCGGCAACGCCGCCAGCGCGGTGAACAAGGCAAATTGGGTGGCCGCATAGGTGCGGCTGGTCTCCCTGGCGATAAAGGCGGTGAACGCAGCGGTGCCCAAACCCACACCGAGGTATTCGAAGGAAATAACAACAGCCAGCAGCCAGAGGGATGGCTCGCTACCGGCCAGAACGGCGAAGCCGAGAATACTCAACAACTGAACGGCACCAAACAACCACAGGCTGCGGTTGATCCCCAGCCGCAGCATCACCAAACCGCCTAGCAGGCCACCAATGATCGCAGGCCACAAGGCCGCGTTCTTGGCCACGAGGCCAATCTCCGTCATCGAGTAACCCATATCAATATAGAACGGCGTTGCCAGGGCAGTGGCCATGTTATCGCCCATTTTATAGAGGAACATAAACCCCAGCACGAGCAAAAGGCCGGACCAACCGCGGCGCTGTAGATACTCCGAAAAGGGGGCCACGACCGCTGCACGCAAACCAGTATCGGCTGGCGCGTCGAATGCGGGCTCGTCGACCAACAAACTCATAAACACCGCGATCAGCATGAACAAGGCCGTGATCCAGAAGACAGTGCTCCAAGGCAGCAGGTCGGCGAGAACGAGCGATAGCGAGCCCGGCACCAAGCTGGACACACGATAAGCCTGCACGTGAATTGAATTACCCAGGCCTAGCTCGTGGTCGGGCAGGATTTCTCGCCGGAAGGCATCGATCGCCACATCCTGGCTGGCACTGAAAAAAGCGACGCCAAAGGCCAGCCAGGCAATCACCCACGTGGACTGCTGTGGATCAAATGCACCCAACATGCCAATGGAGACAATGAGTGCCAGCTGGCAGATGAACATCCACCCCCGGCGCCGGCCCAGCAGCGGTGGAATCCAGCGATCCATCATGGGCGCCCAGAGAAATTTCCAGACGTATGGAATACCGACCAGAGCGAACAAGCCGATTTCCGTGAGCGATACACCCTGGTCGCGCAGCCAGGCCGGCACCAACTGCAGCAGCACATAGAGCGGCATGCCAGACGCAAGGCCGGTGAAGACGCAAGTGAGCATGCGCCGGTTAAGCACCGCCGCCCGCCAACCATTTTCTGTTATCACCATGCTCAGCGCACCTATACCCAAGACTCGAGCGTAACCCTATCACCGCGTGATACCGCATCCCACAGCCCTTGCTCCGCAATCACCAGCAGTGCGGCGCGGGCAAACAGGCTGCGTAGCGCGCCTAAATGCCCTTTCTGCCCAGCGCTCAAGAGGCCGCGCAGAAACTCTGCCAGCCGTGCCGGGTTGAGCGTGTGTTCGGGAATTGCGGCGGGCTCAGGGACCGGCGCCTGAAAGAAATTGGCACCGTTGTTATACGCCTGGCCCAAGCGCTGATTGGTCTGCGTCCAGCGCTCACGCAGCCGCCCGTAGCAACCCATATTAACGTAGCGCACCTGCTTCAACCGCGGCTCTGGGCAAAGGTCCAGCAGCAGCCCGACAACGCGGTCGTTATCCGCTTTTTCGTAGCCCATATGATTCAGGCAACGCTTGATATACAGCTGATTGGCGCCGAGGCCATCGTTAGGCTCAGCGCCGCCTGCTTGCAGCGCGGGCAAGCCGACGACCTTGCAGAAGTCGCTGACCATATCACCGCCCGGCCACTGTGCGGGCTCAAAGGGCCGCACGCGCAGGTTGGCATGGCCAAAGGCTGCGCCCCACAAGTCGACCACCTGATCGTAGCCTCGCTGGAAAATCTGGTGCGTTTCGTAGAATTCATAGGCGCTGGCGGGCCACTGCCGGGCCCCTTTAACATCCTGATTGTAGAAGGAGGCGTACAGCTGATCCTGGCGACGCAGGTACATCAGCACGCGTACCTCATGGCCCGCAAGCGCCGCCTGGATGTCCCCGAGCATGCGCTCAATGTTGATGGATTGGCCAAAAAACAACTCGGAACTCACAATGGCGGTGTGCACCTGTGGCCCTGCTGCCTGCAGCTCCGCCTGCAGCCGGGCCCAGGCCTCGCCGCGAGGAAAATCGCCGTACCAAATATCCGGCATGGGGTTGGCTTGGTACTTGTCGATCAGGTCAGCCACCAGCACGTGGTGCGCATCACCGTGGCGACAGCTAGCCGGGTATAAAATGCCGTGCTCGAGCAAGGTGCCAGCGTGGGCGGCCAGCATCGCCTGCAAGCTGGACGTCGCTGTCTTCGGCGCGCCAATGTGAAGATAAACGATGGCCATCAGCGCACAATATCGTGCATGGGCCGGGCCGAGAGGCGGCGCTTGATGGCCTGCTGCACGCGAAACGGCACCCAGGAAACCACACGTGCGACCAGCGGGCGGCGGCTCAAGCGCCAAATGCGGCCAAGAATACGCTCGGAACGGCTCAAGTTTGGCGTGCCCGAATGCAAATTTGTCGTCAAACTGGCAATACGACCGGGGCTAAACTCCCCCTGGCGCGCGGGCACTGAAGCCAAGTAGGCGCCCTGGTAAAACACTGCATCGGGCTGTTCGACTGTCGACGCAGCTGCAACACCGAGTGGTTCGCCGCCGGCCAGCCGCCGCCAAAGGGCGCTCCACTGCGCAACCGGCGCGTCCCAGGGCATGATGCTGCTGAACGCCCTGCCGGCAACGCGCTCAACAAAGGCACCAATGTCGGGCACCACCACGGGCAAGCCCAAATGCAGGGCCAAGCTAAGCGTGTAGCTGTAGGTTTCGGGCCACTGTGCGGGAAACCACACGACATCCGGCGCTATGTCATCGATCAAACGCCAGGCGTCCGCATTTGCATACGGCCCGTGTGTGAGCACCGACTTACCCAGTGCGCGGTAGGCGTAACCCAACAAATGAAACTCCACTGCGCCCGACGCGGCCAGCTCTTCGGCAACAGCCTCCAGCACATCAGCGCCTTTTTCCCGGCTAATCGCCCCCACCACCAGCACCCGCAAGGGGCGCGGATGCGTATGACGCCAGCTCGGCTCCGGGTAGGGTTGGGACGCAAGATAATCCGGGTGCCAAGCCACTACCGCCTGGCGCACCGAAAAATAGCGCTGAAACCGGAAAGCACAGTCGGCAGAGGGAAAAATGACCCGCTGCGCCGCCTCAACCAACAGCTTCTGGCTGGCGCGCCAATGCTCTGCAGACACGCCCTCGGGCAAAGGGTAATGGCCGGCGCAGCGCTCATCAAAATCGACACTTGCGTCAGCCACAAACCGTGCATCCACGTCAGTCAGGGTGGGGTTGCCGTTGATCAGGTAGTAATCGTGCACGGTAAGGTCATGGCCACAGCCCAAGGCGCTGGCCAGCACCCATAGGCGCGGGTGCAAGCCCATCGTATGGTGGAAATGAACATGGGCTACACCCATGTCGCGCAATAGCGCTACCAGCCTATCAAACTCGGCTTCCACCGAGAAATGCAGGCCGTCCACCAAACGTACACCGCCATCGAATACGCTGAGTGTCACTGACTGCCCCTCCAGCGCCGGGGTGAGCTGCACAAATAGCGCCTCATCGGCATACAAGCTGGCCAACTCATCAACATGTTGCTGCGCGCCGCCGCCCAATTTGTGCGACAGATACGCTATCTTCGGGCGATTCTGAGCCGCAAACAGCGCCAGTAGCGCGCCCGTGCGCGCCGCCCGGGCCGGGTCACGCGCCACAAAGGACTGGATATCGGCATGGTAGCGGGGGTAGCGTTCGTCCAGCAGCGTCATTGCCTGGGCCACGCGCGGGCTCTGTTCCTGCGCAAAACTGACGCCGCCTTGGTGGTACACAAAGCAATTGGCGAGGTGAAGGTTGCGCCAACCCGACCGCTGCGCCCGCTGGCACCAGTCGTTTTCCTCGCCGTAACCGCGGCCAAAGGTGTCGACATCAAAGTAGCCAATGTCGGTGAGGCAGTCGCGGCGTATATACAGGCAGCAACCCACGCCAGTGGGTACTTCAAAGGCATCTGCGGCGCTGAATTGGGCCGCAAAAGCGCGGTCGATCTCCGCGACACCCAGGCCAAACAGCAGGGCGTTGTCTTGGCAGAAGTTGGGGAAGCTGCAAATGGTGGCGTTATTGGCAAACGGCGTGAGGCTGCCAGCCTTGGGGTGATAGTAGGCGGCCTCGCGCATGCGCTGCAGCCAGTCGTTGGCGACCTCAACATCGCTGTTCAACAGCAGGGCGTCACGCTCGGTGTCGTACTGCATGCCGCGGTTAGCCGTCGCCACAAAACCCAGGTTTTCGGGGTTTTCCAGCAACACCACGCCGGGGTGAGATGCGGCGAACTCGCGCAGCAGCGTGGTAATGGCGGGGTCAGGGGAACCGTCGTTAATGACGACCAGCCGCGCCCATTCGCTATCAATAGTCGCCCACGCAGTTTCGAGGCAACGCCGCGTTTCCTCTACACCGGTATACACGGGCACCACAACATCAACGGGGCGCACGTACTCTCCTAGTTCGTATTCTTCTCGCGCGGCATTTGCTGAACCTGAGGGACACTGTGGCTACTCGCTACGGAAGCGGCGCGCGGCGCGAAGAGCGCCGCCCAAAACAGGTAGATTGTAGATCTCGGCAAGCCGGCGATCTTTTTCGGCAATCTCCTGGTCTTTTTCGGCAATCTCCCGGTCTTTTTCAGCAATCACCGCCAGCGCGTGGCTATGCTGCGCGCCACTTTCCGCGAGCCGCTCATCGAGCGATACAATCTGCGCATCGCGCTCACTGATAGTCGCCAAAGCTCGCTCCAACCATGCACCGGTATCCTGCAGGTGCTGGTCCAGCTCAGCTATTTGCAGGTCTCGCTCAGCGATGGTGGTGAGTGCCTGGCTGTGCGCCTCACCGATGCTGGTGAGCTCAGCCCCACGGGCAACAAAAAGCGACACCACATCCGCAACCATGGCATCAACCGGAAAGCGCTGCTCAAGGCAATCGGCCAACGCAGGCAAGTCCGCCGCAGGTATATATGCTTGCTCCAGCAGGTCGGAGGCCAGCAGGGCAGCCTGATGGTGGCGCAGGCCAGGCTTCACCGCGCGAGCGATGGCTTCAGGGCTCACCTGCAACGGCAGCTGTGCAGCCAGATTCTTCAAAACCTGGAGCGCGTTCTCAATAAGCTCGGGGTATAAAACGTGTAGGGAGGCTGCGGGGAGCGCAGCGGCCAGGGCCGTGCGGTAGGCGAGGTCGAGCCGCAGGCCGTAAGCCAAGGGAAAATCATCCCGGCGCTGCAGCGATTGGGCGACTTCAAGCGGAGCGCGCGCAGCGGCGCACACCTGTGCGTGAAGTCCCAGAGAGGCGCAGGCCTGCAGCCATAGAGGGAGTGTGAGGCAGAGCCGAGGGTCTTTAACCACCTGCACAGGGCCGGCACCGAAGCCCCGCTGGAGTATGGCCGCAGCGCTTTCGTGGAAGCGTGCGAGGGCGTCATCGGGCCATGGATTGCCCACCCACGTATTGCCGCCCCCAACTTCGCTTAAATCGAGGGGCGCAAGCGAATACCATGTGGCGCCTACGGCGGCGAGCAGCGCGTCGTTGGCGGCCACCACGTCAGCGTCTTCCCAGAAGCCCTCGTCGTTTACGCCCGCCATCGGTGCCAGCAGGCGCTCGCCAAACGT
>JANQUV010000024.1 GCA_030730585.1 Haliea sp.
GTAGCGACAGACGAGGGCTAACCCCCTCGTAACAAAAAAGCCGGGCGAAGCCCGGTTTTTTTGTACCTTAAAAATAAGGCTCAGACAGCCTAACGAACTCCAGCTTTCTCTAATTTCTGCTTAACCGGCGCTACAGTGCGGCACCCCACGGGCCTGTCCTACAGTGCGGCCCCCCACAGCGCAGTACCCTATAGCGCAGTACCCTACAGCGCAGCGCTCTAGAGCGCATACGCCCACCTGCGCTGTCGCGCCCTTAAGCAGCAGCCGTCTTTTTCTTCCCACTACGCCCTTTCGCAGCTTTACCCTCCACCCCAGCTGAACCGGCCTGACGTGCCAACAGAGGCTTCAAAAATTGCCCTGTGTAAGAGCTCGCCGTCTCGGCAACTTCTTCAGGTGTCCCCGTAGCGATAATCTGCCCGCCCCCCGAGCCACCCTCAGGCCCCAGGTCCACCAGCCAGTCAGCCGTCTTAACGACGTCCAGGTTATGCTCAATGATCACCACCGTGTTGCCGTGGTCCCGCAGCCGGTGCAGCACGTCCAGCAGCTGACGAATGTCTTCAAAATGCAGGCCGGTTGTGGGTTCATCAAGGATGTATAAGGTTTTTCCGGTGTCGCGTTTCGACAGTTCACGAGATAGTTTGACCCGTTGCGCTTCACCGCCTGACAGTGTCGTCGCGGCCTGCCCAAGGCGAATATAGGATAAGCCCACATCCATTAATGTCTGCAGCTTGCGCGCTATGGTGGGTACGGGTTCGAAGAAGGCGAGGGCGTCCTCCACGGTCATTTCCAGCACTTCGTGGATATTTTTGCCCTTGTAGCGAATCTCCAGAGTTTCCCGGTTGTAGCGTTTGCCCTTGCAGACATCGCAAGGAACATAGATATCGGGTAAGAAATGCATCTCTACCTTGGTGACGCCGTCTCCCTGGCAGGCTTCGCAGCGCCCGCCCTTGACGTTGAAGCTGAAACGGCCTGGCTTGTAACCGCGCGACCTTGCTTCTTGCGTGCCCGAGAACATTTCGCGTACCGGTGTGAAAATGCCGGTGTAGGTGGCTGGGTTGGAGCGGGGTGTGCGACCAATCGGGCTTTGGTCGATATCAATGCACTTGTCGATATGTTGCATGCCGCTGATGCTTTTATAGGGCGCTGCAGTTAGCGTTGTCGCGCCATTCAGCTCAGTGGCTGCAAGGGGGTATAGCGTATTATTGATCAGGGTTGATTTACCTGAGCCAGACACGCCGGTGACACAGGTGAGTAGGCCCAAAGGCAGATCGAGTGTCACACCCTGAAGGTTGTTGCCCGTGGCGCCCGCCAGTGTCAGCATCTTTTTGGGGTTCACCTTGGTTCGCTTCTGCGGCACCGCGATTGAGCGCTTGCCGGAAAGATAGGCGCCGGTCAGTGACTGCTCATTCGACAAGATGTCCTCAAGGCTGCCCTGCGCAACAATACGCCCGCCGTGTACGCCGGCACCCGGGCCTATGTCGATAATGTGGTCAGCGCTGCGAATGGCGTCTTCATCGTGCTCTACCACCAGCACGGTGTTGCCCAGGTCGCGCAAGTGGGTGAGTGTACCTAGCAGGCGCTCGTTGTCCCGTTGGTGGAGGCCAATGGAAGGCTCATCGAGGATATACATAACCCCGACCAGCCCAGCGCCAATTTGCGAGGCGAGGCGAATGCGCTGCGCCTCGCCGCCGGATAAGGTTTCCGCGGAACGGCTCAGCGTCAGATAGTTGAGGCCGACATCAACCAGAAAGCGATACCGTGCGCGCAATTCCTTGAGAATCTTGCTGGCAATCTCGCCCTTGCGGCCTTCCAACTGCAGTGTGCCAAAGTAGATTTCTGCTTCCCCGACCGGCATCTCGGCAATACTGGGCAGGTTACGGTCATCCACGAATACGTGCCGTGCGTCGCTGCAAAGCCGAGTGCCGGCACAGGCGGGGCAAGGTTGCGTAGACATGAATTTGAAGAGTTCTTCTCGCACGGATTGCGACTCCGTATCCCGGTAGCGACGTTCCATGTTGGGCAGGATTCCCTCGAACGGATGCTTGCGCCTGTGCACATCACCGCGGTCGTTCATGTAGGAGAACGAGATATCCTCATCGCCACTGCCGTGAAGAATGGCTTCCTGATGAGTTTTGTTTAATTTGGCAAACGGCGTATCGATGGAGAAGCCATAGTGGTCGGCAAGGCTGGTCAGCATATGAAAGTAGTACACATTGCGGCGGTCCCAGCCGCGTATGGCACCCTCTGCAAGGCTCGATTCCGGGTGTAACACGATGCGCGCTGCATCGAAATACTGCTTGACCCCCAGCCCGTCACAGCTGGAGCAGGCACCTGCCGGGTTGTTGAAGGAAAACAGCCTGGGTTCCAATTCGTCAATGCTGTGGCCGCAAACAGGGCAGGCGAAGCGGGCGGAGAACATGATGTCTTGCCCGTCACCGTCCATGTGGCTGATGGTCGCCAAGCCGTCCGTTAGGCCCAGCGCCGTTTCGAAAGACTCTGCCAGTCGCAGGCTCAGGTCTGCGCGTACCTTGAACCGGTCCACCACCACTTCGATATCGTGTTTGCGCTTCTTGTCGAGGTCCGGGAGGTCGTCGAGGTCGGTAATGATGCCGTCTACTCGAGCGCGCACAAAGCCTGCAGCGCGCAGTTCCTCAAACACGTGCAAGTGTTCGCCTTTGCGTGCGCGAACCACAGGTGCCAGCAGCATGAGCTTGCTGCCTTCCGGCATTGCCAGCACCGTATCAACCATCTGGCTGACAGTTTGGGCCTGCAGGCTTGCGCCGTGTTCCGGGCAGCGCGGCTCTCCGACGCGTGCATAAAGCAGACGCAGGTAATCGTAAATTTCCGTGATGGTGCCCACGGTGGAGCGGGGATTGTGTGAGGTCGATTTTTGCTCGATGGAGATTGCCGGAGACAGGCCTTCAATATGGTCCATGTCGGGCTTCTCCATCATGGACAGAAATTGCCGCGCATAGGTCGACAGCGACTCGACGTAACGCCGTTGTCCCTCTGCGTACAACGTATCGAAGGCAAGCGATGACTTGCCGGACCCGGACAAGCCAGTGATGACCACCAATTTATCCCGGGGAATGTCGATATCGATGTTCTTCAGATTGTGGGTGCGCGCACCGCGGACGATAATGGTGTCCATGTGTCTCCGGTTAGGGTCTGCCAGTCGAACCCGGCAGTATAGGTGGTGTTGTTGTGTCGAGGCAAAATTATACGGGGTGTTACGCAGCTGGCAATGTAGTGGATGCCACTGTGAAAGCGAAGCTGTTACCATAGTGGCTTTTGGAAAGTGCCCGCCTTGTGATTACCGAACACCCCATGTCAGCTGTTGAGCGGCGCTCAGTGGCGTCGCTCGCCTTGCTCTACAACGTCCGCATGCTGGGTCTGTTCATGGTGCTGCCGCTGTTGGCGTTGTATGCCGTGGACTTCCAGGGCGCGACCCCAGCGCTTATTGGCGTTGCGTTGGGCGCCTATGGGCTGACGCAGGCCTGCCTGCAAATCCCCTTCGGCTGGCTATCGGACCGCATTGGGCGCAAGCCGGTAATTGTTGGCGGTTTGCTCATTTTTGCCATTGGCAGTGTGGTTGCTGCCTTTGCTGAGAGCATCTACGGCATTATTGCCGGCCGCGCGCTGCAAGGGGCGGGGGCCATAGCCAGCAGTGTGATGGCCCTCGTGGCCGACCTCACCTCACAAGAGCAGCGCACCAAAGCGATGGCGGTCGTTGGTGCCAGCATTGGCCTGGCGTTTGCGGTGGCGCTTGTGTTGGGCCCGCTGATTGCCGGGCTTGGTGGCCTTGAAGCCGTGTTCGGTGTGACCGCGGCGCTGGCGTTAACGGGTATTGTTGTAGTGCTCTGGCAAGTGCCGGATCCGCCACGCAACGGTATGTTGCATGCCGAAGTGGGCGCTCGTCCGCGGCTGTTCCAGGCTAGCCTGCGCAACCCGGCGCTGTTGCGTCTCGATGTGGGGATATTTGCGCTGCACTTTGTGCTCATGGCGAGCTTCCAGATCGTGCCGGGTGCACTGGAGTCTGTTGTGGGTATCTCGAGAGAGGACCACTGGCAGGTGTATCTCCCAGCGGTGTTACTGTCGGTGGTGGGCATTGTGCCGTTGATGCGTTTGGCTGAGCGCGGCGGGCGTCACCATTTGGTGTTTTTGATTGCGATAGCGGTACTCATGGTGGCCTTAACGCTGTTAGGCCTGGCGTCGATCCCGTGGTTGTTCTGCGCCGCTCTGTGGCTGTTCTTTGTTGGTTTCAATTACATGGAGGCCGTTCTGCCTTCCATGGTGAGTAAGGCTGTATCGCCTGATGCCAAAGGCACCGCGTTAGGAATTTTCTCCACCGCACAATTTTTGGGTATTTTTGCCGGCGGTGTTGCCGGTGGCTGGGTGCTACAAAATTACGGCATCGTTGGCATTACCGAGCTGTGTCTCGTTGTAGTGGCAGTGTGGATGCTGGTTGTAATGCGTATTCCAGCGGCTGAGCGGGCTGCACTGGGCGGTGCCTCTTCCTGAGTCTCGTGTTCAGCCCAGGGTAGCACCACCTGCAGAGGCTCCCGAGTGCAGGGATGATCGGTTTTGGCCGTATGTGCTGTCGCAATTGCACAGTCGGATTGTTATAGTCTTTTTCGTAGTTATTTATCGCTAACCGTCCACAAGAGAGGGGTTATCATGGCTTCAAGGGGCGTTAATAAAGTCATACTGGTGGGTAATCTGGGGGCGGATCCTGAAACGCGCTACATGCCCTCGGGCGGTGCGGTCACCAACGTCAATCTGGCCACGTCAGAAAGCTGGAAAGATAAGCAGACCGGCCAGCCCCAAGAGCGCACCGAATGGCACCGTGTCGTGTTTTTCAATCGGCTGGCGGAAGTCGCGGGCGAGTATCTGAAAAAGGGTTCCAAGGTTTATGTTGAGGGCGCTTTGCGCACTCGCAAGTGGCAGGGTCAGGACGGCCAAGACCGTTACACCACGGAAATCGTTGCGAATGAAATGCAGATGCTCGATAGCCGTACGGGCGGTGGTCAAATGGGCGGCGAAAATGATGGGCGCGATGATTACAGCCAGAGCCCTCCACCACAGCAGGCGTCGGCGCCTGCACCTGCCAGCGGCGGTAGTTCACGCCCTCCTGCGCCAAGCCAGCCCGCCCCCACCGATTTTGCCGACTTTGACGACGATATCCCGTTCTAAGTCGCGCTGTCTTCTGGCAGTTGTTACGAATTTGAGGGAGAGCCGGTTGTGCGTGTACTGCTGATCGGTTCAGACGGTTCCCTTGGTCTTGCGCTGGTTGATCACTTAAAGCGATGGGGGCGGCACGATCTAGAGAGCGTCTCCAGTTCGGTATCGCGCTGGAAAAGTGAGCGTCACGCCAAAAAACTCATTCGTCGGGCACGCGCTGATATCGTTGTCGATGCTCGGTTGCAGGCCGCTGTCGACAGTGGCGAGTTAGTCGGCGAACTGGATATCGAGCGAAGTCGCTGGTTAGCCAAGGCTTGTCAACGCAGCGGTGCCAGCTATTTTTTGGTGTCATCAGCGCGCGTGTTTGCGGGGGATGCTGAGCGCGCCTACCGCGAGCAAGATATAGCCGATAATCCCGAGACGGTGGGCCGCCTGCTGGCCGCGGCCGAGGAACGGGTGCGTGAAACCTGTGATCGGCATGTTGTTCTGCGCTTGGGCCCGGTATTTTCCGCTGAGGGCATTAATGTACTGTCGCATATGCTGGAGCAGTTAATAGCAGGGGGCAGCCTGCTGCTGGAGAACCGGCTGCGCGGCTGCCCTGTTGAATCAGCAGACGCCGCTCGTGTGGTGGCGGGTATACTGGATCAGTTGGGAGCGGGATCCGAATCCTGGGGTACTTATCATTACTGCAGTACAGACCCGACCAACTGCTACGAGTTTGCCGAAGCTTTACTGGCATCGGCCTCCCAGTTCTCCAGGTTTTCAGCCGACGCAGTGCAACTGCAGTTGCTTGAAAGCGTGGGGCCAGCACTAAACCGATCGCTGCAGTGTGATGCAATTCGCAGTACATTTGCGATCAAGCAAGTTTCCTGGCGCAGCTTTGTGGCAGATACCGTACGCCATTATTTCTATCAACGTCAGCAGCTTCAAGCGCAAAAGGAGGTTTAAGCCCAGTGCTCGATGTTTCCGACGCCACTGCCCCTGTTGCGCTGTCTATTGCTGTGCTCACTGTCTCCGACACGCGTACCCCCGACACCGACACGTCCGGCCAATACCTGGTGCGTGCGCTGGAGGAAGCCGGCCATCGTTGCCACACGCACAGCATAGTCCGGGATGATATTTACCAGATTCGCGCGCGGCTTTCTGCCTGGATCGCGGAGCCTGCCGTGCAGGCCGTGCTGGTTACCGGCGGTACCGGCTTTGCGGGGCGCGATTCCACGCCGGAGGCCGTCGCGCCGTTGTTTGACAAGTTCATCGAAGGATTTGGTGAGGTGTTTCGTGCGCTGTCCCTCGCTGAAATTGGCTCGTCCACCATCCAGTCACGGGCGTTAGCCGGCATGGCCAACCATACAGTGATTTTTTGTATGCCGGGGTCAACAGGCGCCTGCCGCACGGCCTGGGCGGGTATCATTCGCGACCAGCTTGATAGCCGCCACCGTCCTTGCAATTTCGTTGGCGTGTTGCAGTCGGGCCCGTCGGGCTCGTGAGCACATTGCTGCCGGTGGCCGAGGCGCTGGCCATTTTGCTGGCCAGCGCGCCAGCGCCGCCGTCAGCTCAAATACGTTCTTTACATGCAGCCTGCGGCGCTGTGCTGGCGGCGGATGTGGTGTCGCCCGTTGCGGTGCCACCCGAAGACAACAGTGCCATGGATGGCTATGCGCTGCGTGCCGCCGATGCCGTCACAGCGTTGCCCATTAGCCAACGTATTGTCGCTGGGCAGGCGGCTGCGCCACTTGCGCCGGGAACTGCTGCGCGGATATTCACCGGAGCGCCGGCGCCCGCCGGCGCCGATGCTGTGGTTGCACAGGAGCAGTGCCAGGAGGTGAATGGCCTGCTGCACGTTCGCGGCCCCGTGCGGCCTGCTGATCATATTAGGCTGCGTGGGCAGGATGTTGCTGTTGGCACTTGTGTGTTTGAGCAGGGTCGGCGCCTGCGAGCCGAAGACTTGGGCTTGCTCGCGTCGTTGGGCTGCGCTGAGGTGGCAGTGCGCCGTCCGCTGCGGGTGGCGTTGCTGTCGACAGGGGATGAGTTGGTCGAGCCCGGTGCGCAGCCCCTGTTGCCCGGTCAAATCTACAATAGCAACGTGTACATGCTGGCGGCCCTGGTGCGTGGTTTGGGTATGGAAGCGGTGGATTGTGGCCGCGTGGCAGATACGCCTGAGGCCACCGCGGCAGCGCTGACCGAGGCGGCGTCGGGTGCCGACTGCGTGATTAGCTCCGGGGGTGTGTCGGTTGGGGATGAAGATCACGTACGCAAGCAGGTGGAGCGCTTGGGCTCACTTACCCTGTGGCGCTTGGCGATCAAGCCGGGTAAGCCACTGGCCTTTGGTGATGTGTTGGGTGTGCCATTTCTGGGGCTGCCCGGCAATCCTACCTCCAGCTTCGTGACGTTTTGCCTGCTAGCAAGGCCGTTTCTTTTACGCGCTCAAGGAGTCGCTGACGTAGAGCCGCTCTGGCTGCGTGCCCGGGCGGCGTTCAGCCGCAGCAAGCCCGATAGCCGGCAGGAATATTTACGTGTGACCGTGGAGTCTGGAGCGGGAGGTTTGCGCATCGTGCCGTTTGCCAACCAGAGTTCTGGCGTGCTGAGTTCGGTGTGCTACAGCAATGCTTTGGCGCTGATACCGCCAGCGACGCCAGTGACCGAGGGTGATTGGCTGGACGTTGTGTTGCTGGATTCTCTGACCTGAAAGCACCGCGCCAAAACCCGCTGCCTTTGCGCGCTCAGCGGATATATTTCTGGAAGACCAGTGACGCGTTGGTACCGCCAAAGCCGAAGCTGTTCGACATCACGCGCTGCAAATCCACGTTGTCGTGGCGTGCAGTGGCAATCGGCAGCCCTTCCGCTTCCGGGTCCAATGTGTCGATGTTGGCCGAGGCGGCAATAAAACCCTCCTGTTGCATAAGCAGCGAATAGATTGCTTCCTGGACACCTGCAGCACCCAACGAGTGCCCTGACAACGACTTGGTCGACCCCACAACCGGAATATGATCCCGGTCCCGGTAGGCTTCACGCACCGCTTTCAGTTCTTGAATATCGCCAGCCGGGGTGCTGGTACCGTGTGCGTTAATGTAGTCGATCGGCCCGGTTACCGTCGCAAGTGCTTGCTGCATGCAGCGCACTGCTCCCTCGCCGGACGGAGCTACCATGTCGTAGCCATCCGAGGTGGCGCCGTAGCCTACCAATTCGGCGTAGATGTGTGCGCCCCGCGCCACAGCATGTTCCAGCTCTTCTAGCACCAGCATGCCGCCGCCGCCCGCGATCACAAAACCATCCCGGTTGGCATCGTAAGCGCGCGATGCGCGTTCCGGCGTTTCATTGTACTTGGTTGACAGCGCACCCATGGCGTCGAACAAGCTGCTGAGGGTCCAGTGCAGCTCTTCGCCACCGCCCGCGAACACAACATCCTGCTTGTTCATTTGAATCTGCTCCATGGCGCTGCCGATGCAGTGTGCGCTGGTGGAGCAGGCAGACGAGATCGAGTAGTTCACACCCTTGATGCGAAACGGTGTGGCGAGGCAGGCCGACACAGTGCTGCCCATGGTCTGGGTGACGCGGTAAGGGCCCACTCGGCGCAGGCCTTTTTCACGCAGGATATCGGCCGCCTCCGTCTGGCTGGCCGACGATGCGCCGCCAGAACCGGCGATAATACCGGTGCGGACATTCGAAACATCCTTCTCGCCCAACCCTGAATCGGCAATGGCCTGCTGCATCGAGATATACGCATAGGCTGCGGCATCCCCCATGAAGCGCAGCTGCTTGCGATCAATGTGATCGGCGACCACGATGTTCGGGGCGCCGGCAACGTGTGAGCGCATCCCTATGTCTATCTGTTCCTGGCGCAGGCTAATGCCAGAGCGGCCTGCGCGCAGAGCCTCAGTGACCGTTTTGGCATCGTTGCCTAAACACGACACGATGCCAAGCCCTGTGATGACTACCCGTCTGCTCATAGGATTAGAATGACTCCGTAGAAGTAAACAAGCCAACCCGAAGGTCGTTTGCAGTGTAGATGTCGCGGCCATCTACGGACACAACACCATCGGCAATACCCATGATCAGCTTGCGCTCGATAACCCGTTTGATATGGATGTGATAGCCCACTTTTTTGGCGCTGGGAACGACCTGCCCGGTAAACTTGACGTCGCCAGAACCCAATGCGCGACCGCGGCCCGGGTTGCCGCGCCAGCCAAGGAAAAAGCCGACCAGCTGCCACATAGCGTCGAGACCGAGGCAGCCAGGCATAACCGGGTCGCCCGGAAAATGGCACTGAAAAAACCAGAGGTCTGGATGAATGTCCAACTCGGCAATGATTTCGCCTTTACCGTAACGCCCGCCCTCTGAGCTGACATGGGTGATCCGGTCGAGCATAAGCATGTTGTCGGTAGGCAGTTGTGCGTTGCCGGGGCCGAAGAGGTGACCGTGGCCGCAGGCGACCAGTTCGTCTTTGGTGAATGCGTTTTGTGCGGTCATAGTGTTTCCAATCAGGCCCAGATGCTGGGCGGGGCGACATGCCCTCGTGATGGCCGGTCTTAGCGCCCGACGGTTAGAGCGTATCAGGTGACCATTTTAAACTCTGTAGGGCACAAGTCCAGCGCTGAGGGTTGGATGGTGTGTGTATGCGTTGGTGGGTGCCTGAGTATGCAGACCGATTTGGGTGGGCGGCCCAGCGGGCCGCCGACCAAACAATGCCACCACACCCCCACAAGTCCCACCCACAGCAAGCCGCTAGCCTCCTGCTTTATCCATCTAGTAAGATAGGTCGTTCCAGCGATCGTTGGCCATCTTATGGCCAGCCTCGCCCCACTCGACAGGAAGTCCCATGTTGACCCCCGTTCTTCTCTCAGGCGGCGTCGGTAGCCGTTTATGGCCCGTGTCTCGTGAGCTTCACCCCAAGCAGTTTCTGCCGCTGGCCGGCGAACTGACTATGCTGCAGCAAACGCTGGGCCGCACGGCCCAGCTCCAAGCCAAGGCGCCGGTCGTGGTGTGCAATGAAGAGCATCGCTTCATGGTGGCTGAGCAGTTGCGCCAGGTTGGCATTACCCCCGGTGCACTGATTCTCGAGCCCGAAGGCCGTAATACGGCACCGGCTGTCGCGCTGGCGGCGTTACACGAGCAGGCCCGCGACCCTGAGGCCATACTGCTGGTGTTGCCCGCCGACCATTTGATTCAAGACGTGGAAGCGTTTTCGGCCGCGGTAGCGCGTGCTCTGCCGCTGGCCCGTGCGGGGCGCCTGATGACCTTCGGTGTGGTGCCACACACGCCGGAGACGGGCTACGGCTACATTCGTTGTGGCGCGACGCTCGGTGAAGACCTGTATGCGCTGGAGGCATTTGTTGAAAAGCCGGACAGCACCACTGCTCAGGCGTATCTGGAAAGCGGCAGTTATCTCTGGAACAGCGGCATGTTTCTGTTGCGGGCCGAAACCTACCTGGCGCAGCTCGCCGAATTTCAGCCCGCTATGCTGGAAAGCTGCCGGCAGGCTATGGCTGAAGCAACGCAGGACATGGACTTCATTCGCCCTCAGGCACAGGCCTTCGCTGCTTGCCCGCCAGACAGTATTGACTATGCGGTGATGGAGCACACTCGTGAAGGCGGTGTGATTGCGCTGGACTGTGGTTGGAGTGACGTTGGTGCCTGGTCCGCACTGTGGGAAGTGGCCGGGCGTGATGAGCAGGGCAATTTCAGCCACGGTGATGTGATGCTGGATAACTGCCAAGGCAGCTATATTCGCAGTGAGTCGCGCCTTGTGGCTGCTGTCGGGGTGGCTAACCTGGTGGTGGTTGAGACAGCGGACGCGGTGCTGGTTGCTGATCGCAACCAGGTGCAGGACGTAAAACGCATCGTTAACCGACTGAAAGCGGAGGCGCGCCCGGAGGCTTCTTTGCATTCTCGTGTGTATCGCCCTTGGGGTTCGTATGAATCCTTGGTAACGGCTGACCGTTTTCAGGTGAAGCGTATTATCGTCAACCCCGGGCAAACTTTGTCTTTGCAGATGCACCATCACCGGGCCGAGCACTGGATTGTGGTGCACGGTACGGCAGAGGTTACCTGCGAAGATAACGTGTTTATGCTGGGTGAAGATGAGTCCACGTATATCCCGCTCGGTCGCAAGCATCGCTTGGCGAATCCTGGGCGGATCCCTTTGGAGCTGATTGAAGTGCAGTCGGGCACCTATCTCGGCGAAGATGATATCGTGCGCTTTGAAGACGTGTACGGTCGTGGGCAGGCTGCCCCTACCCATAAGGAAAATCCGTGATGATCAAGAAATGCCTGTTTCCGGTTGCCGGCTACGGCACGCGTTTTTTGCCGGCGACCAAGAGTATGCCGAAAGAGATGTTGCCTATTGTCAATAAACCGCTGGTGCAGTACGGCGTTGAGGAAGCGATTGCTGCCGGTATGACAACCTGCGCGATGGTGACCGGCCGGGGCAAGCGCAGCATCGCAGACCACTTTGACATCAGCTTTGAGCTGGAGCACCAAATTTACGGTACCGGCAAAGAAGCGTATCTGGCAAGTATTCGCAACGTGTTGGACAAGGGTGTTTTTACCATGGTCCGGCAGCGCGAAATGAAGGGCCTTGGCCACGCGATCCTCACAGGGGAAGCATTGATCGGCAGTGAGCCGTTTGGCGTGGTGCTGTCTGACGACCTGTGTATCAACGATGGCCCCGGTGTGTTGAGCCAGATGGCTGAGCTGTATCGCCAGTTTCGTTGCTCCATTGTGGCTATTCAGGAAGTGCCTATGGAGGATGTACACAAGTACGGGGTCATTTCCGGTGAGAGCCTGAAGGAGGGTATTTATCGGGTGGACGAGATGGTGGAAAAGCCTGATGCCTCCGTCGCACCCTCTAACCTGGCGATCATTGGTCGCTACATCCTGACGCCTGACATTTTCGATATCCTGCGCGAGACGCCACCCGGCGCCAATGGGGAGGTGCAACTGACAGACGCGTTGCAGACCCAGGCGCGTCAGGGTTGTGTGATGGCCTATAAGTTTGCCGGGCGCCGTTTTGATTGCGGTAGCGTACCGGGGTTTGTCGAGGCGACCAATTTCGTTTATGAAAACTATTATTCGCACCAGTAGCCGGAGCTTCACGGCGTGCAAAAACTAGATTGCTTCAAGGCATATGACGTCCGCGGGCGGGTGCCCGACCAGCTCAATGAGGATATTGCGCGCCGTATTGGCCGCGCGTATGCCGAGGTGGTGAAGCCGAGCAAGGTGGTGGTCGGCCACGACATTCGGCTCACCAGCGAGGCGATCAAGGCGGCACTGGCGGATGGCCTGCGCGAGCAGGGTGTGGATGTGTACGACATCGGCCTGTGCGGCACGGAAGAGATTTACTTTGCCACCAGCCATGCCGGCATGGATGGGGGGATTGTGGTGACGGCCAGCCACAACCCCAAGGACTTCAACGGCATGAAGTTTGTGCGTGAGGAGTCGCGGCCGATATCGGGTGACAGCGGTTTGATAGAGATTCGCCAGCTGGCCGAGGCGAATCAGTTTACCCGGGCGGCTACTCATGGCCGCTATTTACCCCTGGACACCTCGGCGGCCTATATAGAACATCTGCTGACCTACATTTCCCCGGAGGCATTGCCGCCGCTGCGGATTGTGGTGGATGCGGGTAACGGCGGCGCGGGCCGTGTGGTCGATCTGCTGGCAGCGCACCTGCCGTTTGAGTTTATCCGCCTAAATCACGAGCCGGACGGTCACTTTCCCAACGGTGTACCCAACCCTCTGCTGCAGGAAAATCGCGCTGTGACCAGTGCCGCGGTGCTTGCTCATGGCGCCGACCTGGGACTCGCCTGGGACGGTGATTTCGACCGTTGCTTCTTTTTTGATGAGCGCGGTGAGTTTGTCGAAGGCTATTACCTGGTGGGCCTGCTGGCTGAAATGGCTCTGGATCAACATCCGGGCGGCACCATCATTCATGACCCCCGCCTCATTTGGAACACCATAGACCGAGTGAGCCAGCTAGGCGGCCGCGCGGTAGAGAGCAAAACCGGGCATGCGTTTATTAAAGAGCGCATGCGCGCTGAGAATGCGGTGTATGGCGGCGAGATGAGCGCCCACCATTACTTTCGTGATTTTGCTTTTTGTGACAGCGGTATGATCCCATGGTTGCTGGTGGCGGCGCAGCTGGGACGTCGTGGGCTGTCACTTTCGGCCTTGATGGCGGAAGGTATGGCTGCCTTTCCCTGCAGCGGTGAAATCAACCGCAGCGTCGCCGATCCGGCGGCGGTGTTGGCAAAGGTGGCTGCGCAGTTTCGCCCCGGGGCGCTCTCGGAGTCCTCGGTGGACGGCCTGTCATTGGCGTTTGCTGATTGGCGGTTCAACTTGCGTCTGTCGAATACCGAGCCGGTCGTGCGCTTGAATGTGGAGAGCCGGGGAGACGCCGCGTTAATGGCAGCGCGCACAGCGGAATTGTTGGCCCTGATAGATGGTTAGCGCTCATCGATGGGCGCGATGCTTGCCTGCGCCCTGAACCATTCGCCAATCAGCCGCTCGGTGGCGGGGTCCAGTGTTTTATCGGCATCGGGGTTGCCGAGGCGCTGCAGGATGCCGCTACCGATCTCTTTTCCCAGCTCCACACCCCACTGATCGAAGGCGTTGATGCCCCAAAGCTGGCTGCTGCAGAAGGTGCGGTGTTCGTACAGGGCCAACAGCGCACCCAGTGCGTGTGGCGTCAGTGCATCGAAGCTAATAATACTGTGCGGCCGGCTGCCGGGTATGACCAGGTGAGGGGCGAGCTGCCGTGCCTCCTCTTCATCCAGGCCCCGCGCCAGTAAACTGCCCAGCGCTTCTTCGAAGCTGCGCCCTATCATCAGGGCACGGCTCTGTGCCAGGGCATTTGCCACGAGCATGCGGTGCTGTTGGGCCTCACCGGTTGCGGTAGAAAAGGGCAGGATGATGTCCGCTGGGCACAGGCGCGTGCCTTGATGTAGCAGCTGGTAGAACGAATGCTGGCCCATGGTGCCCGCCGCCCCCCAGAGCACGGGTGCCGTGTCGTAACCCAGTGCTTCGCCATCGCGGCTGACGCTCTTGCCATTGCTCTCCATAGTCAGTTGTTGCAGGAAATCGGGCAGGCGCTCCAAGCCCTGGTCATAGGGCAACACCACATGGTTGCCGGCCTGGAAGAAGTTGCAGTGCCAGATCTCCAGCAAGCTCATCAGTATGGGCAGATTGTTCGCGCAGTCAGTCTCAACAAAATGCCGATCCATGTCTTCTGCGCCACCTAGCAGAGCAGTGAAGGCATCCCAGCCAATGCTGATAGCGGTGCTCAGTCCCACAGCTGACCACAGTGAAAAACGCCCACCGACCCAATCCCACAGCGGCAGGCAGTTCTCTTCCGGAATGCCAAAACCCGCGGCGGCTTCGAGGTCGGCGGTGACCGCAAGGAAGTGCTTTGCCAATTCAGGATCAGGGGCGCCGGCAGCCTGTAGCCAGCGCTTTGCTGCTTCACCGTTGGCCAGGGTTTCCTGGGTATGGAACGACTTTGAGCAGAGAATAAAAAGCGTGCTGCATGGATCCAGGTCGCGCAGGGTGTTGTGTAATTCAGCGGGGTCTACATTGGCGACATAGTGGCAGCGCACAGGCCCATGCCAGCTCGGTAAAGCAGCGCTGACCAGCCGCGGCCCCAGGTCTGAGCCGCCGATACCAATATTTACAACGTGTCGGATAGCTTGGCCCGAAAAGCCAGTGAACTCACCGCTGGTAATGCGTTCGCACCATAGACGCATCCGGTGACGGGTATCTTCCACCCGGCTGAATTCGGCTTCCAGCCCCGCAGGCGCGTTTCGTGCTCTCAGCAAGGTGTGCAACGCCGGGCGTGCTTCAGTGTTGTTGACCGGCGCGCCTGCCAGTAACTGTTTGGCGCGCCGCGATAATTGCGCCTGTTCCGCGAGGCGCAGCAGTGCAGCGTGGCTGTCCCGACACAAAAGCTGGCGCGAGTAGTCCAACGTAAGGCCCGCGGCGCTGGCGCTAAAGTCGCTGGCACGCTGAACTTCACGGTTGAATAGAGCGCTGATTGAGGTGTTCCGCAGCGGTTCGGCCAGGGCCTGTAGTTCATGCCAGGAAGGGAGGTCCGAAAGTAGCAAAGTGTGAGCCATGGTGCACGCCGCTGAGATAGAAAGGCAGTATAGGCAGGGCTATCGCAGGCTGCAATTTATCCGATGCGGTATTAGTGATCGCGCTCAATTGAGAGGCGGGTCAGTTGCTGCAGCGCCTCCAGTGCTGGGCTTACGGGCATGCCCTCGAGCGCAGCCAAGGCAAGGTCGTGATGCTCCCTCGCACGTTGGCGAGTGTATTCGGTCGCCGCACAGCGTTGTACGGCAGCGCTGATCGCCTCCATCTCTTGCGCCGATCGCTGAGTAATGGCCCTGCGCACCAGCGCTTGCTCTGCGGTATTGCCGGTACGCAGAATGTGTATGAGTGGCAGCGTGACCTTGCCCTCACTCAGGTCATCGCCGACATTCTTGCCCATGGTAGCGCCATCCCCGGCATAATCGAGCATGTCATCAATCATCTGGAATGCGAGCCCCAGGTGCAGGCCAAAACGAGCCAGCTGCTCGCTTTGAGCACGGGTGCTGCCACTCAGAACAGCGGCGCCGTAGCATGCTGAGGCAAACAGCACAGCGGTTTTTCGGGTGATAATGTCGAGATAGTCCTGCTCGGTGGTGTCCGCATTGCCAGCACGCGTTAGCTGCAGTACCTCGCCTTCCGCAATGGTATTGGTGGTGTCGGCCATGTGGCGCAGGATATCGAGGTTGTCTAGTTGCACCATCAGTTGAAAGGCACGCGTATAGAGAAAGTCGCCCACGAGGATGCTAGATGCGTTGCCGAAAGCTGAGTTGGCGGTAGGGCGCCCACGGCGCAGCTGGGACACATCTACCACGTCATCATGCAGCAGGGTGGCGGTGTGTATGAACTCAATGACTGCAGCAAAAGTGATGTGTGCGGAACTACAGGGGCCCAAAGCCGTTGCCGTCAGCAGCGCCAGCAGAGGGCGCATGCGTTTACCGCCTGCATCCACGATATAGTGGCCGACGTTTTCTACCAAAGGCACATTGGACTGGAGTTGCTGGATGATCAGGTGGTTGACCTGATCGAACTCCCGGGCAACGCTGGCGCGAATTTTCTGCATAGTGTGGGGGCGTTAAAAATGCTTGGGCATGCTAGGGTGGCGCGGAAGGGGTGTCAAGCGTAGCGGGTAAGCTGTAGCAGGCCTGTAGGGGTTTTGCGTAGCTCAAATAAACCTTGCTCAGGCTTGGCTACTTGAGTAAAATCGCCGCCCTCCGGGGCAGATGCGCCTTGTATCGACGCTCCGGGTTCATGAACACTGTTAGTGCCTGTCTCTGCCCCCTCGGTAAGTGAGGGTATTTTTCGCATTGCGAGCAGGCTAACTGAACGGAGAAGGCAATGTACGCAGTCATCGAAAGCGGTGGTAAGCAGCACCGTGTGGTGGAAGGGGAAACTCTGAAGCTGGAAAAAATTGAAGCGGCCACAGGTGAATCGATCGAATTTGATCGAGTGCTGATGATCGGTGGTGATCAGGTCAAAATAGGCACGCCGCTGGTAGCGGGGGGCAAAGTGACTGCAGAAGTGGTTGCTCACGGCCGCCACAAAAAAATCAAGATTGTTAAATTCAATCGCCGTAAGCACTACCGGAGAGAAACTGGCCATCGCCAGTGGTTCACCGAAGTGAAGATTACTGGTATCACGGCGTAACGGAGGCTAGCGACTATGGCACACAAGAAAGCAGGCGGCAGTACTCGTAACGGTCGCGATTCCGAAAGTAAACGCCTCGGCGTAAAGCGCTTCGGCGGCCAACTGGTGCAGGCGGGCAATATTTTGATCCGTCAGCGCGGCACTCGTTTTCACCCCGGCGCCAATGTGCGTTGTGGGCGTGACCACACTCTTTTCGCCACGGCGGAAGGGCGGGTAGAATTCGTGGTACGGGGCCCGAACAACCGGAAATATGTTCAGGTGGTGAGCGCCTGAAAAGGCGGTCAACCTGGCCGGATAGAAAGCCTCGTCAATTGACGGGGCTTTTTTTTTAGACTGACTGAATTGTTCGCAGAGGCGAGCGCGACCCCACAACGGGGCGCAACGGCAAAACCATGAAATTTGTAGACGAAGCAAGCATCAAGGTATTTGCGGGAAATGGCGGTAATGGCTGCCTGAGTTTCCGCAGAGAGAAGTATATTCCGCGCGGCGGTCCCGATGGGGGCGATGGTGGTGATGGCGGCAGCGTGGTGATGGAGGCAGACGAAAGTCTCAACACCATGGTCGATTACCGGTTTGTGCGCAACTATCGCGCGGAAAATGGTGAAACTGGACGCAGCCGGAACTGTACGGGCAAGAGCGGTGAAGATTTAGTGCTGCGTGTACCTATCGGTACCACCATCATCGATGAAGACAGCGCCGAGGTGCTGGGCGACCTGGCGGCACACGGTGATCGGCTGATTGTGGCGCAGGGTGGCTGGCACGGATTGGGTAATGCGCGCTACAAGTCCAGTACCAACAGGGCACCGCGGCAAACCAGCCCTGGCTCTGAAGGTGAGCATCGCTCGCTCAAACTGGAGCTTAAGGTGCTCGCTGACGTGGGCTTGTTGGGGCTGCCCAATGCGGGCAAGTCCACGCTCATTCGCGCGGTTTCTGCTGCGCGCCCCAAAGTGGCGGATTATCCATTTACCACGCTGGTGCCTAACCTTGGTGTGGTAAAGGTAGATGCTTATCGCAGCTTTGTGGTTGCCGACATTCCCGGCCTTATCGAGGGCGCGTCCGACGGCGCTGGCTTGGGTATTCGTTTTCTGAAACACCTGACCCGCAATCGGATTTTGCTGCACCTGGTTGATATGGCTCCGGTGGACGGCAGCGAGCCGGTAGACGCGGCGCTGGCGATTGTGCGTGAGCTGGAGCGGTTTAGCCCGACATTGGCCAGTCGTCAGCGCTGGCTGGTTTTGAATAAAGTAGACTTGGTGCCTGAGGGCGAGCTGGCGCCGCGTCGCGCTGCACTGTTGGACGCACTGGTATGGGATGGCCCTGTGTATGAAACCGCGGCCATCAGTGGCGATGGAACCAAGTTGCTGTGCCAGCACTTGATGGTCGCGCTGGAAGAGCAGAAGGCGTTAGAGGCGGAAGATCCCGCGCTCGCCGAAGCCGAGTCGGAGCAACAATCGCGAATGCAGCAGGAAGCGCGTGAACGCATAGAAGCACTGCGAGCGCGGCATCGTAGCAAGCCCGAAGATGCGGCTGACGATGACGATAGCCATGAAGTTGAAGTGGAATACGTGCACTGATGAGTGGTTCAGAACGCACTGCACTTGCCGCGAGCCGGCGCTGGGTCATCAAGGTCGGCAGTGCATTGCTCACCAATGAGGGGCGTGGGTTAGACGCGGCAATGATCGGCAGCCTGGTGGCACAGATCGCCGCCTTGAGAGCAGAAGGTGCGGAGGTGGTGTTGGTGTCGAGCGGCGCAGTGGCCGCTGGCGTGGTGCGGCTGGGCTGGCCGCGGCGCCCCACGCGTTTACACGAACTGCAGGCTGCGGCGGCGGTCGGCCAGTCGGCTTTGATTCAAAGTTATGAAACGGCTTTCCGCAGCTACAATATTGCCTCCGCTCAGGTATTGCTGGGCCACGACGATATTACCGCGCGCGACCGCTACTTGAATGCCCGAGGCACCTTGACCACGCTACTGCGGCTTGGCGTGGTGCCGGTGGTGAATGAAAATGATACTGTGGTCACCGATGAAATCCGCTTTGGCGACAACGACACCCTCGCCGCGCTCGTCGCAAACCTGATTGATGCGGATGCACTTTTGCTGCTTACTGATCAGCAGGGGCTCTATGAAGAAGATCCACGCCTTAACCCATTCGCGGTGCTGGTCGATAGCCGCGACGTGCATGATGAGGCGCTCGACAGCATGGCGGGAGAAGGTGGTGCTCTCGGTCGGGGCGGCATGATTACCAAATTGCGCGCAGCACGTCTGGCAGCGCGCTCAGGTACCGAGACCGTCATTGCCAGCGGTCGCCATCCGGAGGTGGTCGCGCAAGTCGCCGCTGGCGGCCCGATCGGCACTTGGCTACGCACCGGCAAGCAGCCGGAAAACGCGCGTAAACAGTGGTTGGCGGGTATGGTGCAGATTCCCGGCAGCCTTGAACTTGATGCTGGTGCCGTGCGCGTGCTGCGGGAGTCGGGCCGCAGCCTGTTGCCGGTTGGAGTCGTCGCTGTGTCAGGCCGTTTTGAACGTGGCGACATGGTGTTGTGCCTGGGCCCTGATGGCCGTGAAGTGGCGCGGGGGCTGGTAAATTATAGCGCGCAAGAAACACACCGCATTATGGGTCGGCCCTCAGCCGAGATAGCCCCGCTGTTGGGCTATCAGGGTGATGAAGAGTTGATTCACCGCGATAACCTTGTGCTGTGCTAGAGCACTCTCGCCCCGGTAACTGGAGAGACGGATGGCGCTAACGCCTGAATTACTGCTGGTTTTATACTGCTTGGCGATTGCGTTGTTGTCATTGGCCGGTGGTTTTTTACCTAACTGGGTGAAGATGACCCACACCCGCACTCAGCTGGTGATGAGCTTTGTGTCGGGGCTGATGTTGGGTGTTGCTTTCTACCATCTGCTTCCACACAGCATTGCCCTGCAGCCACATCCTTACGGTGCTGATGCGTCTGTCTGGTGGCTGATGATTGGCCTGATTACCATGCTGCTGTTGTTGCGTATGTTCCACTTTCACCAACATGACTTCAGCGACGAGGAGCACGAGCATCATGGTCACGGGCATGATGCTTTGCACTCACAGTCGTCACAGCACCAACACGAGCATCCGCAGGAACAGGCACACAGTCACGCCTTCGACCATGCCCACGCGCGGCGCCGCGCCGAGTTCGAGCCGGATGCACACGCCGCGCAGGCTCCAGCGGCCACCGCGACGGTTGGCCCTGCGGCAAATCGGCTGAGTTGGGTCGGACTCGCCCTCGGGCTTGGCGTGCATACGCTGATTGATGGCGTGGCTTTGGGCGCAGTCATGCAGGGGGAAGTTGGGCATGCTGCAGGGTTACTGGGCGTGGGGGTTTTTCTGGCAATCTTGCTGCACAAGCCGCTGGACGCCATGTCCATCACAACGATTATGGAAGCGGGCGGTTGGAGCCGGCGTTCAAGGGGGTTTGCGAACCTGGGCTTTGCCCTGCTCTGCCCGCTGGGTGCTACGCTGTTTTTCTTCGGCGTGGATTTACTCGGAGATGTCCGCCATCACGTGGTGGCCGGAGCGCTCGCGTTCTCTGCCGGCGCCTTTATTTGTATCGCGCTTAGCGACCTGTTGCCCGAAGTGCACTTTCACAGCCACGACCGAGGTAAGCTGACGCTGGCGTTTTTGGCAGGCATTATGCTTGCTTATGCCATCGGCGGGCTGGAGCCTGCCGGGGTGCATCTGCATGGCGTTTGAATGAGCAGCAGGAGACAGCGATGGTCAAGCGTGTAATTTACCCTCCAATGTGGCTGGTGTTCGGTGTGTGCGCGGTATTTGCGTGTAACGAGTTTTACCCGGGCCCTCGTTTTACCAGCGTGGCCAGCCAGCTGGTCGGCGGCGCGATTTTGATCGCGGGCTTGGCGATGCTGGTGGTTGCCGGTGGCTTATTCAAGCGTGCGGGCACCGACCTGATCCCGTTTCGCAATGTCTCAGCGCTGGTAACAGGCGGGGTATATCGCTTTAGTCGCAACCCTATGTACTTGGGTATGGGGGCCATTCTGCTGGGTTGTGCGGTGACGGTTGGCGCCGCAACGGCGCTGGTCGTGCCCCCGGTGTTTATGGCGATCGTAGAGTGGCGTTACATACGCCCGGAAGAAGCGTTATTGCAAACGCTGTTCCCGCAAGAGTTCTCTGCTTACTGTGCGCGGGTCCGCCGCTGGCTATAATCGCCTTAATTGGCGCTCCCAATGTTTCTTGCCCGGGCTTGCGTCGCGTCGCCATCAAACGGCTTTGGTGACCACCCCTGCAACTGCTCCTCCACCAAGGCTGCCAAGGCCTGAATGTGGCCTGTGTCGCTGTTCAGGCAGGGAATATATTCGTAGCGTTCACCGCCTGCCTCCATGAAATAATCGCGATTCTCGATGCCAATCTCCTCAATAGTCTCGAGGCAGTCTGCCGAGAAGCCAGGGCAGACCACCTGCACGGATTTCACGCCCTGCGCCGGCAGGCTCTTCAGCGTTTCATCGGTGTAGGGTTGCAGCCAGGGCTCGCGTCCGAAGCGCGACTGGAAACAGGTGAGGTACTCGTCCTCGCGTAATTCAAGCGCCTCGGCAAGCAGACGGCTGGTTTTGTGACATTGGCAATGGTATGGGTCGCCGTTGTGCAGGTAACGCTCGGGTTCGCCGTGGTAGGACATGATTAAGCGGTCGCTACGCCCCTGTGACTGCCAGTGTGCGCGTACGCTATCGGCCAGCGCGCGAATGTACTCGGGGTGATCATGGTATTGCGCCACAAAGCGCAATTCAGGCAACCAGCGTCGCTGGCGGAAATCGGCGGCCACCGCGTCAAAAGTAGAGCCGGTGGTGGGGCCGCTGTACTGCGGATAGAGGGGTAAAACGATTAGCCGCTGTATGCCGCGATCGAATAGCGACTGCATTTGTGCAGATATCGGATGTGAGCCATAGCGCATCGCAAATTCCACCAGGACGTCTTGTCCATGTCGTTCTGCCAATGCCTGCTGCAAGGCCTGTGCCTGAGCTTGGGTATGCCACAGCAGAGGAGAACCGGCATCGGTCCACACAGCGCGGTAGGCTTTTGCCGAGCGCGCGGGGCGCAGGTTCAAAATAACGCCGTGGAGAATCATGAACCAAAGCAGCCGCGGCACCTCTACCACCCGGGGGTCGGACAGGAACTCCTTCAGGTAGCGGCGCAGCGCGCGTTTTTCCGGGGCATCGGGAGTGCCAAGATTGGTGACCAGTACGCCGATTTTTGGCGTTTGACGATGATCGTAGTCGCGATGTCCTCGGTATTGCATGGGTCGGGCTATCCTCTGGCTATGCCGGTAAGCCAAGCAGCGTGTCTAGCACGATACCGGCGAGAAACAAGGGCGTGAAGTGGCGAGTATGGCGCAAGCAGGCTGCGGAAAACCACAGCGGCCACAGTTCTGCGGAGTATTTTTCAGGCCTCGACACAGGTTTGGCTGTGCGCAAAGGCTGCAGTGTACGCCAAACGCTGGGCAGGCTGGCGCCCACCAGCAGCAAGGGCCAGGCAAACGTTTGTGTCAGCACCAGCCCCAGCACCAGCGCGTACTGGGCGAACAGCAATGCCATGGTGACCTGGCGCGCCCGCCGTTCCCCAAGGAGTACAGGCAATGTGTACACGCCTTTGGCGTGATCGGCGCTGAGTTTGTCGATATGTTTGCCAAACAGCACGGTGGTTGGCCCCAAAGCAAACACCAGGCTTAGCCAAGCCACCTCGTTGCTCCACTGTCCGGACACGATATAGTAGGTTCCGCCCACCATCAGCGGCCCCCAGACTAACAGCACCGAGGGTTCGCCGAGGCCGATGTATTTTAGCGGCCAGGTGTAGAACAGTACAAAGAATGCACCGGCCAGCAGCAGCGCGAGCGCCGGCCCGCTGCGCTCAGTCACCAGCCACAAGCCCAGCGCGAGCGCCACACCCGCGGTAAACGCGAAGTAGCGCCAAAATTGTGCTTCCGACATCAATCCATCTTCCAGCACATGCACGCCGTACTGGTTGCGGTAGTAGTTGTCGCGGTCGATGCCCCGGCGGGAGTCGGTATAGTCGTTCAACAGATTGTTGCTGGCGTGGGCGAACAGCAGGCCAGTAGCGCAAGCCAGCCACAACACCGGATCAAAGAAGCCTGCGCGCCAGGCCAGTAGCCCGCCCAGCATGGCGGCGGTGAGCGTCATAAACAGCACCGACGCGCGGCAGGCGAGCAGCCAGCGCGCCACCGGGTCTAGCTGCGCCCACTGAGCGCTATCTACCCCGGGCATGCCGTTCAGGGCAGCTGCCCACACTTTCAGGTTTACCACGTTGCCAAGCCTTGCCTACGGTCGTTCAGGCGGCAAGCATATCAGGCATTCTGCCGCCTGCGATGATAAGGTGTCAGAAATTGAACTCGCACGGAGACACTCGTCATGCAGCGACCCGCCCGCTTTGTTGCGCTGAGCGCATTGTTGTTTACTGGAGTGGCGCAGGCCCAGGGAGAGGCCGGCCTCCTGGCCTGGCTGGATCGCGAGCAGCCTCGCTATGCGGAGCTGGCGTTAACGCTGTGGGACAAGGCTGAGCTGGGCTATCTGGAAACCGCCAGCAGCGCGCTACTGCAGGGTGTGCTGGCCGAGGAGGGTTTCAGCATTGAGGCGGGTGTAGCCGGATTGCCCACGGCGTTTGTGGCCAGCTACGGCAGCGGCGAGCCGGTGATTGGCTTGCTGGCTGAGTTCGACGCCTTGCCGGGGATTTCGCAGACCGCGGCGCCCGTGCGTGAGGCGGACCCGGAGAAACACAGCGGCCATGCTTGCGGCCATCACCTGTTTGGCGCGGGCTCTGTGGCTGCCGCGGTGGCGGTGCGACACTGGATGGAAGACAACGGCATCAAGGGGACGCTGCGCCTCTACGGTACACCGGCGGAAGAGGGTGGTTCCGGCAAGGTGTATATGGTGCGCGCGGGCTTGTTCGAAGACGTGGACTCGGTGCTGGTATGGCACCCCGCCGACCGTAACATGGCCAACCCCTCCACCACGCTTGCCAACAAATCGGCCAAGTTCCGTTTTCGTGGCGTGTCTTCGCATGCGGCAGTGGCGCCTGAGCGCGGCCGCTCAGCACTGGATGGCGTGGAGGCCATGAATATGATGGCCAATTTATTGCGTGAGCACATGCCGCAGGAGGTGCGTATGCATTACGTGATCACCAGCGGCGGTTCCGCGCCAAATGTGGTGCCGGACTTTGCCGAATCTTTTTACTATCTGCGCCACCCGGAGGCGGCCACGCTGGAAGAATTGTGGGCGCGGTTGATCGCCACGGCGGAAGGGGCAGCACTGGGCACCGGCACGCAGATGAGCTACGAGGTCATTCACGGCAACCACAGCGTGCTGGCGAATGAAACCTTGGCGCGGGCTATGCACCAGCGCCTAACGGAGGTCGGGGGTGTGCAGTACAGCGCCGACGATCTGGCCTATGCTAACCAGCTGGCCGAGTCGCTGGCTCGCAGCGAGACAGATTTGGCGGCGGCTGCGGCGCGCATTGAACCCTTTGCGCCGTCGCGCAGCATGGGTTCCACGGACGTTGGCGATGTCAGCTGGGTGGTTCCCACCACAGAGATGCGCGCGGCGACCTGGGTGCCGGGTACGGCACCCCACACCTGGCAGGCGATTGCTGCTGGCGGCACCGATATTGGCGTCAAAGGCATGATGGTCGCGGCAAAAACGATGGCCCTGACAGCCACCGATCTGCTGCGCCAGCCAGAACTCCTGCGCGCTGCGCGCAGTGAATTTGAGCAGCGCCGGGGAGCAGGTTTTATTTATCGCCCACTGCTGGGCGATCGAGAGCCGCCGCTGGATTATCGACAGTAGCGGTCAAGCCGGCTTGCTATCGCCGCGGTTCGAAAGCGTGGCGCGCATGGTGAGCACGCAAAACATGCATCGCCCATTGGCTTCCCTTAAGATGCCGGCTCGCATAAAAAGACGGATCGGAGCAGTTCCATGTCACTCGATTTTGATAGTGCTCGTTTACCCAACCCCCACTGTGGTGAAGAGCACGAAGCCTGGCGCTCGCAGCTGCGCCGTTTTATCGACCAGGAAATCATGCCCTTCGCAGATGACTGGGATGAGGCCGGTGACATACCCGTAGGCCTTTGGCCCAAAGCTGCCGCAGTTGGCTTGTTGGGGCTGGGCTATCCGGAGGCCTACGGGGGAACCAGCGAGGGTATCGACAGTTGGCATGCCTGGATCACTCAAGAGGAGCTGGCGCGCATTGGTGCAGGTGGCATTCCCGCCAGTTTGATGGTGCATGGCATTGGCCTGCCCCCGGTGATTCACTGGGGTTCGGACGAGATGAAGCAGCGCGTGGCCCCTGCGGTGCTGGCCGGCGAAAAGCATATTGCATTGGGTATCACCGAGCCGGGAGGGGGATCGGATGTTGCCAGCCTGACGACAACGGCGGTGCGCGATGGTGACGACTTTATCGTTAACGGCTCGAAAACGTATATTACCGGCGGCATGCGGGCTGACTGGGTGTCCACAGCGGTGCGCACGGGGGGCGAGGGAGGCAAAGGCGTTTCGATGCTGCTGATACCGACCAATGCCGAGGGCTTTTCCCGCACGGCGTTGACGCGCAAGCAGGGGTGGTGGGCGTCGGACACGGCAACCTTGTATTTCGACAACGTACGAGTGCCCGCCGACCAGCTGATCGGCCCGGAAAATCAGGGCTTCTGGGTTATCATGACCAATTTCAACGCAGAACGCATGGCCATGGCCGCCGGCATGGAAGCCATGGCTCGGGTGTGTTTGGAGGAGGCGGTGGCCTGGGCGCGCGAGCGGCGTACCTTTGGCAAGCGACTGGCAGATCACCAGGTGATTCGACATAAAATTGCCCAGATGAAGCAAAAAATCAATGCGACGCAGGCCTATATCAGGGTCTGCTATGAATCGATTGAGGCGGATGCCGCGAACCCGGGCGATATTGCCCTGCTTAAGGTTCAGGCCAGCGAAACGGTGGAATTTTGCGCGCGCGAGGCGATGCAGATCCTCGGCGGCATTGGGTATATGCGCGGCAGCCGGGTGGAGCGCATTTATCGTGAAGTGCGGGTTAACGCCATTGGCGGCGGCTCGGAAGAAATTATGCGAGACCTGGCTGCGCGCCAGTATGGAGTGTGAGATGAAACTGTGGCATTGCGCCGGGGCGCGTTCGTTACGCCCCCTGTGGGCGTTAGAAGAGTTGGGCTTGGAGTATGAGTTGGAAGTGCTGCCGTTTCCGCCGCGTTTTATGCAGCCGGATTACCTGCAGGTGAATAGCTTGGGCACGGTGCCCTTTTTTACTGACGGCGACACAGCGATGACGGAGTCGGCCGGTATTTGCCAGTATCTGGTGGACCGCTATGAGGATCACGGCTTGGGCCTGCGGCCAGATCACCCAGAGTACGGTGCCTATCTGAACTGGTTGCATCACAGTGATGCTACTTTGACCTTCCCTCAAACCATTGCCCTACGCTATTATTTTTTAGAGCCGGATCCGGGTAAGCGGGCGGTCGCCGACGACTATGCCAAGTGGTTTCGCGCGCGTCTGCGGCGCCTGGATGAATGGCTGGAACGCCACGAGTATCTCGTGGCCGGGCACTTTACTATTGCCGACATCGCCGTGGGCTACGCGCTGTTTCTTGGGCAAGTGTTGCATCTCGACAAATATTACAAGCCACAAACGGCGGCTTATCTGCAGCGTTTGATGTCGCGGCCGGCTTTTCAGCGGGCCAATGCGCACGGCGAGCCGATGGTATTACCCGATGTGGTGTGATTATCAGTCAATAATAAGGAGTGGCCTGTGAGCCCAGTCAATGAACAGGAGAAGGTTGCATTTCGCCAAGAGGTCGCGGCCTGGATGCACACCAACCGGCCGGTAGACCCCGGTTTTTTGCTGCCCCAATCCTTCATGGAGGTGGGCAGTGAGCAACAGCTGGACTTTCTGCGCGAATGGCAGCACAAGGTATGGTCCGCTGGCTATCTGGGCATGGCCTGGCCGCGGGAACACGGTGGCCAAGGGGTAGACCCGGTGTTCCAGTCAATCGCCGATCAGGAAATGCGCCGTCACGGTGTGCCCATTTGTTTTAACGTGATTGGCCTGGGTTGGGCCGGCCCGCTGATTAACGATATTGGTAGCGAAGCGGAAAAGGCCAAGTACTTGAAGGGAATTTTGTCCGCGGAGGATATTTGGTGCCAAGGCTTTTCCGAGCCCGATCATGGTTCAGACCTTGGTAATGCGCAGACCCGTGCTCGGCGTGAAGGTGATGACTACGTAATTAACGGCACCAAGACTTGGACCACCATGGGTAACTTCGCCAAATATATGATTTTGCTGGCGCGCACCAACCCGCATGCTGAACGTAAATACGACGGCCTGTCCTTCTTTTTGGCGCCTATGCAGGTGCCCGGCATCGATCCTCGGCCGATTCGCAAGCTCACCGGCGAATACGGGTTCACCGAAACCTTCTTCACCGACGCTCGTATCCCCGCCAGCTGCCTGATGGGGGAGGAAGGCCAAGGCTGGAAAATCGCCATGAAAACGCTGCAGTACGAGCGCGGCGCTGAAGCGGGTGCCGCCGGCGGCTTGGCCTTCGTGCGGATCGCGATCGACGACATGATTGCTGAGCTTTCGGATGTTGAACGCGACGGCGCACCGGCGCTGGAAGACCCATCGATACGTGACCAGGTGGTACAGATGATCATGGAAGAGAAGGCGATTGTGCTGGGCGAGCGGCGTTCAACCATTGGGCCGCTGACCACTGATTATCCGTTTTCGCTGCAGCTCTCTACCAAGCTGCGTTTCACGGAAAGCACACGGCGCATGCGGCAGCTGGCGATCAACCTGCAAGGCGCTGATGGCGGCCTGTATGTCGGTGATGATGCCGCGCGCCAAGGCGGCTTTTGGCAGCGGGCCTACTTGAACAGTTTTTCTGCAACCATTGGCGGTGGCACCAGCCAGGTGCAGGCCAATATCATTGCGGAACATATTCTTGGGCTTCCCAAGTAAGGAGATTGCGGTGTCAGTATTAGGTAATACGGCGCTGAGTTTCAGCGATGATCAGTCGATGATTATGGACGTGTCACGGGCTTTTTGCGCGGACAAGTCGCCGGTCAGTGCGGTGCGCGGGCTGCTGGAAACGGACGCGGGTTTTGACGTGGCAGTGTGGCGCGAGATGGTCGACATGGGTTGGCCCGGCATGGCGTTGCCCGAGTCCGTGGGTGGCTCCGGCCTGGGTGTTGATACGGTGGTTCCTGTGCTTGAGGCGATGGGACGTGCCTTGTTGGGCGGGCCGCTGTTAAGCACGTTGCTGGCCGGGCAGCTCCTGCTGCGAGCCGCTGGCAATGGCACTGGGCTTGAGGCGAGCAGCCGGGCAGGCAGTGAGCCCAGTGGTTTCCTGCATGACACCCTGTCCTCTATCGCCGCAGGCGCACCGGCAACCGTGGCGCTGCTGGACGGCGCGGATTGGGGTGCGCAAACCATTCGCTGCGAATTGAGTGGCGACAGTACGTTGCGCGGTGCCAAGCAGCAGGTTTGGGATGCGGCCGTTGCAGAGTGGTTTGTGGTGGTGGCACAGCAGGCGGGTGAGCCGGTGTTGGTTATCGTTCCCAAGGTGGCGATTGAGCCAGCGGCCCGCCGCGATAAAGTGTTGATTGATGCGACACGGCGCGCGCAAAGCGTCGATTTCACCGGGGTTTTGGCGGCCGACGGCGCCGTGTTACGGGGCCCCCAAGTGGTCAGCGCCCTGCGCGATGTGCGTTTGCTCGGGGCCCTGTTGCTCGCTGCTGAAGCCGGTGGCAGTGCCGCCAGCTGCTTGAACACGACGGTCGAGTATCTGAAGACCCGCAAGCAGTTCGGTAAATTGATTGGATCCTATCAGGCGCTCAAGCATCCCTGCGTGGACATACTCATGGCAATCGATACCACGCGCTCTTTTGTCTACCATGCGGCGAGCCTGCTGGGCTCTGATCCATTGGGCCACGATGCGGAAGTGGCCTGCCGTATGGCCAAGGCGCAGGCAACAGAAACACTTAAACATGCGGGCGACCGGGCTGTGCAGTTTCACGGCGGCATGGGCTTTACCTGGGAGTGCGATGCGCAACTCTACGTGCGACGTGCACAGTGGGTGCAGCAGGCTTATGGCGATGCTCAGCACCATCGCAAGCATCTCGCGCAGTTGTTACTTGACCGGTAAGCGCAGCGTGCTGCGCCGCCGCCCGGCGCTGGACCGGGAGTCCGCCAAGGCCCCCTTGGCGTATTAGCCTCATGGGTAAACGTAAAGCAAATGCTCCTCTGCGCAGCGGCGGCTTTGGCCGTGGCTTGGCAGTGTCACTGGCCGGGCTGCGTGCCGGGGGCGCCTTCGCGATCGATGGCGCTCTGCAGCGGCTGCGCGCTGGCAGTGAAAATAGCGCAGAAACGGGAGACTCCGAATTCTTGCGTCGTGAGGCGCGCCGGTTTGTGGCCGAGTTGGGCCGTTTGAAAGGCACCTACGTCAAGATTGGGCAGATGTTAGCGTTGCTGGGCGAGCACTTTTTGCCTCGCGCGCTCACCGATGCTCTACAGGAGCTGAATTCAGCAACGGCGCCGTTGCCCTGGTCTGACATCGAGCCGGCATTGCGCATTAGCCTTGGCGCCCGTTTTGATGAACTTGAAATCGAGCAGGCAGCGTGGGCTGCAGCGTCTTTGGCGCAGGTGCACAGGGCTACGGTGCGTGCCAGCGGGGAGCGTATTTGCCTGAAGGTGCAGTATCCGGGCCTTGCTGATGTGATTGACAGTGATTTTGATACCGTGGTCCGCATGCTGGTACTCGCGCGCTGGTTACCGGCAGGCCGTCAGTTAGATGAATGGCTGGAAGCCATGCGGCTGCACTTGCACTATGAGATCGATTACGCGCGTGAGGCTCGCCTTGGCGATGCGATGGCAGAGCACGTGGCTGCTGCGGGCAATGCCCCCGGCGGTTGCCGCTACCACGTGCCGCAGCGGTACCCGCGCTACTGTGCTTCCGATGTGCTGGCGCTGGAGTTTATCGACGGCTTTCGGGTGACAGATCCAGAGGTGGCGGCGCTCTCACAGCACCGGCGCAATGCACTGGGGCGTGGCATGCTGGAGCTGTTCTTCCGCGAGCTCTACGCCTGGGGACTGTTGCAGACTGACCCCAATTTCGGCAACTACCTGATCCGCAGCGACGCACGCAGGAGGGAGTTGGTACTGCTGGATTTTGGCTCTACCCTGGAATGCGACAGCACCTTTTTGCAGCACCTGGGCGGTGCGATTGCCGCCGGCCAAAGGCAGGATCGCGGTGCTCTGCTGGTTAGCCTTATCGGGCTCGGCTGCCTGAGTGAGAGCAGCAGCGCCTACGCCCGGGATACATTTGTCGATTTTTGTTTTGGTTTACTGGAGCCGCTGCGGCCACCAGCAGAGTTGCCCGTAGAGTACCTCACTGCCAACGGCGATTACCGTTGGGGGCACTCGCAGCTGTTGCGTCGAGCGGGCAAACGCGCCGCTAGTTCAGCGGCTTCGCTGGATTTTGCCACTCCATCGCGTGATTTTGCGTTGATTGCTCGCAAACTGACCGGGGTATTCACGTTTATTGCGGTGTTGGACGCGGAGTTTAATGGCCACGCACTGGCAGCACAGCACATTCTGCGCTGGCAGGAGTCTCGCTAATGGCTGATAAAAATAAGGATCGCCCGGTACCGGCCGGCCGCTTGCGCCGCTTGGCCGGCATGGCGCGCCTGGCGGGGGGCGTGGCGGGTGGCATGCTGGCGGAAGGAGAGCGTCAGTTGCGGGCTGGCAAGCGCCCGAAGGTGCGCGACTTGCTGCTGACGCCGGGCAACGCGCGGCGTGTGACGCGTGAGCTGTCGCGCATGCGCGGCGCAGCAATGAAGCTGGGCCAAATCTTGTCCATGGATACCGGCGAGCTGCTGCCGAAAGAGCTTGCAGAGATTCTGGCGCGGCTGCGTGCCGATGCCGATGCCATGCCGCGTCGCCAGCTGGAACTTGCTCTGCAGGGTGCTTATGGCAAGCGTTGGGATCCCGCATTATACGACTTCCAATGGCAACCGCTTGCCGCTGCGTCGATTGGCCAGGTGCACCGAATACGTGCCCCGGATGGCCGCGCCGCGGTGCTCAAGGTGCAGTATCCCGGCGTAGCAGACAGCATCGATAGTGACGTGGACAACATAGCCAGCCTGTTACGCATGTCGGGGCTGTTACCCCGCCAACTCGACATTGAGCCACTATTGGTAGATGTGCGCGTACAGCTGCGCGAGGAGGCGGATTATCTTCGTGAGGCAAAATTCCTGCAGCGCTTTCGCGATGCTCTGGCAGAGGATGCAAGGTTCGTGCTGCCGGAGGTTCTTCCCGAGCTGACCCGGCGCACTGTGCTGGCCATGACCTACATCGAATGCGAGCCAATTGAGAACCTCGCCCTGCAGCCCGCCGCGGAGCGCGATCGCGTTATGACCGCATTACTGGAGCTGCTGCTCACCGAATTATTCACTTTGCGCCTGGTGCAAACGGATCCTAATTTCGCCAACTACCGCTATCGTGTAGAGGATGGAGCTATCGTGCTGCTCGACTTCGGTGCAACGCGGCGCTTCCGTGCGGGGTTTGTGCGTGACTATGGCAAGCTGGCCGCGGCGGCAATTGCCGAGGACCGCGATGCGCTGGCGTGCGCCGCCGAGCGCGTGGGTTACGCGATGGGAGAGCAGGATTCCCATTACCGCGAGTTGGTTCTGGATATGTTGTTGCTGGCGCTGGAGCCTTTGCGCCACCCGGGCCTTTATGACTTTGGTCGTTCGGATATGCCGGCGCGGCTGATGGAGCTGGGGCAGTCGGTGACGGGTTTTCGCGACTTTTGGCAGGCACCGCCTACCGATGCGATTTACTTCCACCGCAAGCTGGGCGGCCTGTTCATGCTGGCCAGCCGTTTGCAGGCCCGGGTCGATGTGGGCGCTCTGATGGCGCCGCACATCACCCGGGCCTAGGTGCTAATGGCGTAATCCTGACGTTGGCCGCCCAGCCACGTTGACTGCACCTGTAAAGCGTCATCCAGTAATACCATGTCGGCGCGTGCGCCGGCCCCCAGGTGGCCCCGAGTGGCATCGCCAATGACGCGTGCCGGATAGCGTGAAGCCATACGCAAGCATTCTTCCAGCGCCAGGCCAACCACGGTGTGGCAGTAGCGTACGGCATCGATGAGGCCAATAGCGCTGCCGGCCAGAGTTCCCGCGGCGTTGGTCAGCTTGCCCTGGCGCAACACAATGCGTTCACCGTACAGAGTGAACCAGTCCTGCCCGCTGCCTACGGTTGCCATTGCATCGCTGACCAAAAATAAACGCCCCGGGCTCGCACAGCGATGCGCAATGCGAATGCTGGCGGGGTGGACGTGGTGGCCGTCGGCGATGATGCCAAGCCAGCCTGTATCGCTTGCCAGCGCTGCTCCGGTCACTCCTGGTTGGCGAGCCAGCAGTGGACTCATGGCATTGAACAGATGGGTGAAACCGCGCAGTCCTTCCGCCTTTGCTGCCTCTACGGTTTCGTAGTTGGCGTCGCTGTGGCCGGCTAACACCATCAGCCCCGCCTCGCAAAGCTGGCGGATTTGCCCCGCGGCCATCACTTCGGGGGCGACGGTTAGCAAACAGCGGAGGTCCGCTAAACTGCACAGCCAATCTACGTCGTCCTGGGTGCACGCGCGCAGCCGGTCGGCACGGTGTGTGCCGCGGCGAGCGGCAGCAAAAAAGGGCCCTTCGATGTGCAAGCCGAGTATAGCGGCGGCGGAAGTGTCCAGCTGTCGGCGGGCTTCGCGCACTGCGTTGGCGCCCGTGCGCAGGACCGCTTGAGTATCGCTGAGCAGGGTGGGTAAGAGGCCGGTCGTGCCATAGCGCCGGTGGCTGGCGGCGATGTGCAGCAGTGTGTCGGGTGTTGGCGCATTGTTGAATAAAAGCCCTCCGCCGCCGTTAACCTGTAGGTCGACAAAGCCGGGTGCCAACATACCGCTGCTGAGCGTAGTGCGGGGTAGCTCCGGTGGCAGGCTCGCGATAGGCGCTAAGCCAACGATGTGTTCGCCCGCGATGAGTAAGGCGCTATCGTGGTGCCAGTGGTCGCCGTCAAATACTTGTGGCGCACAGACTGCGCTGTCAGCGGCCGAGGCGTTCATGGCTTGCCATCCTGTCCAGTTTGCGCCGCTGTACAGTGTGTTGATGTGCTTAAACTATTGTACATTAGTGTTATGCTCTGCATGACTGCTGAGCGCCCGGCGTGTACTTGACTGTCCACGACCAACGGCGAAATTGTGATGTTGTAGTGTATAACAAGAGGTCTTTTATGCCCCTACGCCCTTTAAGTATTGTGTCTTTGTGTTTCGTGCTGGCCGCCTGTAGCGATGCTACTGATTCGGTTGCGCCGACTCCGCCTCCGCCCGCACCGGAGCTGACGTACTCCGCCGAGATTCGACGCACAGAGTATGGCATTCCACACATTCGTGCCAACGATTGGGGTAGCCTCGGCTACGGCTTTGGTTATGCCTATGCCCAGGACAATTACTGCGTAGCCATGCGCGAAATCGTATTCGCCGCGGGCCGCTCGGCTGAACTGATGGGTGAGGAGATGGGAAACACGGAGTCGGATTTCCTGTTTCGTTTCCTGAACGGGGAAAAAGAGGCCTTTGCTGAGCAGTTCGTTTCGGAATTGCCGCAGTTTGCACGCGATCTTGCTGAAGGCTATAGCCGCGGCATGAATCGCTATCTTGAAGAAACAGGCCTGGATAACTTGCCTGAAGGCGACCTGGGCTGCCGCAACGCGGAGTGGGTTTATGCCATCGACAGCGTCGATTTATTTCTGTTCCTGCGCCGTGAGGCTCTGCGCGGCAGCTCCGAGCAAGGAATTTTTCGTCGCGCAATTCTCGCCACTACGGGCCCCGACGGTGGTGGCGCCCTTGAACCCGCTGCTATGGAGCAAGCGGTAGAAGCGCTGGAAGATGTTGCCGCAGAGCTGCGGGATATTGACCGCGGCAGTAACGGTTTGGCCTTGGGGCGCGACGCAACGCGCAGCGGCAAGGGCATGCTGCTGGGCAACCCTCATCAGCCCTGGTTTGGCAGTGGCGCTTGGTATCAGGCGCACCTCACCTTGCCGGGCGTATATGACGTGGCCGGTGCGGCCTTGCACGGCTTCCCCTTCATCGGTATCGGGTTTAACCAGGATGTCGCGTGGACACACACCGTGTCCTTGGCGAACCGGTTCAGCCTCTTCGAGTTGAAACTCAACCCGGATAATCCGCTGCAGTACGATTATAACGGCGAGTGGCAGGAAATTGATGCTCAAACCGTGACTATTCAAGTTTTACAGCCTGACGGCACCTTGGAGGACCGGGATCAGGTGTTCTATATTTCGCGCTATGGCCCGGTGGTAAACCTTAAAGGCGTGACGCCGCTGCTGGACGGCTGGCCCATGTTCAATGGGTCGGTGCTCGCCTTTCGGGATGCCAATATCCTCACCGGCATTCGCGGTATCGAGCAGTGGATCACTAAAGGGCAGTCCAGCACCATCGCTGAGTATGTGGAAGCGCTGCAGAGTATCGGCAATCCGGTATTCCATGAGTTGGCGGCAGACCGCGCTGGCACAGCATTTTACGGTGAGCTCTCGGCGGTTCCTTTTGTGACCCAGAGCCAGTTGGACCGCTGCATCAATGGCGTTATCGGGCCGTTGCTGGCAAGCGCCACCACCAATGTAATCCTGTCACTGGATGGCTCCGACCCCGCCTGCGAATGGGGCACGGACCCTGAGGCTCCCGCTGGCAGCAATCTCTATGGGGGTTCCAGCCTGCCGCAGTTACTCACCACGGACTACGTGGGCAACAGCAACAACAGCTACTGGTTGTCCGATGCTAACAACCCGCTGGAAGGGTTTCCGGTGATCATGGGCCCGGTTGGCCATGAAGGGCAGCAGCAGTTCCTGCGCACGCGTATTGGCCACATCATGGTGGCAGAGCGAAAAGCAGCGACCGACGGGCTGGACGCAGAGCCGCTGTTCGACCTTGAAACGTTGAAGGGCCTGATGTACGCCAACCGGGTCTATGGCGCTGAAGTGGTGCTGGATGATGTGCTGGCGATTTGCGCAACCGACGCCGCAGCGTCGGTGCTGGACGCGTGTAACGTGCTGGCTAATTGGGATCGGCGAGTCGATGTTGAGAGCCGGGGGGCGCAGGTGTTTACCGAGTTCTGGCGTGTGATTACCAGTGAGCTGGGTAATAGCTTCCAGAATATTGTCCAAAGCGACGAGTTTTGGGCTGTCGATTTCGATCGCAACGATCCGCTGCATACTCCGTCCGGCATTGACCTTGCGGTGCCGGCGAATGCACCCCGTGTGATCAATGCGTTATCTGTGGCAACGCAGCGCCTGGTTGCTGCAAACGTGGCGTTGGGTGCTCCTTGGGGTGAGGTGCAGTATTTGGAGCGCAATGGTGCGCGTGTGCCCATTCATGGCGGTTCCGGTGGCATGGGCGTGTATGGCGCGATCAGTGCGGGCCTGCGTGAGGGGGGCTATATCAATCCGGGCAGCGGCAACTCGTATATTCAGGCGGTGACCTGGGATGACACCGAGTGCCCCATCGCGGATGTGATTTTAGTGCCATCCCAGTCGACTAACCCTGAATCGCCCCATTTTGCCGACCAAACCGAGCTATATGCGGCTAAAGAGTGGGTACGCTTCCCGTTTTGTGAAGCCGATATTGCCGCCAGCCAGATCGGTGAAACGTTGATTCTGGAAGAGTAAACCTTACAGCGCGCCCCGGCCCTGGTCTGCATAGTGGCGGGGCGCGTACTACCCGCATACTCACTACACATGGCTACGCCACGTATGCCCACTCCGCCGATGTCCGCAACACAGCTAATTCTCGTGCTGGGAGACCAGCTCTCTTTCAATAACCCTGCCGTTGCCAATGCCAACCCGGAGACGGATCGGTTTCTGCTGGCTGAGGTCGCTGAGGAGGCGGGTTATGTCCCGCACAATCGACACAAGATTGCCCTGATCTTTTCCGCCATGCGTCACTTTCGTGACGCCCTGCGTGCCCGCGGCTTCTGTGTGCACTATATCGAGTTCGCTGAGGGTGTAGCCAGCTTGCAGGCCGCGGTGGCGCAGGTATCGGCGGCGCTTGATTGCCGCGTCGTGCGCGTCTGTGAGCCGGGTGAATATCGGCTGCGGCAAGCGATGGCGGGCTGGGAAGCGGCGCTGGGTATTCAGCTGGAAATGCTTGAGGACACACGTTTTCTGGCCAGCCACGAAGATTTCCGCGGCTGGGCCAAGGGCCGCAAACAACTGCGCATGGAGTACTTTTACCGCATCATGCGCCGGCGTTACAACCTGCTGTTGGAGGCGGATGCGCAGCCTGCGGGCGGGCGCTGGAATTATGATCAGGAAAACCGGGTGGGCTGGCGTCGTCAGCGGGAAATCCCGCCGCGTCAGGCGCTGCAGCAATCAGACACGACGCGCGAGGTGCTGAGACTGGTGGCGGAAGCATTCCCGAATAATCCCGGTGAACTGGCGCAGTTCAACTACGCTTGCACCGCAACGGCTGCCAAAGCGGAGTTTGACTGGTTTCTGGAGCACGCACTGGGTGATTTTGGCCGCTACCAGGATGCCTTGGTCGAAGAGTCGCCCTGGGTGTTTCACGGCAAGCTTTCCATGTACCTGAATATTGGCTTGCTCGAGCCGCTGGAGTTGTGCCGTGAAGTGGAGCAAGCGTGGCGCGACGAGCGCTGCAGCTTGTCTGCCGCAGAGGGCTTTATTCGTCAGATTCTCGGCTGGCGCGAATATGTGCGCGGCATCTACTGGCTAAAGATGCCGGACTATGCCGAGGGCAACAGTTTTGCTGCGCATACGCCGTTGCCGGCCTTCTTCTGGACGGCGCAAACCGACTTGCGTTGCCTGCAGCGGGCGCTGGGCCAAAGCCTCGACCTGGGTTATGCACACCACATTCAGCGGCTGATGGTCGTCGGCAACTTTGCGCTGCTGGCGGGCCTCGATGTGAAAGCGGCGTGCGATTGGTACCTCGCGGTGTATGTCGATGCCTTCGAATGGGTTGAATTACCCAACACCTTGGGTATGGCCTTGCACGCAGATGGCGGTGTGATGGCGAGCAAACCCTACGCTGCCAGCGGTAAATACATTCAGCGCCAGGGTGAGCATTGTAAAGAGTGCCGGTATAGCCCGTCGCGAGTGACCGGGGAGGGGGCCTGCCCCTATAACTCGCTGTATTGGCGCTTTATCGATCGCCACCTGGAGGTACTGTCTGCGAACCCGCGTATGGGGCTGATCACCGCCAATTGGCGTAGACGGCCCGCAGCGGAGCGCGGGGCGATTATCGCTTGGGCCGACCAGACGCTGGCTGACCTGGTGGGCCCTGTTGGTTGACCTGCTGGCGGTTGCTGGCGCAGCGTCGGGAGCAATAGCGCACTTGCTCCCAGTTGAGCCGCCAGCGTGCACGCCACTGAAAAGGCCTGAGGCACACAGGACATAGCTTGCTTGGCCGCTCAGTTCTCCCCATCGCCCTCATCCGCCTCGGTGGGCAGCAATGGCCAATCGGCTGCATCGGTAACAAACAGGGGTTGCTTGGGCCGTAGCCCGCCCCATTTGGCGGTGAACAGGCCGTCTGGATCGTGTTCGGCCGCCTGTTTCGTCTGGTTGAAGTGGCGTCCACCACGCGGGTCGCAGCCTACGCCTGCGATGTACTGCCAATTGCCGTAGTTGCTGCCCACGTCATAGTCGATCAGGTGTTTTTCGAAAAATGCAGCGCCGTAGCGCCAGTCCAGGCCAAGCTCATGGATAAGGCAGCTGGCGCTGATCTGGCGCCCCCGATTACTCATCCAACCGGTGGCGAGCAATTGCCGCTGTAGCGCGTTGACCAACGGATAGTTCGTGTCGCCCTGGCACCAGCGCGCGAATGCGCGTGGGTCGAAGGTGCAGAAGCGATTGCGGCGCCCGTTTCCCAGGCCCTCAAAACGAAATAGTCGGTGTTTGTCATGCAGTGCGCGCCAGTGGAAAAACTCGCGCCACCAGAGCTCAAAAATCAGCCAGTGCGTGGAGTCATTGCCGCCCTTTTCCTGCTCAAAGCTATACACCGCGTGTGCCACTTCGCGCGCCGACAGTGCGCCATGGGCCAGCCAGGGCGACAGCGTGCTGGAGCCGGTGAGCGGGTCCAGACAGTTGCGCGTCGCCTTGTACTGCAAGATGGCTTCTTCACCAAAAGTGAACTGCTGCAGCCGGCGCTGGCCAGCTTGGCTGCCGCCGCGCAGTGGCAGTGCGGTATGCGGTGATACCGATGCCGCCGGTAGCGGCGGGAAAGCCAGCGCCGTGGGTGGTGGCGGCAGCTGCTCGGGCGCAGGTATCGGTAACTCTATTGGCAACGGCTCCACGGCTTTGCGAAAGGGTGTGAACTGTTCCGGTATGTCCTTCAGGTCAAAAGGGAGTTGCTGTCGACCATATAGCGTGTTCCCCGCATGCACCTGCAGCGGGATTGTCAGGCGTTCGCGCACCCGCTCCAGCTGTTGCGCTTCGTAAACGCCCGGGCATCGGCTAGTGCCGACGCGCTCAATACGCCAGGTGCGGGTAAGCTCTGGTATGAGCAGTTCTGGTTGCCCGGTAAGGAACAAGAGATCCTGCCCCAGTGAGCGCAGCGCATCACGCAGGCTTTGCAGGTGCTCGAGGAGCATGCGCTGGCGCTGTTTGCCCACTCCGCGCAGGTTGCACCAAGGGCGCGGTTCCTGCCATATATACACGACCAAGAGCTCAGAGGCCGCGCTGTGGGCCAAAAGCCCAGGGTTGTCCTGCAGGCGCAGGTCTTTCTGTAACCAATAGAGTTCGCGCATGATTCCGGCTATAAAGTATGTGATGGTGTTACGCAGCAAGCCACGTTGTAGATCGATCGTGCCACCCAGCGCCCCGATTACCGGGGTGGTGAGTTGGCTGCGAGCCAGAATGGTCTTTTAGCCGCTAGCGTTGGTGAGTGTGCTGTTATACGCTGCCGCGCTTGGATGACTGCGTATCTGGAGCCTGTGAATGCCCTTTAGCAGCACTCTTTTGCAACCTGTCACCCTAGGCGGCCTTGCTTTCCGCAAAGAAGATCTCGCTAGCCTCGCCTGAGGGCCGTGTGCCATGTATAAAACGATTATTGTCGTCGATAACGAAGACTTCACTCTCGCGACTGACGAAATTGAAGTTATTTCTTTTGAACGCTATCTGGTCGATTTCCCCAAACGTAATGAGCCGAAAACCCGGCTGATTAATCTGTGTGACACCGAGTACTATCTGAGCCGCGGCTATTATTGCTCGCTGCTTGCGGAGGCTCGTCAGCACAAGGTGCTGCCCAGTGTCAGTACGATTAACGATTTGCGTGACTTAAGCCTGGGCCCTGATGACGGGGTCAACCTTGCTGCGTTCACAGCCGGTACGCTCAAAGAAGGCGAAACTCGCGAGTTTTTGGCATATTTTGGCTGGACCGAGGACGAGCGCTGGCGCAAGGCCGTACGCAGCTTGTTTGAGCGCTATTCGGCGCCCATTTTGCAGTTTTGCGTGACTTTGGAAGATGGCCACCCACAGCTGACTATCCGTCGCTACGGGTATGCGCATTTGTCTGAGGCAGAGCGCGGCGTATTTCAGCAGCGCTTGAAAACCTTTACCGAAAAGGTCTGGCGCAACTCTGGCAATCGCAAGCCTCTGCGCTGGGACCTCGCGATTCTGGTCAACCCTGATGAGGCCATTCCGCCCAGTGATGCCGAGGCCATCAAGCGCTTTATTAAAGCGGCGGCAAAGCTCGGTATGCATGCGGAAACCATTACGGCTCAGCAAGCTGGGCATATCGCCCAATACGACGCGCTGTTTATTCGCGAAACCACCGCGATTGACCACCACACCTACCGTTTGGCGCGTAAGGCTGAGCGTGAGGGCTTGGTGGTGATTGACGATTCAGCCTCTATTCTGCGCTGCTGTAACAAGGTGTTCTTGCACGACGCCTTCAGTTATCACGGCGTGCCTTCATTGAAGACGCGTACGGTGATTGGCGCATCGGAAGCTGAGCTGGATGAAATTGAAGCGCAATTCACCTATCCCTGCGTGTTGAAATTGCCGGAAGGCGCTTTCTCCAAAGGTATTTACAAGGTAACCAACCGCACTGAACTTGCCCAGCGCTTGCATGAGCTGCTCAGTGATACGGCCCTGGTGCTGGTGCAGGAGTATATGTACACCGATTTTGACTGGCGAGTGGGCGTGCTTGCCGGCCGTGCCATTTACGCTTGCCGTTACCACATGGCGCGAGATCATTGGCAGATCTACAACCACGGTGCCAAGCGCTTCGCTTCCGGCGGCTATGAAACGCTGCCTACATTCGAAGTGCCGAAGCTGGTGCTGGATGCCGCGTTGAAAGCGTGCCGAGTGGTAGGTAAGGGCCTTTACGGGGTGGATATCAAACAAAAAGGCAAGCAAGTGTATGTTATGGAGGTCAACGACAATCCGAGCATCGAGCATGATGTGGAGGATGCCTACCTCGGCAAAGAGCTGTATATGTTGATTATGGCGGAATTCCAGCAACG
>JANQUV010000025.1:0-648 GCA_030730585.1 Haliea sp.
GGCCGCAGCGGGACGGCAGCAGGCCGTGATATTTGCTCCTCGACTGCAACAAAACTCGTGTAGGGGCTGAGCAGTTGGTGTTGCAACGCCACTGCCAGGGCGCTGGCCCGCACGATACCCTCAGAAACACCGGTGTAGCGCAGATCTTGCAAAGACTCAATGCGCTCGCTGACCTCACTCGTGTCGCCGATATGCAGGTGCCTCCCACGCCCCAGCTGGGCGGCCTTGCGCAGGAACCAGCTGTTGGGAGCGGAGCCAATGCCCACCGTGAACAGACGAGAAGAGCCCACCTGTGCCGCAATCATGTCAATAATTGCCTGTTCATTACCTACCGCACCATCGGTCAGGAACACGACTTGCCGCAAGCGCTCGCCCGCTTCTGCCCGCCCCTCACTCCCCCCTTCACCCTGCCACTCGCCCTGCTCCCGGCGCCGAGCCACGACCTGAGCGAGCGCGTGCTGCAGTGGCGGCAGCATTTCTGTGCCACCGCCGGCCACCAGCTTGCCAACAAACCGGCGAGCCTGGCGCAGCGCATTGGGCGACGCGGGCTGCGCTGCCGCAAACAGCGAGCGATAGTCGTGATCAAAGGCAATAATGTTGAAAGAGTCCGTCGGGCGCAGGCTATCCAATGCGGCGGCGAGGCTGTGC